>NZ_JAPFQV010000001.1:0-303868 GCF_033804685.1 Micromonospora sp. RTP1Z1
TCGGACAGATCAGTGCGATACGGACGGCGAGGAGTCGTCATACATCGATCATCGCGAACCGCTCCGCTCGAGCCCAGCAAGGCATCAACCGGCGTGTATTAGATCCAACCCGACCAAGACGCCCTCTAAGAACACGCCATTGGCGTTGACAACAGACCTCAAGATCGGGACCGCATCGCCAGATCCCGACCCCGCCGGAGCGCGCCCACCCTGCTGACGATCTTTGCTTTCCGGCTTCCTCGCAGTTGACCTCCCAGCGGTCAAGGCGATCCTGCTCCGAGGTCAGGAGGAGGAGGAGTGCTGGTGGCACTTCGAAGCCGCCCGCGTGACTGACGACTGGCGAGCGGCCTGAACAGTAGACCCGGCTGGGCAGACGCTCCTGGGGCCGCTGTGCCGCGGGGTCGGCTGCGCCGCTGGGGTGTTGGCAGGATGGCGGGGTGAAGGCAGCGCTGACCTCGGAGACCGCCACACGACCAACTGCATTGCCCGTAGCCCGCGCTGGTGGGCGAAGTCCAGGAAGCCGGCGAAGTCGCGTTGCTCGTGTGTTCGTCCGGTCAGGTCGACGGAGCCGTCGGGCACCTCCCCGCAGGGCAGCAGGTGCGGGCGGCCGTCGATGACGATCCTGCGGTCCTCGCTTAGCACCGTGGACCTGTGGGGCAGGGCTCCCTCGCCGGAGATTGTGGACCCGACCCTTGTGAACTTCGACGCGCCTGCATATGGTCGCCTGAAACCGGTTTCTGTGAACCGCGCGTTACGGATCGAGGGAGTCATGGGCAGCAGTCGGCTCAACGTCCGGGAGATCGCCCGACTGGCCGGTGTCTCGGTCGCGACCGTCTCGCGGGTCTCCAACGGCACCGGCCAGGTGTCCGAGGAGATGCGCCGTCGGGTGCTCGAGGCAATCGAGAAGCACGGCTACCGCCCTCACCACCTCGGTCGCGCACTCGCCGCCGGTCGGCACGGCGCGCTGGGCCTGGTCTTCCCGGGCCTGTCCGGTCCGTACTTCACCGAGTTGATCCAGGGCTTCGAGTCCGAGGCCGTTCCGTCGCGGGCCAGCGTCCACATCCTCTGCACACATCTGCGTTCGGACTCCGACGCGCAGGTGCTGGAGATGGCCCGTCGGGTGGACGGGCTGGCGGTCATCGGCGGCACCATCTCCGACCCGACCCTGCTCCGGCTGGCGGAGATAGTGCCCGTCGTGGTCGTCGCCGGCGAGGGTCCCGGCGCCGTGCCCTCGGTACGGGCCGAGAACGCCGCCACCATGGCCGAGCTGACCCGGCACCTGCTACTCGATCATCAGCTGACCGACCTGGTGTTCGTGGGCAACCCCGAGGGGTCGCCCGACGTCAGCGAGCGCTGGGCCGGATTCCTCGCCGCCCACCGGGCGGCGGGGGTCACCCCGCCGGCCTCGCCGGTCGCGGTGAGCATGCAGCAGGCCGACGGCGTCCTCGCCGCCGAACAGTTGCTGCGCGCCGACAGCCGACCTGGCGGTGTGGTCTGCGCCAACGACGAGGCCGCCCTCGGTGTCCTCGTCGGAGCACTCGGTCGGGGCCTGCGGGTGCCGCAGGACGTCGTCATCACCGGCTTCGACGACGCCCCGATCGCCGCCCTGGTCAACCCGGCGCTGACCACCGTCCGCCAGCCGGTCCGCGAGCTGGCCGCCGAGGCGGCCCGGCTGATCCTCACCGCGGTGAACGAGCCCGGGCGCGCCCCCTCCGGCGACATCGTGCTGCCCACGGAACTCGTCCTGCGCCGCAGCTGCGGCTGTCCGGCGAACCCCATGACCGGAGGTACCGGCATATGAGGAGAACCCCCGTTCGCCCGCCCGTACGACATACCTGTTCGAGCAGTTGGGCCGCATCGCGGTCGATCGATTGACAACCATTGTGACCGCTGCCACAGTGAGTCCACTGTAAGCGCTTCCGGTAGGTGTAACCGCTTTTCATCCCGCTTTGGGGGCCCTGGTGAACCCGCAGGATCGACGGCAGGTGACGATCTACGAGGTCGCGCAGCGGGTGGGTGTCTCGATCGCCACTGTGTCCCGAGCCCTCCGGAGTAGCGGCGAGGTGGCCGGGGAGACCCGTCGGCGGGTCCTCGAGGTAGTGGAGGAGCTACAGTTCCGACCCAGTCGCCTGGGGCAGTCGCTGGCCGAGGGCCGGCACGCGGCCAACGGCATCGTCTTTCCGGACCTGTCCGGCCCGTACTACGCCGAGGTGATCCTCGGGTACGAAGAAGTCGCCGCGGAACTTGGCAGCAGCGTCCTGATCCTGGCCACGCACGGGCGGACGGATCCGGGCCGAAAGGTGCTTGATCTCGCCCGTCGTGTCGACGGCATGGCGATCATGGGCCGGACCGTGTCCGACGGCGTGGTCGCCCAGGTCGCCGCGACCGGAATGCCCACCGTCCTGCTGGCCCGGCCCCCGGTCGGCGAGTTGGACACCGTCACGACGGACAGCGACGCCAGCGCGCGCGAACTGATCGCCCATCTGCTCGCTCACGGCTACCGGCGGTTCGCCTACCTGGGCGACCCCGACGAGTCGTCCGACGTGACCGCCCGCTACGACGCCTTCCGTGCGGCGCTCGTCGACCGCGGAGTTCGGCCTCCGCGTGCGCCGATGCGCTGCGCCTTCGACGTACCAGCGGGGCAGGAAGCGGCGCTGCGAGCGCTCGCGGGATCGCCCCGACCCCAGGCGTTGGTCTGCGCGAACGACGAGGTCGCGCTAGGGGCGCTGGCGGCGGCGGAACAGCTGGGCCTGTCCGTCCCCGAGGACGTCGCGATCGTCGGCTGGGACGACGTGATGGCCGCCCGGTACGCGGGGCTCACCACGGTGCGCCAGCCGATGCGCGAGTTGGGCGCGACGGCTGCCCGGTGGCTGCAGGACCGGGTGGCGAACAGTCATCTCCCGGTACGGCGAGAGGTGCTGCGAACACAGCTCGTCATCCGCACGAGCTGCGGACAACATCCGATTGAAATGGAGGTTCCATGATGAGAACAGGGGCCCGTAGGGGCGTCGCCGTGACCCTCGCGGCGGTACTCGCGCTGGCCGGCTGCGGCCGCGACAGTGGCGGGGGCAACCAGGGGGCGGCCAAGCCCGTCGGCGAGGGCAAGGCGAAGGGCGACATCACGGTCTGGGCGATGGGCACCGAGGGCGAGAAGCTCTCGGTGATCGCCGATGACTTCATGAAGGAGAATCCGGACGCGAAGGTCACGGTGACCGCCGTTCCCTGGGACGGGGCACACGACAAGCTCGCCACGGCCATCGCCGGCAAGCAGACGCCCGACGTCAGCCTCATCGGCACCACGTGGATGGGGGAGTTCGCCAAGACCGGCGGGCTCGACGTGACCCCGTCCGATCTGATCAAGAAGGACGACTTCTACGAGGGCGCGTGGAACACCACGGTCGTGGACGGCACCTCCTACGGAGTGCCGTGGTACGTGGAAACGCGGCTGCTCTATGTGAACAAGGCAATTGCCACCAAGGCCGGGGTCACCACCCCACCGAAGAGCTGGGACGAGTTCAAGTCGGCGATCAAGGCGCTCAAGGACAAGGGCGGCGCCAAGTGGGGCGTCAACCTCCAGCCCGGCCAGACCGGTTCCTGGCAGACCGTCATGCCGTTCGTCTGGCAGAACGGCGGCGACGTGGCCAAGGACGGGAAGTTCACCCTCGACAGCCCCGAGGCGGTCGAGGCATTCGCCTTCTACAAGTCCTTCTTCGACGAGGGTCTCGCACCGAAGGACCTGCCGCAGGGCGCGCTTGAGCCGGCCTTCGTCAAGGGCCAGATCGGGGCGTTCGTCTCCGGCCCCTGGCACGTCACCATCCTCAAGGACCAGGGCGGCACCGGCAAGTACGACCTGTGGCCGATGCCCACCAAGCAGTCGGGCACCTCGTTCGTTGGCGGTGGAGACCTGGCGGTGTTCAAGGACGCGAAGAACCGTGACGGCGCCTGGAAGTTCGTCTCCTACCTCTCCCGCCCCGAGGTGCAAGCCAAGTGGTACAAGACGGCCACCGACCTGCCCGCGGTCAAGAAGGGCTGGGACGACCCGGCGCTGAGCGGCGACCCCCAGCTGTCGGCGTTCGGCAAGCAACTTGAAGACGCCAAGTCGCCGCCCACCATCGCCACCTGGGAGCAGGTGGCCGCGGCCATCGACGCCGAGGTCGAGAAGATGTGCAAGACGGGAGAGAAAGCGGAAGACGCCGCCAAGGCGATGCAGCAGCAAGCCACCTCGATCGGCACCGGGGCCTGACATGACCGCGGTCGCGTCCGACGCGTCCACCCGGAGGGGGCGCAGTGGCCTGCGCCTCCGCCGGGCCGCGGCCGGCTGGGGTTTCGCCCTTCCCTTCACCGTGCTGTTCGTGGTCTTCATGGCCGGGCCCGTGCTCGCCTCGCTGCTGATGAGCTTCACCGACATCCGTAGCGCTGACCTGCGGAACCCGCTCGGCGTCAACGCCGTCGGAATGCACAACTACGGCCGGCTGCTACATGACGAGCTGTTCGTCAAGGCCGCGGTGAACACCGCCATCTTCGTGCTCGCCGGTGTGCCGCTGACGATGGTGGTCGGACTGGCGGCGGCGCTCGGGTTGAATTCGGGCCTGACCCGGTTCCGGTCCCTGTTCCGGGTCGGCTACTACCTACCCGTCGTGACCAGCATCGTGGCGATCTCCGTGGTCTGGCGCTTCCTGCTCCAGCCGGACTCCGGTCTGCTCAACAGCCTGCTGGGAATGGTCGGCGTGCACGGGCCGAACTGGCTCTTCGACACCCGGCTCGCCCTGCCGTCGCTGATCGTGATGGCTGCCTGGCGCAACCTCGGCTACCAGATGGTGATCTTCCTTGCCGGTCTGCAGGCCATCCCGCAGGAGCTGTACGAGGCGGCACGCATCGACGGGGCGACCACCTGGCAACAGTTGCGGTACGTGACGCTGCCCGCGCTGCGCCCGACCCTGCTCTTCGTCGGGGTCATCGCCACCATCGGCTACCTCCAGTTCTTCGAGGAGCCGCTGGTGATGACCCGGGGCGGTCCGCTCAACTCGACGTTGTCGGTCTCGTACCACATCTACAACCAGTTCGGCTTCGGCAACTACGGCTACGCCGCCGCGATGAGCTACATCCTGTTCCTGGTGATCGTGCTGATGTCGATCCTGTGGTTCCGGCTGCTGCGCTCCGACGAGGGAAGGTGATCCGATGTCGACACCGGTGACCGCAACCGGTCGGCGGGAACGCTCGCCCGAGGCCCCGGAGGCAGCCGGACGGCGTACGACGCAGCGCCCTCGGGACCGGGTCGCCAGCATCGTCCTGCACGTTCTGCTGGTGATCGGGCTGCTCGTCATGGTCGGTCCGTTCGTCTGGATGCTGCTGTCGTCGTTGAAACCGGAAGGCGAGATCCGGCTCGTCCCAACGACCTGGTGGCCGCACCACGCGACACTCGGCAACTACCGGGACCTGTTCGCCAGGCTGAACTTCCCCACGTACTTCCTGAACTCGGCGGTCGTCGCCGGCCTGATCACCCTCGGCAATCTGATGTTCTGCTCGGCGGTCGGCTATGCCCTGGCCAAGCTCCGCTTTCCGGGCCGCCGCGCGCTGTTCGGTCTGGTCCTGGGGGCGGTGATGGTCCCCGGCATGGTGACCTTCGTGCCGTTGTTCGTGCTGGTCGCCAACATGGGCCTGACCAACACCTACGCCGGCCTGGTGCTGCCCTTCCTGGCCTGGGCGCTGGGGGCGTTCCTCATGCGCCAGTTCATGCTGTCCATACCGGACGAACTGATCGAGTCCGCGAGGGTGGACGGCGCCGGCGAGCTCCGAATCTTCCTCCGCGTCGTCCTGCCGCTGTGCCGCCCGGCGCTCGCCGCACTGGGCATCCTCAGCTTCCTCACCTTCTGGAACAGCTTCCTGTGGCCCCTCGTGGTGGCCACGACCGAGGACAAGTACACCCTTCCGGTCGCCCTCGCCCTGTTCAGCGTGGGCCAGAACCAGACCAAGTTCGGGCTGCTGCTCGCCGGTTCCGTGGTGGTGGTGCTGCCCGTGCTTATCGTCTTCCTCCTGCTGCAGCGGCACTTCGTCCGCGGCATCGCCACCACCGGCCTGAAATAGCCGTCCGACGGTGGCGTGACGACCCGGAACATCGACCTCCGGAGGTAGCCAATGATCCGTCCCTACCGTGTCGCCCTGGCGGCGGCACTCTCGCTCATCCTCGCCGCGTCCGGCGCGGCCAGCGCCGCCGCGGCGCCACCGACCAACTCCCTGGCGTCAGCCGCCGCCACGTCGGCCATCAGCCCGTCCACCATCACCGCATGGTCCACCGACACGTGGCGATCGTTGGCCGCGATGACCGACCCGCAGACCGGGCTGCCCGCCGACAACATCGGCGGCACCCTCGCTCCGGCGAGCCGTGCCCGTTACACCTCGCCCACCAACATCGGCGCGTACATCTGGTCGGCGATCACCGCCCGCAAGCTGCACGTCATCGGAGAGCGGGAGCAGGTGCGGCGTATCTCGCGCGCCCTCGACTCCCTCGCCAGGTTGGAGCGGCACCCCGACTCCGGCATGTTCTACAACTGGTACGACCCAGCCACCCTGCAACTGCTGCGGACCTGGCCGGAAAACGGCTCGACCGTCTTTCCCTTCGTGTCCAGCGTCGACAACGCCTGGCTGGCCGCCGCCCTGATGATCGTGCACAACGGGGTGCCGCAACTGCGCCACAAGTCCGACCCGCTGCTTGACGCCATGGACTTCGGCTTCTACTACGACTCACAGGCGCGCGGGCCGGATGTGCCGGCCGGGCTGATGCGCGGCGGCTTCTGGGTCGAGCCGCCCCCCGGCTGTTCGACCAAGGGCAACTACGAGCACCGCGGTGCGGACGTCTACTACACCTGCCACACCTACGGGGCGTTCAACAGCGAGACCCGGATGATCAGCTATGTGGCGATCGCGCTCGGCCAGGTGCCGCCCGCCCACTACTTCGCGCCCTGGCGTACCTTCCCCGACACCTGTGACTGGTCCTGGCAGGAGATGCGTCCGGTCGGCGAGTGGCGGGAGTACCTGGGGGTGCCGGTCTTCGAGGGCGCCTACCGCTACCGGGGCCTGCAGTTCGTGCCCACCTGGGGCGGTGACATGTTCGAGGCTCTCATGCCGGACATGTTCGTGCCCGAGGAGCAGTGGGGCCCGGACAGCTGGGCCCGGAACCACCCGGTCTACGTGCGTGGCCAGATCGAGCACGGCATGAACGACGCGAAGTACGGCCACTGGGGCTTCTCGCCTGCCTCGGACCCCCAGGGCGGCTACCGGGAGTACGGGGTGGACGCCATGGGGCTCGACACCAACGGCTACACCAGCGACGAGGAACGCACCAGCGTCGACTACGGCTTCGCGGGCTGCGAGGGCCGACCCGCCCAGCCCCTGCCCACCGCGTACGGCGATGGCGTCGTGACCCCGCACGCGGTGTTCCTCGCCATGCGCTACGCGCCGGCCGACGCGCAGGCCGAGCTGACGCGGCTGCGCAACCAGTTCGACAGCTACGGGCCCGGCGGCTTCTACGACTCCGTGGCCGTGCGCAGCGGCACCGTCGCGAAGCGGTACCTGGCGCTCGACCAGGGCATGATCATGGCCGCGCTCGGCAACCTGTACGGCGGCGACATCCTGCGGAAGGAGTTCACCCGCGGCGGCGCCGAGCGGTTCCTGCACCCGGTGATGCGGATCGAGGAGTTCTCCGTACCAGCCGAGCAGTAGCGGGGTTCGCAGCCGGAGCCTCGCCGGCTCCGGCTGCGGACCGCCGGGCCCGCGGCGCCAGTCGGCCCGGCACACCAGGTAGCCGACGGCCTCCGGCGTTGGGTTCCAGCCCAAGGGTGATGTGGCCCCGACGGCGTGGGCCTGAGGGGTGGCGCTTTCCCGGTCACGCTCCGGCGAGCTCGACCAGGACCACACCGGGTTGCGGTAGCGCCAGGTCGATGACGCAGGCGCTGCCGTCGCTGTCCGACTGCACCTTTTCCGCCGGCAGGGTGTCGACGGCGCGCAGCGCCTCCCACTGCTCGTCGGTGGGCCAGTCGCCGACCGCGAGCCGCTGAGCGAGGGTGGTGACGTCGCCGTGCTCACGGTCGAGCCGGGTGACCAACGCCGGCCGGCCGGCGGCCCCGCCGACGGTCAGCCGGACCCGCCGGGTCAGCGACGCGGCGCCGTCGCGCTTGGACTGGTCGAGGGTGCTGTTCCACACCAGGATTGCCAGGCTGCCGTCGTCGCGCCGGCTGGCCCAGGTCTGCACCAGGCCCTCTGCGCCGTCCCCGTCGGCGGTGACCGGCAGTTCGGTGTCGCCGAGCTGGGCGAGCATCCACAGCGCGTGGTAGCGGGGCTTGGCGATTCCCCCGACGGTGATCAGCCCGAAGCCGCCGTGCAGCAGACGGGGCGGCCGGCCGAGTTCCTCGAAGTGGTCGCTGGCCACCCAGTAGGACAGCGCATCGACCCGACCGGCCGCCGACCGCATCCCGGTGAGCAGGAACGCCGCGGCGGAGGCGCCGTCGTTGACCGGGTGGAAGTGGGTGGGGGTCACCCCCCATTCGGTCCACAGGATCCGCGCGTCCGGCACGCCCAGGCGGGCCAGGGTGGGCCGCAGGTCCAGCGGGGGACTGCCATAGGTGTGCGTGGAGACGAAGTCCACCGGAGCGCCGGTGGTGGCGGCGTGTTCCAGCAGGGCGTCCACCCAGCCGGCCGCCGCGGAGGACGGCCCGCCGACCGGGATGCGCGGGTCGACGTCCTTGACGGCGCGGGCCGTGACGTCGTACAGCCACATCCACTCTTCCCGGGTGCCCGACCAGAACACCTCCAGGTTCGCCTCGTTCCACACCTCGAAGTCCCAGCCGAGCACCTGCTCGCCGTAGCGGTCGAGCAGGTGGGCGACCAGAGCGCGGACCAGGTTGGCCCAGCGGCCCCAGTCCCGGGGCGGGGAGATGACACCCCGGTAGCCGAACACCGTGCGCTCGGGGTCGCTGGCCAGATCACGGGGCATGAATCCGATCTCGACCACCGGTCGCAGCCCCACGGACAGGAGAAGGTCGTAGACCTCGTCGACACGACTGAAGTCGTACACCGGCTGGCCGTCCACCTCGCGGTAGACACCGAGGTCGTCGTGCAGGATCGCGTGCGCGCGGACGGCGTCGACACCGATCTCGTCATGCACCCGGCGCAGCGCGGCCAGCAGCTCGATGCCGATTTCCCGGCCGCCCGAGGTGTCCCGGCACAGCAGTTGGGACAGCCGCTCACTGCCGATCATCGGCCGCCATGGCCGGTACAGGGCCGACCCGTCGGCCGCGGCGTCCAGCCGCAGCGACACCGTGGGCGGCTCGTCGCCGACCGGCTGGGCCGTGGCCGGCACCGGTTCGCTCAGCGGCCCGGTGAGGGTCACCTCCGGCACGGAGGCGACCGCGTAGGCATATCGCCGGCCAGGCTCGCCGGTGGTGTCGACGTACCAGGTGTCGGGCACGGCGAGGACGTCACCGCCGAGGTGGTCGACCGGGGTGAACCCGCCGTCGGGTGTCCCGTCGTCCGGTGGGGCGCGGTGCACCAGGTAGCCCACGGCGCCGTCCACCGGCTGCCAGGCGAGGCGGACGTGGCCGACGCCCTCGCGGGCGGTCAGCCCGGCCGGCGGCGGCAGTTCCGGTGCTGGTCGTACGCCGCTGTCGTCGCTGCGCCGGGCGATACGGGCCTTCCAATCGGATCGAGCGGAGGACGGCTGCTGGTCGTTGACGTTCGTCACCGGGCGCCTCCAGGCCTCTCGGTTGGTCCGTCCGAGCACTGTAACCGGTTACCGCATCAAGTTCGAGCGGTGCCCGTACTCCATGTCCGGCACGGCAACCCTGAATCCGAGGGTGAGTTCCTCGTGTCAACTCGTACGCCGAATGCGGTATCTGGCGGCTGCGGCCACCAGACCGAGCACGAACGGAACGACGATGGCAACCGGCAGCGAGCCCCCTGCGGTCAGAGTCCGCTTTCCGGCCACCGTCACGTGTACCGGCTTGCTCACCACCAGCGGGCCGGTGCCCGCCGTGGAGTCGCCGCCGGTCATGAGCACGACGTAGACGTCGAAACTGCCGGTGTTGACGGCCTGGAACTGCCAGGACAGCGGCGTACTGCTGCCTCGCCCGGATCGGGTCGGTGCCCGGCTCGAACGTCATCTCGATCGACGACAATCCCGGGAGCATGCGGGACTCGAGCTTGGCCAGCCACGGGATCCCGTTGAAGAACTCGTTCTCCATCGGGTTGGTGATCAGATTCTCCACCTCCTCGGCGGAGAGCCCGAGCGCCTCGACCTGCACGTCCACCCGCACCGGCCCGAACTCCGGCAGGGCCTCGACCGACGTGTTGCGAAGCTGTACGAAGCCGACGGCCATCAGGGCGACGGCGATGGCGAGCACCAGTCGTTGATATTTGACGCTTGACCCGACGATCCACCGCATCATGGCCCGAGACCTCTCAGTTGGAGTTCATCGGTCTGCCGACCGGGGCCAAGATTGACGCCGTCCGCTCACGCTCTGCTCACAATGGGCTCACAGCTCGGCGGAGCCGTACGACAGAACCTGGACGGCGAGCAACGCCGACGCCTCGACGAGGAGGAGGTCGAGCAGATCGAGCCGGTACGTCCGCCCGAGCTCAACCGGGAGTCCAACCGCTCGGCCACCGGCTGGAGCTCTTCTTCGACCTGGCGTTCGTGCTCTTCGTGGCGCGCTGCGCCGACCTGCTCGCCACGGACGAGACGTGGACCGGTGGGCTGCAGTTCGCCGCGGTTCTTTCCGTCGGTTGGTGGGCCTGGGCCAGCACCACCCTGTACGCGAACCGCTTCGACACCGACGCCGGTGTTCCGGCTGCTCACCCTGACCGCGATGGCCGGGGTGGTGGGGATGGCCGGCCTCCGTGGACGACATCGACGAGCAGACCGGGCGGTGGTTCGCCCTGGCGTACGCGCTGGTCCGGCTGGTGCTCATCGTCGGCTACCTGCCTGTGGCGTCGGCGTCCTGGTCGGCCAGCTGGGGTATCGCTCACGCCGGCCAGAGGCCACTTCCCAGTCTCTGGAGGTGCCCTTTCTGCTTGGGTACAGCAGCTAAGTGCATGGTCGAGAAGGCCAAGAGCCCAGATCAAGGCACCTTCCAAACGGACGGCCTGCCTCAGACGGCGAGCGCCAGCAACGCCCGTTCCTGCCCTGTGCCGTGATGTTCACGCTGTTCAGCAAGGTGGCCAACGCCGGTCTCCCGGACGACCTGGACCGGTCAGCGCAGTCCGGCGAACAGGTCGTCCTCGGGTAGCGGCGCGCCAGTGGTGTCGCGGACCCGGACGAAGGTCTCCATGCCCATCAGTTCGGTGAACCGCTCCCTGCCCAGTTGCAGGAAGAAGATGTTCTCGGTCTGACTGGCATGCATGGCCAACGCGTCGAACTTCTGCGCGCCGTAGCTGCTCGTGTCCACCCAGGTGGTGATCTCGTCGTCGGGCAGGCCGAGCTGCGGCCCCGGCTCCGCCGACGACGCGTCCGGCTCGGCCCACTCGACGCCGAGCTCCTGCATGAGTCGGCCGAATTCCGCGAACGCCGAGCGCGGCACAGTGGTCCAGTACACCTTCGCGGGGATGTCGGTCTTCGCGACGGCCGCCATGGTGATCCTGTGGGCCTGGATATGGTCCGGGTGGCCGTAGAAGCCGTTCTCGTCGTAGGTGACGACGACGTCCGGCCGGTACTGTCGGATCAGCTCCGCCAGCCGGTCCGCCGCCTCCGCCACCGGCGTGGTCCAGAACGCGCCGGGCAGATCGTTGGTCGGCCAGCCCATCATCCCGGAATCGGCATAGCCGAGGGTCTCCAGGTGGGTGACCTTCAACGCCGCGCAGCTAGCCTCCAGTTCGTCCTGCCGCATCGCCACCACGGCGGCCGGGTCGTGCCCCGGGTCGCTGGGCTTGACGCCGTCGGGGCCGTCGCCACACCGCCCGTCGGTGCAGGTCACCAGCACTGTCGAAATACCTTCCGCCGCGTAGCGGGCAAGGACACCGCCGGTGCTCGTCGCCTCGTCGTCGGGGTGGGCGTGCACCGCCATCAAGGTCAGAGATCGCTCAGCCATGCCATCACCCTACGAGGGTCGTCGCGACCGCACGAGGGCAGCGGACCACGCCGTTGGTTCCAGGAAACGGACTTGGTCGCCAGATTCGACGGAGCAGGCTGGCGACCGGGTACGGCGGGGGCCACCGCCGACTAACGGGCGTGATGGCCCCGGCGGCGGGTGGCGGTGGTCAGCACCCGTACGCCGCGGCGACCCGCTCCCAGCAGGGCGAGCAGCGAGGGTACGACGGCGATGGCCAGGGCGACGGCTCCTTGCCGGGCGGCGAGCGCGGTCAGCCCGCCAGCGCGGGATCGGAGCCAGGCACAGCGTCAGCAGCCACCGCCGTGGGCCCTGACAGTTTCGGTCAGCCCACCTTGGGCGCGGCGCGGGAGATGATCGTGGCGAAGTCGACGCCGCTCGGCAGTGTGCCGAATGCCTGGCCGTGGTCGCCCCCGAGCCGGGAGGCGCAGAAGGCGTCGGCGATGGCGGGGTGGCCGTGCCGCACCAACAGCGAGCCTTGCAGGACCAGTGCGAGCCGTTCGACGACGCGGCGGGCCCGCAGTTCGAGGTCGCCGTGGTCGGACAGGTCAGCCTGCACCTGGCGTAGCGCGGCGTCGAGCCGCGCGTCGGCGCCGGCGGCGGCGGTCACCTCGGCCCGGAACGCCTCCATGACCTGGGACTCGTTGGTGATAGCACGCAGTACGTCCAGCGCGGCGACGTTGCCGGAGCCCTCCCAGATCGAGTTCAGTGGCGACTCGCGGAACAGCCGCGGCATGCCCGACTCCTCGACATAGCCGTTGCCGCCCAGGCATTCGAGGGCCTCGGCGGCGTGCGCCGGCCAGCGCTTGCAGACCCAGTACTTGCCGACGGCGAGGGCGAGCCGTTTGAACGCGGTCTCGCTGGCGTCGCCGCGCGCGGATCGGTCGGTCGCTCCGGCGAGCCGCATCATGAGGACGGTGGCGGCCTCGGACTCGACCGCGAGGTCGGCGAGCACGTTGCGCATCAGCGGCTGGTCGACGAGGTACCGGCCGAAGGTCCGCCGGTGGGTGGCGTGGTGGGCGGCGGTGATCACCCCTTGGCGCATCCCGGCCGCCGCGCCGATGACGCAGTCGAGGCGAGTCAGGTTGACCATGTCGATGATGGTGCGCACGCCACGGCCCTCGTCTCCGACGCGCCAGGCGGCCGCGTGCTCGTACTCGACCTCCGCCGATGCGTTGGACCGGTTGCCGAGTTTGTCCTTGAGGCGCATCAGCCGCATCGTGTTGCGCGTGCCGTCCGGCAGGACACGTGGGACGAGAAAGCAGGTGAGTCCGCCCGGCGCCTGAGCGAGGGTGAGGAAGATGTCGCACATCGGGGCCGACGTGAACCACTTGTGCCCGAGGAGTCGGTAGGTGCCGTCCGGCTCGGCGCGAGCAATGGTGGTGTTGGCGCGCACGTCCGAGCCGCCCTGCTTCTCCGTCATTGACATGCCGGCCAGCAGCCCCCGCTTGCCCAGCGGCGGACGCAGCCCGAAGTCGTACGCCTTGGCGGTGAGCAGCGGCTCGTACTGCGCGGCCAGCTCCGGGTTGTGCCGCAGCGCCGGCACGGCCGCGTAGGTCATCGAGATCGGGCAGCCGTGGCCGGCGTCGGGGCGCCAGGTGTAGAACTTGGCCGCCCGGGCCACGTGTGCGCCTGGCCGGCCATCCGCCCACGGTGCGGCGTGCAGGCCGTGCGTGACTGCGGTGCGCATCAGCTCGTGCCAGGCCGGGTGGAACTCCACCTCGTCGATCCGGTGGCCGTAGCGGTCGTGGGTGCGTAGGACCGGCGGGTGTTCGTTCGCCAGCCGCCCGTACTCGATCGCCTGCTCGGTACCGCCGATCCGGCCGAGCTCATGCAACTCGGCGGCGGCCCAGCCGGCGCCCTCCCGCTCGAGCCCGTCGAGCAGTGCCGGGTCGTCCGCCGCGTCGTAGCCGGTCAGCGTGGGAACCTGGTTGAAGACCTCGTGTGTCGTCAGGGCGATACTCCGAGCGCGCGGTGGATGAACGTGATCAGGCTGGGGATGGTGCTCGGGCCGGCGACCCCGGCGGCCAGCGGGCCGACCATGGCCTCGGCCAGGGCGCCGACGAGTGCGGTCGCGGTCACGTCCGGGTCTTGCGGGGGCAGTTCACCGCTCGCCACACCCGCCGCGACGTACCCGGCGATCAGTTCGGCGTACGCACGGCGGAAGACGAGCCGCTCGGCGTCGACCGCCGGGTCGACCGGCTCGGCGAGCAGGGCGTACGCCAACCGTGGGGACTGCAGCGCGCGGCCGGAGAACGTCTCGATGACGGCTGACACCTGCTTGGCGACGGTGGCCTGCAGCGCCGCGGCGCGCGCGACCGCGTCCACTTCGCGCTGGGAGGCCGTGCGGAACACCTCGGCGAACAGGTCGGCCTTGGTGGGGAAGTGGCGGTAGACGCTGCCGGTCGCCATGCCGGCCCGCCCGGCGACGGCGGCGACCGAGCAACCGGCGTATCCCTGCCCGGCCATGATCTCCAGTGCGGCGGCAATGATCCGCTCCCGGGAGGCGCTCAGCCGAGCTTTCACACGCTCGGTGCTCCGGTAGGCCACGCAAGAAGTGAACCATCATTCAACCCTTGGCGGCAAGGTGGCGCCCATCCCTCGTCGCCTCGAAGTACGGCAGCCGAGCGACCCCTTCTGCGGTCCACGAGGAGTCGGGCGGGCGCCTTTCCACGTCCGCTTGCTTGCCGAGTGCCGGGTTTACTGAGCGGATCGGTTGCAGCTTGGCTCAGCGCCCCGTCGTGATCTTGGTACGGCTCGGGCGATCAGGTAGCGTCCCCTGTCACACCGTCTTTGCACCATCCCTGGCTGCCTGTCATACCGGGGTCGATCGGAGGGACACTGCCGTGAGGTTCCATAGCGCCGTCCGCAAGGCTGGCCTCATCGTGGCGATCGCCGCCCTCGCGGCGAGCGCGGGATGCGCCAAGAAGGATGAGGGCGAGGTCCAGGCGGGCGGGGTCAAGCTCATCGAGAAGGGCAAGCTCACCGTCTGCACCCACCTGCCGTACGCGCCCTTCCAGTCGAAGGACGCCAGCGGCAAGGTGATCGGGTTCGACGTCGACGTGATGGACCTGGTCGCCAAGCAACTGGGCGTCGAGCAGACGATCGTCGACACGCCGTTCGAGGGGATCAAGTCCGGCCAGGACCTGAACACCGGCAAGTGCGACACGGCCGCGGCCGGCATGACGATCACCGAGGAACGGCAGAAGGTGATGAACTTCTCTGATCCCTACTTCGACGCCACCCAGGCGATGCTGGTCAAGACCGGCAAGACGTACAAGTCGCTCGACGACCTCAAGGGCAAGAAGGTCGGCGTCCAGGCGGCAACCACGGGCCGTGACTACGCCCGGAAGTTCGAGAAGGAGAAGGGCCTGCAACTCGTCGAGTTCGAGGATCTCGCCGCCCTGCAGCAGGCCCTCGCCAACGGCCAGATCGAGGCCGCCGTCAACGACCTGCCGGTCTGGACCGAGTACATCAAGGAGCACCAGGGCGGGTTCGAGGTGACCGCCGAGTTCGACACCGGCGAGCAGTACGGGTTCTCGGTGAAGAAGGACAGCAACCCGGAACTGCTCAAGAAGATCAACGAGGTGCTGGCCAAGGCCAAGCAGGACGGCAGCTACGACAAGATCTACGAGAAGTGGATCGGCAAGCAGCCGAACGCGTGATCCAATCTCCTGGCCGGAGGGCGCGTGCCTGGCGCGCGCCCTCCGCGTCGGCAACCTCCGCACAGTCAAGGAGCGTCGAACGGTGAAGCTGCGGCGCCGCCAGCGAGAGCGGCTGTCCCTCTGGCTCCAGTACCTGGCCTTCATCGCCATCATCGCCGTGGCGATCTTTGCCGCGGACTGGGGCAGGCTGAGAGAGGCATTCTTCCGGGTCGACATCATCGAGTCGATGTTCCCGACGATCATCACCGTCGCGCTGCGCAACACGATCCTCTACACGCTGGGTGCGTTCGCCTTCGGCCTCGTGTTCGGCACCATCCTCGCGCTGATGCGGCTGTCACGGGTGGCTCCGTACCGCTGGCTGGCGACGGCGTACATCGAGCTGTTCCGGGGTCTGCCCGCGCTGCTGGTGCTCTTCCTCGTCGGGTACGGCATTCCCATCGCCTTCCCGGAGCGGGAGATTCCGGGCGGCGTGTTCGGTTCGATCGCGATCGGTCTCGGGTTGACCGCCGCGGCGTACATGGCCGAGACCATCCGGGCCGGCATCCAGGCCGTGCCGAAGGGGCAGATGGAGGCGGCCCGCACCCTCGGCATGTCGCACTTCACCGCGATGCGCACCATCGTCATCCCGCAGGCGTTCCGGATCGTGATCCCGCCGCTGACGAACGAACTCATCCTGCTCACCAAGGACTCGTCGCTCGCCTACGTGCTCGGCGTGACGGCGCAGACCATCGAGGTCACCAAGTTCGGTCGGGACATGCTCAACGATCGGGTGAACGCCACCCCGCTGCTGGTGGCCGGCCTCGCCTACCTGATCATCACCCTGCCCCTCTCCCAGGTGGTACGACGCCTCGAACTCCGCTACGCCAAGGCTCGGTGACCCGCATGACGACTACCCAAACCCGGCCCGCCGTCGAGATCCGCGACCTGCACAAGTCCTTCGGGCCGCTCGAAGTGCTCAAGGGCATCGACTTCGAGGTCGGCCACGGCGAGGTGGTCTGCGTCATCGGGCCGTCCGGGTCCGGCAAGTCGACGCTGCTGCGGTGCGTCAACCTGCTGGAGGAGCCGACCGCCGGCAAGATCTGGGTGAACGGGATCGAGATGACCGACCCGGACGTCGAGATCGACTCGGTACGCCGCGGCATCGGCATGGTCTTCCAGTCGTTCAACCTCTTCCCGCACCTGACCGTGCTGGACAACCTCACCATCGCCCAGCGCCGGGTGCTCCGGCGCGGCCGCGCCGAGGCCGAGCGGATCGCGCGAGACAACCTGGAACGGGTCGGCCTGACCGACAAGGCCGGCGTGTTCCCGGCGCAGCTCTCCGGAGGGCAGCAGCAGCGGGCGGCGATCGCCCGATCGCTGTCGATGGAACCCAAGCTGATGCTCTTCGACGAGCCGACCTCCGCGCTCGATCCGGAACTGGTCGGCGACGTCCTCACCGTCATGCGCAAGCTGGCCGAGGACGGCATGACGATGTTGGTGGTGACCCACGAGATGGCGTTCGCCCGGGACGTCGCCGACCGGGTGGTGTTCATGGACGGCGGCGTGGTGGTCGAGCAGGGTCCGCCGCAGGAGGTGCTCGGCGCGCCGCGGCACGAACGGACCCGCTCGTTCCTCGCTCGGGTCCTCGACCCGACTCATGTTGCGCAGCTTGGGCAGCCCGACCAGTCCGCCGAGCCACCCGAGCCGCCCAGCCTGCCGGCCGACGACCGCCACAACCTGTGACAGCTGCTCATCCTGACCCGTGCACGCCGTGTGAAGCGTATGGGTACTGGGTGACCAGATGGCCGACTGGGCCGTCCGTAACGCTGCCGCCCTTCAGGTCAAGTACATCATCTGGTACGGCCGTATCCACTATGCCGGCGGCTCCGGCTGGCAGTACTACTGCAACTCGGCACTGACCAGCGCCCAGTGCGCCAACGCCACGCCCGGCGATGTGGCGACGCTGCAGCATCTGGACCACGTCCACATCTCGGTCCACCACTGACGAGGGTGAAGCGACCGGGTGGGCGCGCTGATCACCAGGCGCAGGGCGCGTAGTCCTTCAGGAAGCAGCCGTACAGGTCTTCGCCCTGTTCACCGCGGACGATCGGGTCGTACACCCGGGCTGCGCCGTCGATCAGGTCCAGCGGGGCGTGGAAGCCGGCGTCCGCCAGCCGCATCTTCGTCGGGTGGGGCCGCTCGTCGGTGATCCAGCCGGTGTCGACGCTGGTCATCAGGATGCCGTCGGCCAGCATCTCCTGGGCGCTGGTCCGGGTCAGCATGTTCAGCGCGGCCTTGGCCATGTTGGTGTGCGGGTGCCCCGGCCCCTTGTAGCCGCGGGCGAACTGGCCCTCCATCGCCGACACGTTCACCACGTACTTGCGGCGGGCGGTCGCTGCGGCCATCACCGGTCGCAGCCGGCTGACCAGTACGAACGGCGCGGTCACATTGCACAGCTGCACCTCGAGCAACTCGACCGGGTTCACCTCGTCCACCCGCTGCACCCAGCTGTTGACCGGGTCGAGGTCCGGCACCAGACCGCCGGCGTCGATGGCGGTGGCTGCCGCGATCCGGTCCGGCGAGGCGGAGCCGCTGGTCAGCGCCAGCGCGGTGAGCGCGTGCGGGGTGATCGCGGCTGACTGCGGCGGGGCGGTCAGGCTGCCCGCCGGGTCGCCCCGGCCGGCCGGTTTGGCGAACGTGATCATCTCCGGCAGTGGCCCGTCGGGCAGGGCCGCCGCCTCCGCGGCGACGAGCTGCGCGTACGCCCCGGCCGTGCGGCGGACGGTCTGCGCCGCGTTGTTGATCAGGATGTCGAGTGGTCCCTGGCTGCTGACCGAGTCGGCGAGGGCGATCACCTGGGCGGGGTCGCGCAGGTCGATCCCGACGATCCGCAGGCGGTGCAGCCAGTCCCCGCTGTCCGGCATCGCGGCGAATCGGCGGACCGCGTCGTGTGGAAACCGCGTGGTCACCGTGGTGTGCGCGCCGTCGCGCAGCAGCCGCAGCGCGATGTACATGCCGATCTTCGCCCGGCCGCCCGTGAGCAGCGCGCGCCGGCCGGTCAGGTCGGTGCGGGCGTCGCGGCGCTCCCGGTTGAGCGCGGCGCAGGGCGGGCAGAGCTGATGGTAGAAGGCGTCCACCTCGCGGTAGCGCTGCTTGCAGACGTAGCAGCCGCGCGGATTGTGCAGGACGCCGGCCGTGGCGCCCACGGTGGGGGAGGCGAGCGGGACGCCCTGGGTCTCGTCGTCGATCCGGCCCGGGGCGCCGGTGGCGGTGGCCGCCGTCACCGCGCGGTCGGCCGCCGCGATGGCATCCCGCCGTTCCTCGCGTCGTCGCTGCTTGATCACCTTGTAGAGCTTCGCGGTGGCCCGTTGCACCCGCACCACGTCGGGGTGATCGGGAGGCAGGTCCTCCAACGCCTCAAAGACGCTGAGACAGGTCTCCAGCCGGCTGGGGTCAATGCCGTGTCGACCGGTTTCGGTAATGTTGTCCGCCGTCATGCCGTCGCTGTCTCATCCCGTTCCCTGCGCCGGAGCTACCCGGCCCACCCCAAGTCCGACCCGGAACTGTACGCACCGCACGGCCCAAGGCGCATCCCGCGTCTGTTGATCAGCCCGAGGACCGTCGAGGCCAACCTCGCCCCGGCGCCTTCGTGGCGGCATGCGCTTCAGCCTGTTCTTAGGATCTCCGTGCGAGCCTCCCGGGATGAAAATCGACAATCAGTATCAGTACGCCTCGGTGCCTCAAGTTCGACAGATGTTGAACAAGGTGCCTGAGGTCACTATCTATTTCTGGGTCATCAAGATCCTGGCGACCACGGTGGGTGAGACGGCGGCGGATTTCCTCAACGTCAATCTGCACCTCGGTCTGTCCGGCACGACGGTGGCGATGGTCGTGCTGCTGGCTGTCGTGCTCGTCGTGCAGTTCAGAGCCGACCGGTACGTGCCGTGGGTGTACTGGCTGGCGGTCGTCCTGATCAGCATCGTGGGCACGTTGATCACCGACAACCTGGTCGACAACCTCGGGGTGCCGTTGGAGGTCACCACGGCCGTCTTCGCCGTGGCGCTGGCGGCGACGTTCGCGGCCTGGTACCGCAGCGAGGGGACCCTGTCGATCCACACGATCGTCACCTCCCGGCGGGAGGGGTTCTACTGGGCGGCGATCCTGTTCACGTTCGCCCTCGGAACGGCGGCGGGTGACCTGCTGGCGGAGGGCCTGGATCTGGGCTACTGGCGCGCGGGGCTGATCTTCGGCGGCCTGATCGCCGTGGTCGCGGCCGCATACTCCCGGTCCTGGCTGAACGCGATCCTGGCCTTCTGGATCGCCTACGTTCTGACCCGCCCGCTCGGTGCGTCGCTGGGTGACTACCTGTCGCAGTCCCCCGACGACGGGGGCCTCGGTCTGGGCACGGTCGTCACCAGCGCCCTGTTCCTGGCGACGATCCTGGCACTGGTCGTCTATCTCAGCGCCACCAAGCGAGACGCGTCGCCGGCGGTGCCGACGGACGAGACGAGTCCCGCACTGCAGCGGTGACAGCGACGTCCAGGCGGATGGCCGTCTCACCTCCCATCATCGCGCCATGATGGGAGGTGATGCGGACCCGGCCGGGGACGTGGGTGTCCGTGGGCGGGGAGGGATGAGCGGGGTGCGAGTGCTGGTCGTCGAGGACGAGACCGCCCTGGCGGAGGTGATCCGGGCCGGTCTTGCCGACGAGGGTTTCGCCGTCGACGTGCAGCACACCGGGATCGACGGGCTGTGGGCGGCCACCGAGAACCCGTACGACGTGGTGGTGCTCGACATCATGCTGCCCGGTCTCAACGGCTACGAGGTGTGCCGGCAACTGCGGTCCCGGGAAGTCTGGACGCCGGTGCTGATGTTGACCGCCAAGGAGGGCGAGTACGACCAGGCCGACGCCTTCGACCTCGGCGCCGACGACTACCTGATCAAGCCGTTCTCGTTCGTGGTGCTGGTGGCCCGGCTGCGGGCTCTGGTCCGTCGGGGCGCCCCGGTCCGGCCGGTGGTGCTGACCGCCGGCGACCTGGCCGTCGACCCGGCCCGGCGGCAGGTCACCCGCGCCGGGCAGCCGGTCCGGGTCACCGCGCGGGAGTTCGCGCTGCTGGAGTTCCTGATGCGTCACCGAGGCGACGTGGTGTCCAAGACGCAGATCATCGAGAACGTCTGGGACGAGCATTTCGAGGGCGACCCCAACATCGTCGAGGTGTATGTCGGATACCTGCGCCGCAAGATCGACCAACCGTTCGGCCGGACGGCCATCCAGACGGAGCGGGGGATGGGCTACCGGCTGGCGGCCGACGGCGGATGAGGGGAGGCCGGCGCGACCGGGCAATCCCCGCTGCGGGGCTGCCCCGGATCTTTGGCGCGTCTACGGCGACGGCTCGGCTGCCGCTTGCTGAGCGTCTCTCAGGGCTTTCTCAGCCCGACGATGCCTAGGCTGCGGTCATGGCGGGTACGCGCGGGCTTTTCGGGGGCCCGGTTCGGTGGGTACGCAGGCGCGTGGGGGTGCGGCTGCGCTCGGCGCTGGCCGCCGCGGTGGTGGTGGCGTTGGCCTTCGCCGTCGGCGCGGCGGCGTTCGTCTACCTGGCCCGCGCGGACCTGACCGGGAACGTGGACGCCGCCGCGAGGCAACGCGCCGCCGAGGTGGCCGCGGCGGTGGCCGCCGGCGACGAGGACGCGATCACCCAGACACTGAAGCCCAGCCCGGGAGAGCAGACCCTGGTGCAGGTCCTCGACCCGTCCGGGCGGGTCGAGGCAGCCTCGGCCGCGCTCGGCGGCGCCGCGCCGTTGTCCCCACTGCGTCCCGGCCCCGGCCAGGTGCTGCGAGAGCAGCGGTTGCTGCCGTTCGCCGACGAGGACCCTTACCGGATTGCCGCCCAAGGGGTCGCCACCGGCTCAGGTACCACGACGGTGCTGGTGGCGCAGTCGCTGCGGCCCGTCAACGAGAGCACCGAGGCGGTCGCCGCGATCCTGGCCGCCGGGCTGCCGCCCATGCTGCTGGTGGTCGGCGCGGCGGTCTTCCTGTTCGTCGGACGGTCACTGCACGCGGTCGAGGCCATCCGCCGCCGGGTCGCCGGTATCACCGCCCGCGACCTGCACGCCCGCGTGCCGGTGCCGGTCGCCCACGACGAAGTCGCGGCCATGGCGGAGACGATGAACAGCATGCTCGACCGGCTGGAAACAGCGGCCGCGAGCCAGCGGCAGTTCGTCGCCGACGCCAGCCACGAACTGCGCAGCCCCCTGGCCACCCTGCAAGCCGGCCTGGACCGCCTGGCGCTGGCACCCCCGCCCGGCGCCAACGACGACTTCGTGGAGCTGCTGCGCCGCGAGTCCCACCGCCTCGGCCGGCTCGTCTCCGACCTTCTCCTGCTGGCGCGGATCGACGAGCGCGGCGCCACCCAACGTCGCGACGACGTCGACCTGGACGACCTCGCCTACACCGAGCGGGACCGCATCGCCGCCCGACGGCCGGACCTCACCGTCCGCGCCCACCTCGCCCCCGCACGGGTGACCGGCGACGCCCACGACCTCGGCCGGGCCCTACGAAACCTGACCGACAACGCTGCCCGGCACGCGCGCTCGCAGGTCGTCCTCCAGGTAACCGGTTGCGACGGATGGGGTTGCGTCGACGTCACCGACGACGGACCGGGCGTCCCCGAGGCCCAACGAGAGCACATCTTCGACAGGTTCGTCCGACTCGATGACAGCCGGGCCCGCACGGACGGCGGCAGTGGCCTCGGCCTGCCGATCACCAGGGACATCGTCGCCGCGCATGGCGGAACCGTGCAGGTGCTGCCCGGCCCTGGCATGACCGTCCGGATCCTCCTGCCCCTCAGCGCCCGACCCCACTGATCGGGCGCTGGCCGTTTCAGGCTCCTCTCAGGCGGCGGCGGGCAGGCTGGAGGCAGCCGGCCGGGGGAGCCGGATCAGCCGACGGAGACGTACCCGACATGAACTACCACCTGTTCCAGCTCGTCAACTCCGCCGCCGGACTCAACGATCCGGTCGACGACGTCTTCGAATGGTCGGCGGTCTGGCTGATCTACGTCCTCGCCGTCGCGGCGACGGTGCCCGTGCTGGGCAGTCTGCGACGAGGGCGAGCCGCGGTGGTGCGTGTCGTGGTGACCCTTGCCGTCGCCTTCGCTGTCGGGCAGCTCGTCTCCGCCGCCAGCACGGAGGTACGACCGTTCCAGACGCACCCCGTGCACCAACTCATCCCGCACGCCGCAGGATCATCGCTGCCCAGCGACCACGCCACCGCGGCGTTCGCCGTGGCGTTCGCGGCCTTCACGTTTCTCTCCTGGCGCTGGGGGTTAGCGCTCACGATCCTCGCCACCGTCATCGGATTCGCCCGCGTCTGGACGGGCGTGCACTACCCAGCGGACATCCTCGTCGGCGCGCTCATCGCCGCCTCCGCAGTCAGCGTCGTCGTCGCCGGCGGACGCGTCTACGAGCGGTGGGCGCACCGCCGCCGCACGGGCACCCTCGCTTGACCTCAGCTACATCCCGTCTTCCTCGGAGGTTCCCGTGTCCACGCCTCAGGCGCTCCTCGCTGCGGGGCCCAGCTTCCTCAATCCGGAATGGTTGATCTCCACCTTCGGGCTGATCGGCATCCTCGCCATCGTCTTCGCCGAGTCCGGACTGCTGATCGGCTTCTTCCTCCCCGGTGACTCACTGCTGTTCACCGCCGGGCTGCTCGTCGCCGACGGCCGCTACCTGCACCAGCCGCTCTGGCTGGTCTGCCTGCTGGTGGCCGTCGCCGCGACCGCCGGGGACCAGGTGGGCTACCTGTTCGGCAAGCGGGTCGGTCCGAGCCTGTTCCGGCGACCCAACTCGCGGCTGTTCAAGCAGCAGAACGTGCAACGGGCCAACGACTTCTTCGCCCGGTACGGAGCCCGCTCGGTGGTCCTGGCCCGGTTCGTACCGATCGTCCGGACGTTCACGCCGATCATCGCCGGCGTCAGCCGGATGCACTACCGCACGTTCCTGATCTACAACGTCCTCGGCGGGACGCTCTGGGGGACCGGCGTCACGGTGCTCGGCTACTTCCTCGGCCAGATCGCCTTCGTCAAATCCCACATCGAGTTCATCCTCATCGGCATCGTCCTGGTCTCCGTGCTGCCCATCGGAATCCAACTGCTCCGCTCCCGCCGTCAGTCCGCCCCCACCGGATCTCATCCGCCCGACCGTGCCCAGGCGGCGTCGGCGCCGAAGGGCACGACCGGAAACGACTGACGCCTGGACCTGCGGGACACGAGCACCACACCAGCTTTGTGGCCTGTCGATCGGGCTTCTGGCCGACGGTGGGGGTGGGCCACAGGCGATGCCGAAACCGCCGGTGCCGGGACGGCGCCCGGATTGCCGACGATGCGGGGCGGTGGCATGAACCGCAACCCGGCGCGGGTGACCCGCCGTCGAAGCGGGTCCGCTCAGGCCACGCTCAGCCAGACCAGACTGACGAGCCCCGCGACAAGGCAGTAGATGGCGAACGGGGTGAGGGTGCGGGTCTCGAAGTACCGGGTCAGGAACTTCACCGCGGCGTAGGCGGAGAGCCCGGCCGCGACGCTGCCGACCAGCACCTGCCCGCGGATGCCGGCGCCGAGGTCTCCGAAGAGGTCCGGGAGCTTGAGCACCCCGGCGGCCAGGATCACCGGGGTGGCCAGCAGGAAGGAGAACCGGGCGGCGTCCTCGTGGGTGAGTCCGCGCAGCAGCCCGGCGGCCATCGTCGCGCCGGAGCGGCTGATCCCGGGCAGCAGGGCGAGGATCTGCGCGGTGCCGATCAGCACCGCGCCGCCCATGCTGCCGGCCGCCAGGCGGCGATCGGAGGCCAGGTCGACGGCGACCTGCGTACCGGCGGGGCCACCCGCAACCGACGAGGCGAACACCGCGCCGTTGTCCTCCGGGCCCACCAGCACCGGCACCGGATCCCCGGCCCGCGCGCCGATCGGCTCCGCCGTCGCGGCCCGCCGCCGCAGCCGTTCGGCGCCGAGCAGCAGCAGCCCGTTGAGCATCAGGAACACCGCGGCCGGCGCCGGCCGGCCGAGGACCGTACGGAACGTGTGCTCCAGCAGCAGGCCGGCCAACCCCACGGGGATGGTAGCCAAAATGATCATCCAGGCAAGACGCTCGTCCGGGCCGGCGACCCGGCGGTGCCGTACCGATGAGACGAAACCGCGGATGATGCGTACCCAGTCCCGCCAGAAGAAGACCAGCAGGGCCAACGCGGTGGCCACGTGCAGCCCGACGACGAACGCCAGGTACGGCGACTCCGGCGTCGACACGTCCAGGTCGCGTGCCCAGCGGCCGCCGATCAGCGCCGGCAGGATCACGCTGTGTCCGAGGCTGGACACCGGGAACAGCTCGGTCACCCCCTGCAGGGCGCCGATGACGATCGCCTCCGGGTAGGTCAGGCCGTGACTCATCTGCTTCCTTCCAGGACGTCCGGCGGTATCGGCGGGACGGCCGAGACCGTCAGGTGGGCGTGGTCGAGCACGGCGTCGGTGCGCCGTTCCACCAGGCCGGCGGCGGCCAGGCCGACCAGCAGCAGCGCGGACAGCACGAGGGCGGGCAGCAGCCGGCGCCGGGGGGCCGCGCCGAGCAGCGCGGCCACCCGCCCCGGTACGCCCCGGTCCGCGCCGGCGAGGGTGGCCACGGGGGTCGCCGCGGTGCGGGTGAGCAGGGCGGTACGCGCCAGCGCGCGGGCGGCCAGCCGGCGGTCGGCCACCGCCCGGGCGGCGTCCTCGTCAGCCCACCGCTCCACCGTGTCCCGTACCGATCGGGCGATCGGGCGCAGCAGCGGGTTCGCGGCGGCGGCGAGCTCGGCGGCCAGCACGTACCAGGCGTGACCGTGCCGCAGGTGGGACTCCTCGTGGGCCAGCACCACGCGCAGTTCGTCCGGGGAGAGGCGGTCGAACAGCCCGCTGCTGAGCACCACCCGCCCGGCCGGGGGCGGGGTGCTGAACGCCTCCGGCCGATCGGATGCCAGCACGGCGAGCCGGTCGGCGCGGGGCAGGTCGGCGCAGGCCCGCCGTACCGCGGCCATGGCCCGGATCCGGCGGACCGCGAGGAGGTCGGCGTGCGCGGCGCCGACGAGCGCCGCGGCGGCCAGCGCGACCGCCACGGGGCCCGGCGCCGGCTCGCCGGCCCGCAGCGCCGCGCCGGACCAGGGGCCGAGGGTGACCAGCGCCGGGAGCTGGGCGAACCAGGGGAGCGCGACCAGCAGGGCGAGCCCGATGCCGCCGCCGGCGACGGCGGCACCGGTCGCGGTGAGCAGGCGGGCCGCCGTGGCCGGCGGCAGCCGCCGGGCCAGGGCCGGCGCGCAGCCGGCGCTGAGCAGCCAGGCGGTGGCGGCGACCAGGACGGCGGTGATCATCCGTCCTGCTCGTCGGAGGATTCGGCGGCGGTCAGCAGGTCGACGAGCAGCTGCTCGTCGTCGGCGGAGAGGTCGCCGACGAACCGGGTGAGCACGGCCGTCCGGTCGCCGCCGGCGTCCAGCAGGCGGCGCATCCGGCGCGCGGTCAGCTCGGCCTCGTCGCCGGCCGGGCGGTACGCGTACGCCCGGCCGGTGCGTACCCGGGTGAGGACGCCCTTGGCGGTCAGCCGGGCCAGTACGGTCATCACCGTGGTGTAGGCCAGGTCGCCGTCGAGCCGGTCGCGTACCTGGGCAGGGGTCAGTGGTTCGGGCGCGCCGGCGAGCGCGGCGAGCACCTGCTGCTCCAGGCCGCCGCGGGGCCGCCGTCTGTCGTCCATGAACGTCTCCTCGCCGTCCTGGCACTCTACTACCAAGTATGTAGTAGATGAGCCCGGGACGGCGAGGACGCGACGTCAGGGCTTGACGTACGTGGGGACGTTCGCCGCCACGATGTGCTGGTGGAACGTGAAGATGTTCGAATCCCGGGCGTCCACGGACGCGCTCACCCAGTGGTTCTGGTCGCTGCCAAGGTCTCACCCGGGTGAGCTGGGCCAGCCGGGTCTTGAGGTCGGCGAAGTGGGTGGTCGGGTCGCCGGCCGACCACATGTCGGCCTGGATGACGATCAGGACCGCCGACGCCTTCGCCGCCTTCGCCGCCTTCGCCGCCGCGAAGCCCTGGTCCAGCCAGTCCAGGTTGGCGGCGTTGCGGGCGCTGTACTCGGCCGCGTCGCCGTCGATCTGCTTGCCGGTGGCGTCGAACTGCGGCGCGTTGTTGTCGCTGCCGGTCACGTTCATACCGAGGTACGTCACCGGGCCGTACTGCCAGCGCACGTTCTCGGGGTAGCCGGCCGGCCGGGTCAGCTCCAGGCTCCGCTCACCGAACGACCTCGGAGCGGCGGCGAACGTCCGGCGGATCAGCGCCAGCCGCTCGTTCGGGTCGTACGAGCCGTTGTTGGCCCGGTCGCAATCGGTCCACTCGTTGTCGCCTGGCACGTACACCAGGGGCTGTGGAACGAGTTGAAGCTGGTTACGGCGGCGTCATAGATGGGCTGGTCGCAGCGCTCCTTGCCGTTCTTGATGTCGCCGTCGAACGCGGTGAAGGCCACTCGGTGCGCGTTGATGGCGGCGATGACCCGGGGGACCTGAGCCCGGCTCGTGTCGCCGTACGGCATGTCGCCGATCAGCGCGATGTCGTAGGGTGTGCAACTGTTGGCTGATTAGCTTAGCGAACCTGTGTGGTACTTTCTTGATCATGTCGTTGCTGCGCCTGGGTCCGGCCGCTGAGTACATCGGTGTCCATCCTGTGACCCTTCGCAGGTGGGCGGATGAGGGACGGGTTGCGGTGACGTGGGTTGGTCGGGAGCGTCGGTTCGACTCTGCGTTGCTCGATGCGTTCGTCGGACGGGTTGAGGTGGAACGGCCGCGCCGTGAGGCGTTGTATGTACGGGTGTCGGGTACGACTGGCCAGGAGACGTCGCTGGTGGCCCAAGAGGCGGAACTGCGGGCTACTGCTGCCGCCGAGGTGGTGGGCGTGTTCAAGGACAAGGCGTCTGGGCTGCGGGAGAACCGGCCGGGACTTGCCCGGGTGTTGAAGGGTGCGGCGGCGGGCGAGTTCACTGTGGTGAGAGTGACCCACCGCGACCGGCTGGCCCGGTTCGGCACGGCGTGGTTGACCGCTCTGCTCGCCCGTGACGGGGTGACTGTCGAGGTGCTGCACGCGAAGGGTTCGGCCGGTGGGGTCGAGGAACTGGTGGACGACTTCATGTCTCTGGTCGCCACGTTCGCCGGCCGGATGTACGGCCTGCGGTCCCGTGAGGCCAAGCGGCGACTGCTGGCGGCCGCGGGTAAAGGCGTGGGGTAGTGGCTGGTTCCTGGCTGACGTCGACCGCGACCTGCACCGCGTACCGGGCGGTGTGCGGCGGTAAGCCCGACGCGCCGGGCGTGCAGGCGCCCGTGACGGGGCGGATGCTCGCCGAACGGGTCGGGTGGCTGGCGGACCTGGTTCGGGGCATGGCCGACGAGGTGATCGTTGCGCGTTGGTCGGATGCTGACCTTGCGGAGCTTGCCGGTGGGGTCGGCCCTGATGGGAGGCGTCTGCCGGGCAACGGGTGGATGGCGCTGCGCCGGCTCGGCTGGGGTGCGGTGCCGCCGGCGGGGGTGGTGGTGTCGGACCGGGTTCGTCGGATCGCCGAGGAAGAAGCGGCCCGCGTTCTGCGTCTGGCGTGCCACCGTCGTGGGACCGTTGCCGCGCTGCTGGCGACGTGGCCGGCCGATCCGTCCGCCCGTACCGGTGAGGAATGGTCGGCGTTGCGGGCGGCGCTACCCGAAGGAACCGATAGCGCGACGGTCCGCAACCGCACGCGGCAGATCACCGGATACATCGGCGTGCATGGTCGGCTGCCGGCGGACCTGTGCGAGTTGGAGGGTCCGCCGGCTGTGGCTCGGCAGGTGAGCCTCGCTGCGGCCGACCGGCAACAGGTCGTCGTTGACCGGGTCGACGACAGCAGGGTGCGGGTGTGGTCGCAGCTTCCGGTGTGCGCGGCCCCGGCCTCGTACCGCGACTGGGGGTGGCATGCCTTCGAGGTGGTGCTGCCGGCGATCGTGCCAGCCGAGGTAAAGGTGTGTAGCCCGACGTTGCGGCCCCGCGATGGCAAGGTTCGCGTTGACCTGCCCTGGCAGACCCCGAGCACTCGGCCGCCGTTGGACGGCCACACTCGGGCGCTTGGTGTCGATTGGGGTGTGAACACCCTGCTGACCGCGACCGTGGCCGACCTCGACCAGGACGGCTCGGTGGTGGTGCAGGGCCGCCCGTTGCGGTTCGACGCGACCGGCGTGTCGGCGAAACTGGTGCGGCTACGCCGCCACCGCGAACACCTCAACACCAAAGTTGACCAATTGACGCGGCTGCGTGACGGCCGGCCTGCCTACGCCCCAGCCGAGGCGGCACTGACTGCGAAGCTTGTCCTCCTGGAGGCCGAGCACTCGGCGGTGTGCGCCCGGATCCGGCATCTCAACAAGGCTCTTGCCTGGTCGGCGGCGCGGTGGCTCGTCGACCACGCGACCGCGGTCGGCGGCACCGTCATCTACGTCGAGGACCTCGCCACGCTGGAGGGGCGTGGTGGGTCACGCAGCCTCAACCGGCGACTGTCTGGTGCGGTGCGCGGGACCGTGTTCACCGCCATCGCCCACCTCGCCGCGAAAGTAGATACCGCAGTCGTCACTGTGCCGGCGCGTGGTACCTCGTCCGGCTGTCCCCGCTGCGGCGGTGCGGTCAAGCACGTCAAAACGCCGCAGCGGAGCGTCGCCGGGTACCGGTGGGCCACCTGCCCGTGCGGCCTGTCGATGGACCGTGACCACGCCGCGGCGCAACGGATCGCCGCCCGGGGCCTAGCCAACCAGGCCAACACCCGCCGCGGCCGTAACGGCAACACCGCGATCCGGACAGTCACCGATACACCGGTCCGTCACCGGACGCGTCGACCAACCCGAACCGCCACGATCCCGCCGGTGCGGGATCGGCGCAAAACCGTACCCACCCCGAAGCAGACCCGACCTGCAACGGTCAAGACCTCACGCCTGCTGCCCTTGCGACGGCAGGTTCCCGCCCCGGCAGACGCCCCATCGGGATCTGCCGGTCAGCGTCCGGCGGGACGGACACCCCAGGAGACCAACCCGTCAAGGCCGGTCAGCCAGGTGCCGCACACGGTTCCCACCACCGCTCCGCGACACCCTCACCGGGTCCGCGGGGCAGCCCTCGGCCGCGGCTTCCACCGCCACGTGCACGCCACCCCCGTAACCGACCAGGACGGCAGCGCCAGCCGGATGTCCGGCTCGCCGAGGATCGCATAGGAAACCAGAGACGCTCCGTGCCGCCTGCCACCCCGCACCGGTGGCCGCCGCGTGGCCGGTCGGTGGCCGCAGCATGAAGGACCGGGGCTCTTCCTTCGGGCTTGCCCCACAACTGCCCCATCCCAATCCGATGCCCGCTGTGCGGTGTGGCGCGATGGTCCATCGCCCGGTCACACCTCACCGCCTGCAGAGGGGCGTGCGAGCGGTAGGCTGTCGAAGCGGGTATGCGATGACCTCTGGCCGCTGGCCCAGCCCAGCCGCCCGCTCCCCGCCCCGATTTGCAGCTGCCGATGAATCCGTTGTGCGCTGCCCTGTCCATCCTGGAGTGCGTTTTGGCAGAGATGACGCCGCCCGCCTTGAATCCCTTCGGCTCAGAGCGAGAAGGCGATGCCGACCGCGACCGCGGGCAGGCCGCAGACGTGAGCGCAGCCACGATGACCCGCCTGCGCACCCCGTTCGTGTCCGGGGACACCGGCCCCGGAACGGCTGACGAGACCGGCCGACACTAGATACCGTCACGCTGCGGGGCCCGGAAACCGCTGCCGTCGCCAAACCGCTCCGCGGTCATCGATGCAGCAGCGCATCCCACTCGGAGAGCGTTGTCCGCGGCACCGGTCGGTGTGCAGCGCGCGGCACCGGCAGCCGGGTGGTCGCTGCTGCGGCGCCTGGTCACCGGGGGCGGATGAGGCACATTCCGCCGGGAGCGGGCCGATCCATCGTGGCCAGCGCGTCGGGTACCTCGGCGAGGCCGATGGTGCGGGTGACCAGCTGGGCGGGGCGCAGTACGCCGGCGCTGACCAGCCGGAGCAGCTCCGGGTAGGCGTGCGCGGCCATGCCGTGACTGCCCCGCAGCTCCAGCTCGAACGCGATCACGAGGTCCATCGGCAGAGTGGGGCGGCCCTGGGCGGCGGGCAGGAGTACGACCTGCACGTGCCATCCGCGCCGCCGCAGGCTTTCGATGGAGGCGGTGCAGGTGGCGTGACTGCCCAGCGCGTCGAGCGACAGGTGGGCGCCGCCGCCGGTCGCCTCCCGTACGGCCGCGGCCACCGCGCCGGGACCGGTGAGGGCACTCCCGTCCAGACAGACCGTGGCCCCGCAGCTCTTGGCCAGCTCGAGCGCGCCGGGGGCGACATCGACCGCCACCACCTGGGCGCCGCAGGCCGCCGCGATCATCACCGCGGAGAGCCCCACTCCGCCGCACCCGTGCACCGCCACCCACTCGCCCGCGGCGACCCGCCCCTGGCTGACCACGGCCCGGAACGCGGTGGCGAAGCGGCAGCCGAGCGCCGCCGCGGCCGGGTGGTCCAGTTCGTCGGGGAGCCGGACCAGGTTGACGTCGGCGTTCTGCACCGCCACGTACTCGGCGAACGAGCCCCAGTGGGTGAAGCCGGGCTGCGTCTGCCGCTCGCAGACCTGCTGGTCGCCCGCGAGGCAGGCCGAGCACTGCCCACACGCGCAGACGAAGGGCGCGGTGACCCGGTCGCCGGGCCGCCAGCCGCGTACGCCGGCGCCGACCGCCGTGACGACGCCGGCGTACTCGTGGCCGGGGACGTGTGGCGGGCGGATGTCGGCATCGTGCCCCTGCCAACCGTGCCAGTCGCTGCGGCACAACCCGGTCGCCTCGACCCGGATGACCGCGCCCCCGGGCTGCGGCGCCGGGTCCGGGACCTCGCGGACCTCGGGTCGGACACCGAACTCGTCGTAGATCACGGCACGCATGCGCCGCATCCTCACATGCCACGGCCCGATCCAGCGCACCCACCCCAGCCGGACCTGCGGCATGCGCCGCCGGGGGTGTCCAGCGCGTGTCGGCCCGGCCGGCTGGTGTGTCGACTGCTCGACGGCCGGACCGATCGCGGTCGGGGCGAGTTCGGGACCGCCGCGCTGATCGAGGCGTTCCGCCCGTGGGCCTGACCGCGCCGGTCAGCGGGGTGGGTCGGCCAGGAAGGCCGACAACCGGTCGAGCGAGCCGTCCCAGTCTGCGGCGAGCGCGGCCAGGTAGGACTGCGCGACCTTGATCGGTTCCGACCGGTGCCGGTAGAGCACCCGTCGCCCGCCGCCGGCGTCGCTGGTCACCAGGCCCGCGTCGGCGAGCAGCGCGAGGTGTTTGGCGATGCCCTGCCGGGTGATCGACAACCGGCGGGACAGATCGGTCGCGGTGCTCGGTCCGTGCTCGGCCAGCGAGGCGAGGATCGCCCGACGGTTGGGGTCGGCCAGCGCCGTGAAGACGCCGGTCGCCACCTCCTCAGGATCAGGCGGCATCGAGGTACGCCACGAGCTCGTCGAGCTCCGACCGCCAGCCCTGGACGTTGCCCTGGTAGCTGGGCTCCAACCACTCGTCCGGGAGCTGGGCGAAGCCGCTCTCGGTGACGGTGAGCCGGGTGCCGGACGCGGTCGGCTCGAGGGCGAACTCGACGTAGGTCTGGCGCGGATCGCCCTCGGGGGCACCGGAGATCCCCCAGCTGAAGGCGAACACCGACATCGGGTCGACCACCTTGATCGCGAGGGTCCTCTTCCCGTCGTCGTACTGCTCCCAGCGCATGCGCACGTCGTGGCCGGGAGTCATCTCCCCGTCGGCGTCGCTGCCGAACCAGCCGGTGATGCCGTCGAGGGTGGTGAGGGCGGCCCAGACCTTCTCCTGCGGGTGCGCGAGGTCGAGGGTGCGGGTGATCGTGTTGGGGATGGGCATGATCAGCTCCTATCGCAACCAGTTGGTTGCGATTCAACGTATAGCAACTCTTTGGTTGCGTCAATCGCCCGGCGAATACCACCGGTAGCGTCGGCTTTGCGGCACTAATGCCTGTTTCACATCTTTTGTGGCATCCGGCACTCGGTCGAAGCTTCCTCAATATTCTCGAAGAGGACATCAGTACTCGACCCAGGATTCCTGGCGCGGTCTGAGCTGCTCGGTCCGCACACCATGAGGACACCGGTCTGGCGTCGCCGTGGGGCGGCTCCGGGCCTCGATCGCCGGAGCCCACGGAGATGCGTGAGACACGATGATGGACGCGGAAACCATGGTCCTACCCCGGCTCGGGCCGGCGGAGATCGGCGTTGAGGACCCCTGGGGAGAAGAGCACGGCGCCGTGCCCGGCCGCCCGGCGACTGACACTGCCCGGTGGCGGGTCGCCGCTTGGCTGGTGCCGGCGCTTCTGATGGGCGCGCTCAGCGTGGTCCGGGCCGGCGTACCCGGGCTGCGGACGGAGGAACTCGCGACCTGGGGCAGGGCCGCGTCGTCCTGGCGGGACAACTGGTCGATGCTCCGCGGCGGCGATGTCACCGCCACGCCCTACCACCTGCTGATGCGCGCGTGGGCGGACGTCTTCGGCACCTCCGACCTTGCCCTGCGCGCACCTTCCCTCCTGGCCATGACCGCTGCGGCAGCGTTCGTCGGAGCGCTGGCGGCCCGGATGTTCGCGCCGGGCACCGGCGTCCTGGCCGGCCTGATCTTCGCGCTGCTGCCGACCTCGACGCGGTACGCGCAGGAGGCCCAGCCGTACGCGTTGACCCTGCTCGCTGCGGTGCTCGCCACCTCGCTCCTGGTGGCGGCCATCGACCGGCCGACGTTCTGGCGCTTCGCCGGCTACGGCGGGGCGGTGGTGGTTCTGGGCTTGTGCAACGTCGTCGCGTTGCTGTTGCTCGTCGGCCACGGCTGGGCCGTGTTCGCCTTCCGGCGCCATGGGGCCGTCCGATGGCTGGTCGCCGCGCTGATGGGCGCGCTACCCGCGGCCGCGCTGCTCTGGCTCACCACGGCCCACGGCGGGCGGATCGCGCAGGCTTCGCATCCGAGCCTGAAGGTGCTGGCCGCGACCCCCGGGGAACTGTTCGGCGTCGCCGCACTGGGGGCCGTGCTGCTCACGCTTGCGCTGTTCAGCCTCCCGCTGCGGCACTCCGCTGCCCTCTACACCGCCTGGGCGGTGGTGCCGCCGCTCGTGCTGCTGCTCATCGCGCAGGCGGCGCCGATCTGGCTGCCGCAGGGCCTGCTCTTCACGCTTCCGGCCTGGGCGACGCTCGGCGCGGTCGCCCTCGCCCGGACTGGCGCTCGATGGTCCGCGGCTGTGCTGGCGGCAGTCGCCTTGTTCGCTGCACCGGCACAGCTTGCCGTCCGGGAACCTGATGGACATCGGCAGGCCACCCGTCAGCTCGCGGAGATCATCGAACCTCGGCTGCAACCCGGCGACGGTGTCGTCTACGGCTCGACCGACGCGGGCGGTGGATGGGTCGGCCGGAACGTGGTTGCGCACTATCTTCCCGCCGACCGTCGGCCGAGAGACGTGCTCGCCGCCGGTCCACAACGCGTCGACGGTCGACTCCCGGTCGCCGAATGTGCCGATGTCGCCAGGTGCCTGCAGGGCGCGCGGCGACTGTGGGTGATCCGACTCGGTGAGCGGACCGACCCGGTGCATGGCATCGGTGGCGCGAAGGAGGGGCTGCTGCGAACGAGGTATCGGGTGGCGCAGGTCTGGCAGCCGACGGGGCTCACGCTGGCTCTGCTGGTGAACGAGCGGACGGATCTCTGACCGGTGACTCAGCCCGGAACCGGATCGCCGTCGCCTTTGCGGTGATTCGAGCAAGCCACACCTTTTGGCCATTATCGCACGCTTAGGATCAGCCACAGTCGAGTGGCAACCACTCAGACACTTGGGAGCAACGTGGGCGTCATAGCCGATACACGCCTGTCTCGAGCCACAACGGAGGGGACGTCCAGCGGCGAACCTCCGGTGGTCACCTCGGCTCAGCCGCCACGCGGTCAGAGCCCCGATCGCCGTCAACGCAACATCCGGGCTCGTCTCGCGTACGCGAAATGCGGGGCGACCGCCGGACCCCTGGTCGCGCCGCGGCACCCGCAGGCGGCGGTCGAGTTCCGCCATGTCGCCTCGCCCGCGGCACGGCTGGTCCTGACGCTGCTCGTCCTGGTCAACAGCGCGGCCGGGCTGTTGTTCCTCGGTTGGCTGCTGCTGCCTCAGCACGTGCCCGGATCGGGCGTGATGGGCCTCGGCGGCTGGGAGACGATCGCGGCCCGGATCGGCTTCTGCGTGGTCGTCGGCGTCGAGCTGATCCGCCTCGCGCAGAACGTGGTCGTCTGGGTGTTCGCGTTCCACGCCAAGGACCCGGTCCCGGTCGATCCTCCGGTCGGCCTGCGGGTGGCCCTGCTCACCACGATCGTGCCCAGCAAGGAGCCGCTCGACGTCGTCGAGCGGACCCTGCGCAGGCTGCGGGAGATCGTGTACTGCGGCCGGGTCGATGTCTGGATCCTCGACGAGGGTGACGACCCGGCGGTGCGGGAGATTGCCGCGCGGCTCGGGGTGCATCACTTCAGCCGCAAGGACCAACCGCGGTACAACCAGCCGAGCGGCGAGTTCCGCGCCCGGACGAAGTCGGGCAACCACAACGCCTGGCGGGCCGAACACGAGCACCAGTACGACGTGGTGGCCAACGTCGATCCGGACCACGTGCCGTTGCCGAACTTCCTCGAACGGACGCTCGGCTACTTCCGCGACCCGGACGTCGCCTTCGTGGTGACGCCGCAGGTCTACGGCAACATGCACCAGAACTTCGTCGCGCACGGCGCCTCGGTCCAGCAGTACCTCTACAACGGGCTCATCGCCCGGGGCGGAAACGGTCTGGACGCGCCGCTGCTCACCGGCACCGGCCACCTCTACCGACCGTCGGCCTGGCGGACCATCGGCGGCTACCAGGATTCGATCATCGAGGACCACCTGACCAGCATCCGGATCCACGCCGCGGTCAACCCGCAGACGGGCAACCAGTGGAAGGGCGTCTACACGCCGGACGTGGTGGCCATCGGCGAAGGCCCGACGTCGTGGGCGGACTACTTCAATCAGCAGAAGCGCTGGGCGGCCGGCATCTGCGAGATCCTGGTACGCCCCGAGCTGCGCGCGCCGCGCGAACTGGGGTCACGACGGCGCTGGCACTACCGCCTGCTCCAGTTCTACTACCCGAGCGTCGCGGTCAGCCTGTTGCTGGGCAACCTCGCCACGGCCCTGTACCTGCTCACCGGCGTGAGTTCGAGCCAGCTCGACGCCACCGTGTGGTCGGTGCTGTGGGGCTCGACCATCGGCACCTGGTTCCTGCTGTGGCTCTGGCTCCGCCGCTTCAACATCGCGCCACACGAACGGGAAGAGATCGGCATGGTCGGCATGGCGCTGGCGCTGTTCGCCGGGCCGATCTACGTGGCCGCCGGCGTCGGTGCGTTGCTGCGACGCAAGCTCGGGTTCGTGGTGACGGCCAAGGGGAAGCTGCGCACCATCGAGTCGCTCGGCACCTTCCGTCTGCACTTCTGGTGGGCGGCCTTCGCGGCTGGCCTGCTCGGCGCGAGTTTCGTGCTGGACAACAGCTTTCCCCTGCTCCGGGTGTGGCCGGTCCTGACCCTCCTGACCGGTCTCGGTCCGCCACTGATCGCGCTCGTCTCGAACATCCGGGCCAACCGTGAGCAGCACGACGACACGGCCGAGCCCGCCGCTCGCGCCGCTGCAACCGAGGAGCGCCACCCGCCGAAGTCACGGGTACCGGCTGAGGGGGTTCTGCAATGATGAGGTTGAGCGTTCCGCGGGTCATGATGGTGTTGACCGGCGCACTGCTGCTGACCTATGCCTTCGCCATAGCGCCCGCCACCACGTCCGAGGGCCGGGGCAGGGCGGTAACGGCCGAAGCAAAGGCGCCCGCCCAACCCAGTGCGTCGCCCCGACCTCGAGAACTCTTCCCGCCAGCGGGAAAGACGTTCATCGGTATCATGACCGACAAGGGCCCCCACGACTTCAAGCCGGTGGACGGGTTCACGGCGGCCGCCAAGCACCAGCCGCAGGTCATGCTCTTCAGCGAGGGTTGGGCGTCCGCAACGTTCGACCGGACCCTCTTCGACCGGATTCGTGACCGCGGCATGATGCCGATGCTGGGCTGGGAACCATGGGACTACCAGCTGGATCAAGGGGCTCGGAAGCAGAAGCTGACCGCCGCCGAGATCGACAGGATCCGGTCGGATCAACCTCGCTACCGGCTGTCCCGCATAGCGGGCGGAGATTTCGACAGCTACGTGCGGTCCTGGGCTGAAGGGATCAAGTCACTCGGCTACCCGGTGGCCATCCGGTTCGCCCACGAGATGAACGGCTACTGGTACCCGTGGTGCGAGCTGGTCAACGGCAACCAGCCGGGTGACTACGTGAAAGCCTGGCGCCACGTACACGATGTGTTCAGGACGGCCGGGGTCACGAACGTCACCTGGGTGTGGAGCGCGAACGTCAGGTATACCGACTTGACCCCCAAGCTCTCCACTTACTACCCGGGCGACGATTACGTGGACTGGCTCGGCGTTACGGGCTACTACGGCAAGTGGGACTTCGCCCAGTACCTCTCCTTCGACGAGATCTTCAAGAAGACCATCACCGAGATCCGCACCTTCAGCAAGGAGCCGATGGTCATCACCGAGGCCGGTGCTTCCGACCACAACGGGCGGAAGGCCCAATGGATCAAGGAGGCGTTCCAGACACTGCGCAGTTACCCGGACATCATCGGGCTGATCTGGTTCGAGGTGAACAAGGAACTCGACTGGCGCATCGTGAGCTCCCCGGCCGTGGCCACGGCCTTCGCCGGGGCGGTCGCCGCCCCTCGCTACCAGGTCACCTGGTCGCCGGACATGCTCCTGCGCACGAAACTGGAGAATTAGATGTCCCGTGCCCTGCCTCGTTCCCGACCGATGTCGACGACCGCACCGGCAGGACGGGCGACCTGGAGCCGGGCTGTCCACTCAGGTCACGCCCGGCCAGATCAGACCGAGCCGGTCGCTCGCGCCGGCAGCGAGGAACGCCACCCGCCGAAGTCACGGGTGGCGGCTGAGGAGGTTCTGCAATGATGAGGTTGACCGTTCCGCGGATCCTGATGGTGCTGATCGGCGCGCTGCTGCTGACCTACGCGGTCGCCATGGCACCGACCACCACGTTTGGGGGCCGGGAGGACGGCCAGTCCGACCGGCTTGCGAAGGCCGAGCCGGGTCCACCGCCCCGGCCGGCTGCGGAACTCTTCCCGCCGGCCGGCAAGGCGTTCATCGGTGTGATGACCGACAAGGGCCCGCACGACTTCGCGGCGCTGGACACGTTCACGGCGGCCGCGAAACACCAGCCGCAGGTGATGCTTTTCAGTTCGTGGTGGGCGTCCGACACATTCGACCGGACGCTCTTCGACCGGATCAGCGGCCGGGGCATGCTGCCGGTGCTGGCCTGGGAACCATGGGACAACAAATTGGACGAAGCGGCCCGAAAGAAGGGTTTGCCCACCCGCGAGATCGACAGGATTAGGTCCAATCAACCGAACTACCGGTTGTCCCGCATCACGGGCGGGGACTTCGACCCCTACCTGCGGTCCTGGGCCGAAGGGATCAAGTCACTCGGCTACCCGGTGGGCATCCGGTTAGCGCACGAGATGAACGGTGACTGGTATCCGTGGTCCGAGGCGAGCAACGCCAACAGGCCGGGCGAGTACGTCAAGGCGTGGCGGCACGTACATGATGTTTTCCGGGCGGCCGGGGCCACCAACGTGATCTGGGTGTGGAGTCCGAATGCCAGATGGGACGACTCGGCGCCGAAACTCTCCGGGCTCTACCCCGGCGATGGCTACGTCGACTGGGTGGGCCTCTCGGGCTACTACGGCATCGGGGTCTATACGGACTACAGGTCCTTCGATGAGATCGTCGGCCCCACCATCACCGAGATCCGCACGTTCACCAGCAAACCGATGGTCATCACCGAGACCGGTGCCTCCGACGCCAAGGGGCGCAAGGCCGAATGGATCACGGAGACGTTCCGGGTACTGCCGCGCTACAAGGACATCATCGGCCTCATCTGGTTCGAGGTGGACAAGGAGCTGGACTGGCGCATCGTGAGCTCCCCCGCCGTGGCGAAGGCCTTCGCCCAGGGGGCCGCCGCCCCTCGTTACGACTTCAGCTGGTCGCCGTCCGTGCTCCCGCGGAAGGAACTGGAGAAGTAGGCATGCCGTTGCCCTGGCCGTCGTCCCCGACCGATGCCGACCACCCGGTCAGGTGGGATGTCAACGTGATGACCTTCCCATCCTTGAACCCGGGTGAGCGCCCGGGTACGACGGTGACTGCGACGCCGGTGCCAGGCGACCTCCCGGTGAGCGGACCCGCTGCGCCGGTGTCTACGTGGCGATGCGGTGCTGGACCACGGCCTTCGGCGAGTCCACGCTCGTGCTGCGGTTCCCCTCGATCGTCGGCACGGCGGTGGCGGCCGGCGCGCTCGCTCTGCAGGGCCGGAAGCTGTACGACACCCCCGCCGGGGTCGCCGCGGGGCTGCTGGCCGTCCGAGAGCGAGGAACGCCGCCCGCCGAAGTCACGGGTGGCGGCTGAGGGGGTTCTGTAATGATGAGGTTGACCGTTCCGCGGGTCCTGATGGTGCTGATCGGCGCGTTGCTGTTTATCGGCGCGTTCGCCATCGCACCGACCACCACGTCTGGGGGCCGGGAGGATGGCCCGTCCGACCGGCTTGCGAAGGCCGAGTCGGGTGCGGCGGTGACGGCCGAAGCCAAGGCGGTGGCAACGGCTGCACCGGCCGCGCCGCCCCGACCGGCTGCGGAACTCTTCCCGCCGGCCGGCAAGGCGTTCATCGGTGTGATGACCGAGAAGGGCCCGCACGACTTCACCGCGACGAACATGTTCACGGCGGCCGCGAAACACCAGCCGCAGGTGATGCTCTTCAGCTCGGGGTGGGCGTCCGACAAGTTCGACCGGACGCTCTTCGACCGGATCCGTGGCCGGGGCATGCTGCCGATGCTGGGCTGGGAACCATGGAACTACAAGGTGGACCAGGCGGCCCGCAAGGAGAAGCTGCCCGCCCGCAAGATCGACAAGATTCGGTCCAACCAACCTGCCTACCGGTTGTCCCACATCACACGCGGGGACTTCGACCCCTACCTGCGCTCCTGGGCGGAAGGGATCAAGTCGCTCGGCTACCCGGTGGCCATCCGGTTCGCGCACGAGATGAACGGTGACTGGTATCCGTGGTCCGAGGCGACCAACGCCAACAGGCCGGGCGAGTACGTCAAGGCGTGGCGCCACGTACACGACCTGTTCCGGGCCGCCGGGGTCTCCAACGTGATCTGGGTGTGGAGCCCGAATGCCAGATGGAGTACGACGACCGCGAACCTCGCCGGGCTCTACCCCGGCGACGACTACGTCGACTGGGTGGGCGCCACGGGCTACTACGGCACGGGGGCTTTTTCGAACTACCGGTCCTTCGACGAGATCTTCAAGCCCACCATCACCGAAATCCGCACCTTCACCAGCAAACCGATGGTCATCACCGAGACCGGTGCCTCCGACGCCAACGGGCGGAAGGCCGAATGGATCAAGCAGACCTTCCAGATGCTGTCCAGACACAAGGACATCATCGGCCTCATCTGGTTCGAGGTGGACAAGGAGCTGGACTGGCGCATCGTGAGCTCACCGGCCGTGGCAAAGGCCTTCGCCAAGGGGGTCGCCGCCCCTCGCTACCAGGTCACCTGGCCGCCGGCCATGCTCCCGCGCACCGAGCTCAAGGATTAGGCGTCCCATGCCCTGCCGCCGTCCCCGGCCGACGCCGATCCCGCCGGCAGGACGGGTGCCAGCGTGACCGCTTCCTGATCCCTCAGCTCCGATGAGCGCCCGGGTAGGACCAAGCCCTCGATGCCGACCTCGCCGACCCGGCCACCAGCCTGCAGCTGGCCGGCACGCTGACCAACCCGATCGCTCGCTTCGCCCCACAGTGGGGGTCAACGGACCGTCACAGGAGGCTCACAGATTTTGGCGCGCGGTGACGCTGGGGTGACGCCGGTCCCACAGACTCCCAGCTAGGCGAGTGGTCCGGTGAGGACGCCCGCGGTTCGCCACGACAGCGGAGTCGCGGACCGGCCACTCGGGCAGGCGCGGATCTCACCGACCAGGGTCCCGGTGCAGGGGGTTCGATCGTGACCGCTGATCAGCGCACGCGGTTGTCCGTGACAGGTGGCAGGCGAATACAGCCAATCTCCGACGTGGAGCCGACGGTCCGACTCCTGCTGCTCGGCGGCTTTCGGCTGCTGCACGGCAGGCGGCCGGTGGTGGTGCCGCGCGGGCTGCAACGCACCATCGCCCTGATCGGCCTGCGCCCGGGTGCCACCCGTACCCAACTGGCCGGCCTGCTGTGGCCGGAGGTGTCGGAGGAGCGTGCCCTGTCGTCGTTGCGGACGGCCCTGTGGCGGCTGCGCCGAGACCCGTCCTGCCCGGTGATCACTCTCGGCGACACGGTCCGGCTGCACCCGGTGGTCGACCTGGATGTCGACGAGCTGGCCCGGGTCGCCGCCCGGGTGAGCCAGGGCGGCGACCCGCGGCCGGCGGCGGCGATCCTCACCGCCGGACGCCACGACCTGCTGCCCGGCTGGTACGACGACTGGGTGCTGTTGGAGCGGGAACGGCTCAGAGGGTTGCGGCTGCACCTGCTCGACGAGCTGGCCCGGGCACACCTGCGCGCCGGCGAGCACGGCGAGGCGTTGCAGGCCGCGCTCGAGGCGATGGCGGTCGATCCGCTGCGGGAGACGCCGCACCGGCTGGTGGTCGAGACGCACCTGGCGGAGGGCAACGCGTACGAGGCGTTGCACGCCTTCTTCGCCTATCGGGATCTACTGCTGCGCGAGCTGCAGCTGGCGCCCTCCACGGCGATGTGTGCGCTGATCAACGACGTGCTCGCGCCGATCCACGCGCCCGCCTAGTGGGGCCCGGCCGAGGGCTCGGTCCGTCCTGGGTCGCCCCCGACCCGCCCGGACCCGCGTGTCGCGGGCCGCCCGCTTTCGTGGACCCAGGCGGCCGGGCCACCCTGCGTGCCCCTGGGGGACGGCGGACCCGCTCCCGTCGACGCCGGCGGTCGCCGCGTCGTCGCAGCCACCAGTGTGCCGGGGCCCCGTCCCCCCGGCGTCAACGGCCGCGGACCCGGCACCGATCTCCGATGACGGCCGGGTGACGCGACGTCCGGCAGGGTCGCAGCACGACGTCGTCGTGGTCCGGACGCCAGCGGTCGGGACCTTGCTGGCACAAGGAGCAAGAACTTCCGCGGGAATCAGGAAGGAGGTCCGTGATGATCCGCACCCTGCTGCTCGTCGTTCGCGAGTCCTGCCGGATGGCTGTCGACGTCTTCCTGGCCGGTGCGCGCGGCCACGGCGGGTTCATCAGCCCGATCGTCCTCCGCAGGTCGTCGAAGGAGAAGCCATGATCAGGACGATGCTTCGGATACGCGCGCGCCCGGGCGTCGCACCCGCCGTGGAATCCGCGTGGCGGACGGTCGCCGGGCAGATCAGCGGGCTGGCCGGCAACCTTCTGCAGGATCTGCTGCTCGACGCCAACGACCCGCGTTCGTTCGTCATCGTCACCGAGTGGACCGACGAGTCCGCGCTGCGCGACTACGAGAACGGACCGGTCGCCGCGCGCTTCGCCGACGCCGTCCGACCGCTGTGCGAGAGGTCCGCGCCGGAGAGCTACCTGGTGATGCGCGATCCCGGCGGCGCGGGGTCGACCGCCTTCGTGGACGTCGAGGTCACCGTGCCGGCCTCCCGGCTCGCCGAGTTCGAACGCGGGTACGCCGAGGTCAGGGCGCGGATGGCGGGGGTGCCCGGCTATCTGCGCGAGGACCTGCTGCGCCAGCCCGGCTCGGACATCTTCCACATCTTCGCCGAGTGGGCCACCGACGCGGAGTTCTTCCGCTGGATCGGCAACCCGGCACACGCGCAGGAGGAGGCCGGACCGATCGCGCCGTTTCTGCTCCGCGACTTCCGGCGCCGCCTCTTCCGCAGCGCGGCCCATCCCGACAGCAGGCGAGAACCGAGTACGGGCAGGGAGATCGACGTGCACACGACAACGGACGTACTCATCGTCGGAGCGGGGCCCACCGGGCTGACCGTCGCCGTCGAGCTGGCCCGGCGCGGCATCGAGTGCCGGGTGATCGAGAAGCTGGCCACCCCGCCCGGGCAGGCCGACAAGGCGATCGGCATCCACTGCCGCACCATGGAGATCTGGGCGGACCAGGGCATCGTGCGGGACGCGATGGACGCCGGGATCTGGCTGACCGGAAACATGGTGTTCGTCAACGGTGCGGAGACCCACCGGATGAGCTGGGAGCTGCCGGAGCTGCCGTACGCGCACCTGGGCCTGCCCCAGTACGAGACCGAACGCATCCTAACCGAACGGCTGGCCACGCTCGGCGTGCGCCCGCAACGCGGTGCCGAGCTGATCGCGTTCACCCAGGACGGCGACGGCGTGCTGGCCACGCTCGCGACCGCCGGCGGGGCCGAGGAGACGGTGCGCGCGAAGTACCTGGTCGGCTGCGACGGCGCGCACAGCAGGGTCCGCGAGCTGCTCGGGTTGACGTTCTCGGGTGGACTGGGCCGGTTCCCGCAGCTGTTCATGCTCGGCGACGTGGACGTGGACTGGGACATGCCGGAGGGCCACCTGCTCCGGTTCATGCACGAGACCGACGGCCGGATGGACGGCATGCTGGTATGCGTCCCGTTGCGCGGCGAGTCCCGGTACCGGATCGCGACGCTGGCGCCGCCCCGGTTCTTCGCGCAGACCGGCGGGCAGGACGCCCCGCCCGGGTTCAGCGAGGAACTCGCCGAACCGACCCTCGCCGACGTCCAGGCCGCGATCGACCAACTGGCCCCGCCCGGCACCCGCGCGTCGAACCTGCGCTGGTCGTCGGTGTTCCGGATCAGTCACGGGATCGTGGACCGGTACGGCGACGGCCGGGTGTTCGTGGCTGGCGACGCGGCGCACCTGCACCCGCCCGCGGGCGGCCAGGGCATGAACACCGGGATCCAGGACGCCTGGAACCTGGCGTGGAAGCTGGCGCTGGCGGTGCGGGGGATCGCCGCGCCCGGGCTGCTGGACAGCTACGAGACCGAACGGCGCCCGGAAGGCGAGGAGATCGTGGGGCGCGCGGTGCGGATGGCCTTCACCGACGAGCTGGACCGCGAAGACCTGAAACGGCAGTTCCTGCAAGAGATGTCCATGTTGCTCAGCTACGCGGACAGCCCGCTCGTCGGCGAGTCCCTGTCCGCTCCCGACGCCCTGCGAAACGGTCCCGGGCCCGGCGACCGCGCACCCGATGTCGGCGGCCTGCGCCGGCGCGGCGTCGGGCATCCGCTGCGCCTGCACGAACTGACCCGCGGCGCCAGGCACACGTTGCTGGTCTACGCGGACGCGTCGGCCGACGAGGCGGCCCTGACCGCCGTGGGGACACTGTGCGCCGACGTCCGCCGGCAGACGTCCGGGCAGATCGACGTGTACCTGCTGCTCAGCCCGGATGCCCGGGCGCCGCGGCTGCTCGATCCACCGATGGTGCGGGACGGCGAGGGCGAGTTCCGCGCCGCGTACGGCCTCACCGGCACCGCCCTGTACCTGGTCCGCCCGGACGGGCATGTCGGGTTCCGTAGCCAGCCGATCGACGCCGACGCGCTCAGCAAGAACCTGCAGCTGGTGTTCGGAGGCGCGCGATGACGACCGTACGCACCGTGCTCGCGATGCGTACCCGGGAAGGCTGTGAGGAACGGTTCGAAGCGGAGTGGCTCTCGGCGGCTGAAGAGATCCGCACGCTGGACGGTTGCCTGCACCAGGACCTTGTCCGCGATGCCGAGGACCCGCGCAGCTACCTGATCATCAGCGACTGGGCGGACCGCGAGCGGTTGGACGCCTTCGGCCGCAGCGAACACCGTGACCGGCTGCTGCGCATGATCCGTGAGCTTCGCGAATCCGCGCAACGGCACACCTACCAGGTTCTGCACACCGTGCGGAGCGAGCCCGAGGAGTCGCGATGACCGATGATGCCGTACCCGCGTCGGAGCTGTACACCGACGAGTTCGCCGCCGACCCCTATCCCACCTTCGCGCGGCTGCGGGGGGACGCACCCGTCTGCCCGGTCAGTTCGCCGCGGTTCGACTCCTACCTGATCACCCGCTTCGACGACGCCAAGGCGGCGCTGACCGACCCCAGGCTCTCCAAGGATCTCTACGGCCCCGACCAGCACTACCTCCGGATCTTCGGGCCGAACTCCGAGGGGTTGAACAAGAACATGCTCAACTCGGACCCGCCGGAGCACACCAGGCTGCGCCGGATCGTGTCACAGGCGTTCGCGCCTCGCCGGATCGAGGCGCTGCGGCCCCGGGTGGCGCAGATCGTGGACGACCTGCTCGACAAGATCATCCCGCAGGGCCAGTCCGAGCTGATGCACGACTTCGCGATCCCGCTGCCCATGAAGGTGATCAGCGAGCTGCTCGGGATACCGGAGGCCGACCACGAGCGGGTCCTCGACTGGACCCAGGTGATCAGGACGTCCGGGTCGTCCGGCCGTAGTCCCCAGGAAGACCGGGCGGCCGTGCAGGAGGCCCAGCTACGGCTGCACCACTACTTCGCCGACCTGGTGCAGGCCAAGCGCGCACACCCCGCCGACGACATGATCAGCGCGCTGATCGAGGCCTGCGACCACGACGGGAAGCTCTCCGAACCGGAGCTCGTCACCACCTCGTTCCTGCTGCTGTTCGCCGGGCACCAGACCACCGCGGACTTCATCGGCAACGCGACCGTGGCGCTGCTGACCAACCCGGACCAACTCGAGTTGCTGCGCGGCAAGCCGGAACTGCTGCCCGCGGCGATCGAGGAGCTGCTCCGGTTCGACGGCCCGTTGCCGGTGGCCAGCCCCAGGATCGCCGCCGAGGACGTCGAGTATCAGGGCGTGCACATCCCGCGCGGGTCGATCGTCGGCGTGGTGATCAACGCGGCGAACCACGACCCGGAGCACTTCGCCGACCCGGACCGGCTGGACCTCTGCCGCGAGCGCGGCCCGCACATCGGCTTCGGCCACGGCGTCCACTACTGCCTGGGGGTCTCGCTGGCCCGGATGGAGGCACAGATCGGCATCGGGGCGCTGCTGCGCCGGCTGCCGGAGCTACGGCTCGGGGTGCCGGTCGCCGAGCTGCGCCGGCTGCCGGCGGCGTCGCCGTTCCGTGGCCTGCTGGAGCTTCCGGTCCGCTTCAACGCCTGACCCGCCCGACAGTCTCTCCGATCCACCACAAGAGATCGACGTCCACTCAGTCAACGCCCACTCACCCGAGGAGCAGTCATGGTCTTCCGAAACGTGATCGTCTGTCACATGGTTCCTGGCAGTGAGGACATCGTCGGCGATGTCTTCGGTTACTACGACAAGACGACCCGACCGCAGGACCTCGGGGTGATCGGGCGAAGGCTGCTGTCGCTCGACGACCTCTACCTCCACGTGATCGAACGCAGGGAGGACCCGAGGGTGTCGGGTCAGACCCGCGGACTGCCCGCGTTCCAGAAGATCGCCGAAGCCATCGCGCCGTACGTGACGCCGTACCCGAGGAACTGGCAGAACCCGTCCGACTCGGTCGCCAAGGAGTTCTACCGCTGGGTGCCGGCCGAGAGTTCGGCACCGGCGCCGGAATCGGCCGGCAGGAACCTCACCGTCATCGTCGGACACATCAAGCCCGGCGCCGAGCCCAACGTCGCGCGTGTCTTCGCCGAATCGGACGCCGGGCCGCTGCCGGTCGAGCTGGGCGTCACCGGGCGCTGGCTGTACTCGATCGACGACGTCTACGTGCATCTGCTGGAGCGCACCGACGCGGCGTTGGCCGCCGGCACGGGGGACGACCACGACCAGCCGGCCTTCGCCAAGATCATGGACGACCTCAGCTCGTTCATCAGCCCGTACAACCCGGACACCTGGCACGGCCCGGACGACGCGGTGGCCAACGAGTTCTACCGCTGGCGAGCCGACGACTGACGGAAACGGCTGACGGCCGATCTCGGCGTGCGGGCGGAACGGGCGTGTGAGATCGGGACGCGACTCGTTAGCCACGACCCAGGCGGTTCACCGACTCGATCGTCGGAGGCGCGGCCGATCGCGGTGCGCGCCCAACTGCTGGACGCCCCGCGGCCCACCGACCTCGTGGCGCTGGTGCGCCAGCCGGACGAGGTCGTCCTCCGTCTCGCCGCCGCCCGCGTACGCCCAGGTGGTCAGGGTCATGCCGATCGTGCCTCCCGGCTGGGCTCGCTGCGGACCTTCGGCGGTCACCATATGTGCGCGTTCGGGCGACCGCGATCAGTAACCGGACACTGCGGTGTGACCCGCCCGGCCGAACACGCCGTCCCGTGGGCATGACGTGTGGAAGCGCCGACAGCGGGAAGGAAGGGCCGTTGGGCAGCCGGTGGGCGGGAGGGACATGGGCGCCAGAACCTTCGTGGTGGTCGGCGGCACCAGCGGCCTCGGTCTGGCGGTGGCCCGCCTGCTCGTCGACGAGCACCAGGTCGCCGTCTTCGGCGACGTGCCGGACGAGGTCGCTGCGGTGGCCGACGACCTGGGCTGCGCCGGCACGGTCTGCGACGTCTCCTCATATGAGCAGGTCCGGGACGCGTTCGTCGAGGTGGTCGACCTGTACGACATGATCGACGGGGTGGCGGCGTGCGCCTCGATGTGGGCGGGCGGTGACCTGGCGGACCTGTCCCCGGAGCGGATCCGGCGGGCCGTGGAGATCAACGCGCTCGGTGCCACGTACGTGCTCAGGGAGGCGCTGTACCACCTGCACCGACAGGATCACGGCAACGTGGTGTACATCGGGGCGATGGCGGTGACGAAGCCCCGGCCGGGCATCCCGATCTACCGGGCCACCAAGAGCTACGGCAGCAGCCTGGTCGAGTCGGTGGCCGAGGCCCAGCACAGCAACCGGATCAAGGTGATGCAACTGCATCCCGGGCCGATGCCGACCCGGTTGCAGGAACGGGTCGGCGACGAGTTCCTGGACGAGATCTACGCCCAGCCCGAGCAGGTCGCCGCGGAGGTCGTACGGCTGCTGCTGCTCGCCCCGGACGACCTGTACGTCTCCGGCGAGCGGGTGCTGCGCGCGGACGGGCGGTGGTGACGCCCGGAGGTGCCACGGCCGAGGTCACGGTCTCGGCGTGGACGCCGTTGCGGACGGCGGTCTACCGCAACCTGTGGCTGGCCCTGCTCGCCGCGAACATCGGCACCTGGATGCAGACAGTCGGCGCGCAGTGGCTGCTGATCCATCAGTCGAACGCCTCGACGCTGGTCGCCCTGGTGCAGACCGCCAGCCTGCTGCCGACGCTGCTGCTGGCCCTGCCGGCGGGCGCACTCGCGGACACCTTCGACCGCCGGCACCTGTTGATCTCGGTGCAGCTCTTCCTGGTCGCGGTGGCGGTGGCGCTCACCGTGCTCACCGCGACCGGCCGGATGCCGCCGGCGTTGCTGCTCACCCTCACCTTCGCCTTCGGCGTGGGGCAGGCCCTGACCCTGCCGGCGTGGGCGTCGGTGATCCCTGAGCTGGTGCCCCGGGACCAGTTGCGGTCGGCCTCGGCGCTGGGCTCGATCAGCGTCAACGTGGCCCGGGCCGTCGGACCGGCCGTGGCCGGCGTACTGATCGCCCGCACCGGGGTGGCCCCGGTCTTCGCCCTCAACGCGGTGGCGTTCCTGGTCTTCGCGTTGGCGCTGGTCCGGTGGCGGCCCGGCGACGCCCGCGCCGTCGAGGTGCCCGAGCGGTTCACCGCCGCGCTGCGGGCCGGCGGCCGGTACGTGCGGCACTCGCCGATCGTGCGTCGGCTGCTGCGCCGCGCGCTGGTCTTCGTGATCCCGGCCAGCGCGTTGTGGGCGTTGCTGCCGCTGGTGGCCGCCCGCCGGCTCGGCATGAACTCCAGCGGGTACGGCCTGCTGCTGGCCGCGCTCGGGGTGGGCGCCATCACCGGCGGCCTGCTGCTGCCGAAGATCCGGACCTGGATGTCGGCCAACCAGTTCCTGCTGGTGGCCGGGGCGCTCTACGGCGGGACGCTGATCGTGGTGGCGTCGGTCCGGATCGTCCCGGTGGTGCTGGTCGCCCTGCTGCCGGCCGGGGTGGCCTGGGTGACCGTCCTCGCCAACGTCAACGCCGAGATCCAGCTGTTCCTGCCCGGCTGGGTACGCGCCCGCGGCCTGGCCGTGTACCAGGTGGTCCAGGGCGGCGGGCAGGCCGTGGGGGCGTTCGGCTGGGGCGTGGTGGCCGACACCGCCGGGCTGGTCCCCGCGTTCTTCGTGGCGGCCGCGTTTATGCTGATCGGCGCGGTGACGTCCCAGATCTGGCCGCTGCCCGACCTGCGCGGGGTGAACCGGGACCCGACCGCCTACCGGCCGCCCCTGGAACTGGCGCTCCAACCGGATCCCCGGGTGGGCCCGGTGCTGGTGGTGGTGACCTACACCGTCCGGCCGGAGCGGGAGGGCGCGTTCCTGGACGCGATGGAGCACGTGCGTGGGTCGCGGCAGCGTACCGGGGCGATGCGGTGGGGACTGTTCCGCGAGGGCGAGACCCCGGTCCGGTTCGCGGAGGTCTACATGGTGCCGTCCTGGGACGAGCACCTGCGCCAGCACGGGGGCCGGCTGACGGAAGCCGACCAGCAGGCCGAGGACCGGGCCCGGCAACTAGCCGACGGCGAACCGGAGGTCCGCCACCTGCTGCCGGCCGCCGTCAGCCCGGCGCTGACCGACGGCCCTGACCAGGGCGCGTGAGCGCCTCCGCGAGGTCGTCGAGCCGCTGCCGGACGCGACGGTGCTGACCGCCTACTCAGCCGGGTGCGCCCGCCACCGGCTCCGGGCCGGTCTGGTCCACCACCCCCGCAACCGCCACAATGGCGGCATCGGTGTCGCGACCCCGGCGGTGATCAGGACCGTACGGGCTGAAACGTCGACTCTTCATGGAAGGGACGACGGCATGCACCCGATGCTCCGACGTCTGGACGACCTCGCCGCCCACCTCGCCACCCGGCCGGACGCGGTGGCCCTGCTCGGCCTCGGCTCCGCCGGAGCCGAGCACGACCGGCTCGACGCCCACTCCGACCTGGACTTCTTCGTCGTCGTCGCGGCCGGCGCCGTGCCCCGCTACGTCGACTCGATCGACTGGCTGGTGGCGCCCGGCCCGGTGGCGTACAGCTTCGCCAACGAGCGCAACGGCCGCAAGGCGCTCTACGCCGACGGCATCTTCGTCGAGTACGCGGTCTTCACCGTCGACGAGCTGGCCCGGTTGCCGATCGCCGGCGCGCGGGTGGTCTGGCAGCGGCCCGACGCGCCCGCCGGGCTGGTCGAGTGCGGGCCCCCGCCACGGCCGGCGACGCCGTACGACACGGTCGAGTTCCACCTGAACGAGGCGTTGACCAACCTCTACGTCGGCCTGCACCGCGAGCTGCGCGGCGAACGGCTCACCGCGGCGCGCTTCATCCAGTCGTACGCGGTGGACCGGGTGCTCGCCCTGCTGCGGCTCACCTCGCCCGGCGCCGCGCACCGGCGCGACCCGTTCGACCCGAGCCGACGGGTGGAGCAGGCGTACCCGCCGGAGGTGCTGCCGCTGGCCGCGATGGTGCCGGGTTACCGGGCCAACCGGGAGGCCGCCCGGGCCACGTTGGCCTGGCTGGAGGCGCGATTCCCGGTGGACCCGGTGATCGGCGACGCCGTCCGGCACCTGCTGCTGGCCTGACCCAAGCGCCCGCGGGTCGGGGGGCGGCCCGCCGGTGGTTGTCAGCAGGCGATGCCGCTGCCCAGCCGGTCCAGGAGGGCGCAGGACGTGTGCGGGCCGGTCCGCATGTTCATTCCCATGTGTCGTGGTGTCGATCAAGGGGTGACCGGTTCCACGGCCCGGGTCGCCTCGGCGGTCGGCGGCCCGGCGTCGGCCGGGGTCCGGCGCGCCGCGAGCGCGAAGCAGACCACCGCCGGCAGCAGGAACGCGCCGGCGGTGACCACCCCCGCGCCCATCGACACCCGCTGGGCGACCCCGCCGGCCGGCGGGCCGCCGGCGATCTGGCCGAGCGCGTCGACCTGCGACTGGATGGAGAAGACCGTCGCCCGGGTACCCGACGAGGTGCCGGCGACCAGCCATACGCTCAGCACGGGCGCGGCGACGTGCCGCAGCAGGGACGCCGCCAGGTAAGCCGAGACGGCGGGCCAGATCGCGCCGGTCAGACCGAAGCAGATCGTCGCGGCTGCCGCCGACGTCTCCACCGCCACCAGCAGCAGCCCCACCCGACGCGGACGGGTCGCGTCCACCCACCGACCGATCAGCCCGGTGAGCAGGATCGAGCCCAGAGCCGCCACGGCGGCGAACGCGCCGAGCCACACCGGCGGGCTCAGGGCCGCCGGCAGCGTCAGTTCCGCGACGAACCGGGGCTGCCCCAGCCGGTCGAAACCCTCGCTGCTCAGGCCGAGGAAGAGGGTGCCGACCAGGACGTACCGGATGATCCGGCTGCGTCGCGCGACGCAGCCGCCCGCGACCACCTGGGCCCGCATCGAGCCGAGGGTGGTCCGCTGCCCGGCCGGCGGCGGCGTCCAGTGGCGCTCCGGCATGACCAGGGCCAGCGTCGCGCCGAGGGCCAGCGTGCAGCCGGCGCCGACCAGGATCGGCAGCGCGAGGTCCACGCCGGCCAGCGCCACCGCTGCGACGATGCCGAGCAGGGTGCCGGCCTGGGCGAGCTGACCGGCCCGGACGAACGCCCCGCCGACCCGCTGCGCGCCGATCTCGTCGGCGGCCCACGCCTCCTGGGCGCCGTCGACGCAGACCGCGCCGACGGCCCAGACCGCGGTGGCGACCAGCAGCGCGGCGTAGCTGGGCAGCAGCCCCCACAGCAGCAGCCCGACGCCCATCAGCAGGTGGCCGACCACCACGGAGAGCCGGCGGCTGTGCAGGTCGGCGAGGACTCCGGTCGGCACCTGGGCCACGAAGCAGACGACCTCCATCAGCGTGCCGACGAGGATCAGCTGCCACGGGCCCAGGCCGACGACCTGGCTCTGGTAGACGAGATTGAGGGTGAAGGCGGTGTTGCCGGCGAAGGCGCCGACACCGCTGACGACAAGGAAGAGACGGTACGCGGACACGCGGGGACTCCCGGGCTGCCGATCGGCGCCCGGTGCCGGAGGTGCGATCCGCTACTGCGAGGTCAGCGGCCCTGGCGGAAACGCACGGCACCGGGGAACGGGAGGCTGCGCGGCGCTGTCATGCCGGGCAGCATGCTGGCAGACCGGGCGCGCGTCAACGCGTTTACCGGTCCAGCAGCGCGCGCAGCGTCTTCACCAACTCGGCGGGCGGCTCCTGCTCTCCGCCAGCCGTCGCGCGACCTCAGCGCATTCTCGCGCTGGCCTCATTCGTCAACTTGGTGGGCAGCGGCGTGTCCATGGTGAGCGCCGCGCTCCTCTTCACCCGCCGCGGCGTCACCCGAGCGCCGCAGGCGAATAGCGGCGCTCGGGCAGCGGTTCATTCAGGTAGGGCGGCACAGGTTCGGTCGGGATCCCGGCTCAGGCGGTGGCCGGAACCTCCGCGCCGGGCTGCTCGGCCCGCTCCTCGGCGGCCCGCTCGGCGGTCGTCGCCTCAACGGGCGTCCGCACAGCGAAAGCGTCGAAGGGTTCCCGAGGCGCGGGCACGCGGTCGACGATCACCGGCCGGGCGGGCGGTCGGTCGGCGGCCGGTCGGACGCCCACCTGGGGATATTCGGCGGTCTCGCCGCCGCCTGCGGCGGCCGCCATCACTGCCGCCGAGGCCAGTTCGGCCACCCGCTTCGCCTCGCGCTGCACCCGGGCGCGTACCTCCTTGGCGTGCTGCTCGGCGAGGTCACCGGCCCGGCGGGCGTCCTCCAGCCGCTTCGTCTCGGCGGTCAGGTCGCGGCGGACCTCCACCAGGCGCTCCTCCAGCTGGGCGCCCTCCTGTTCGATGGTGGCGATCTCCTGCCGGGACCGGTCGAGCTGCTGGCCGACGGTATCCAGCTCGGCCCGGAGCTGGTCCAGCGTCTCCTGCCGCTGCTGGAGCTCCTGCTGCACGGTGGTGAGCTGCTCCTGGTGCGCGCTCGTCTGCTCGTCGGCGCGGTCCCGGACCTCGGTGGCGTACTGCTGGGCCTCGGCGACGAGCGCGGCGATGTCCCGCTCGGCCGCGGTGGCCCGGTCGGCCAGCTCCTGCTCGGCCGCGGCCCGCTGCTCCTCCAGCTCGCGGGCCATGTTTGCCTGCCACTGGGCCAGCTCCTGCTGGGCCTTGCCGCGGTTCGCCTGCACCTCCTGCTGGATCTGCGTACGGGCCGCCTTTACCAGCGCCTCCGAGGCGGAGCGGGCCTGCTCGACCTGCTGGGTGGCCTGCTCGGTGATCCGCTTGGCCTCCTGCTGGGCGCGCTCGTGGGCGGCCTGACCCTCGGTCCGCAGCTTCTCCGCCAGCTCGCGGGTGGCGGTGAGTTCGGCCTGCGCGGCGGCCCGCCGCTCCTCGTGCGCCTGCTCCTGCTCGGCGCGCCGGGCGTCCAACTCCTCGTCCAGCTCCCGCAGCTCCTGGGCGGCCTGCTCCCGGGTCGCGGTGAGGGCCTTCTCCGCCTGGACATGGAGCTCGGCGGCGCGCTTCGCGGCGGTCTCGCTGATCACCCCGGCCTGCTTCTCGGCCAGGTCGAGGATCTGCTCGACCATCGGGCCCAGGTCGCGGAAGGAGGCCCGGTCCACCTGCGCCGGGCGCTGCCGCAGCTCCGCCACCTCGGTCTGCGCCCGCTGCAACTGGACGGTCAGCTCCTGGATCTGGCGGTACGCCCGGTCCCGGTCGGCGGTCAGCGTGGACACCTCGCCGTCCAGCCGCTTGACGTAACGGTCCACCTGACGCTTGTCGTAGCCGCGCAGCGCGAGTTCGAAACTCGGCCGGGCGGACACGTCGTCGTGTGGTGCGAACGGGTCCTCGCCGTTGGACATGCGCCATCCTCCGTCGGTTCGCCAGCGCCAGGCCGGCGGATGACCGCCCCGCAGGGCATGATGAGGCGCAACGGTACCGCCACCCCGGAACGGCGTGTAGGCGTGCCCCACCACCGTCCCGGTGGGATGCCGTGGCCGTTCGGTCGGGTCCCGCTCAGCCCGGCACCGGCCGCAGGTCCCGCTCGCCGGCCGCCGGCACCGCTCCCGCCCGGCGGACCGGGCCACAGAGCCCACCGACGGCCACCAGCAGGCAGCCGGCTCCCGCCACCAGGCAGACCACGGCGGCGCCGTACCGGCCGGCCGCCCAGGTCAGCAGCGCGGCTCCGGCCGGTCCGAGCGAGAAGTGGGTGCTCCAGAAGGCGGAGGTCACCCGGCCCAGCAGGTGATCGGGCGTGATCTCCTGGCGCAGCGACATCGAGCAGATGCCGCCCACGCTGACGCAGCAGAGGTGGACCGCGGCCGCCACGGTGAGGGCCGGGACGGTGCCGGCCAGCCCGAGTGCGGCGACGGCGAGGCCGCCGACGCCGATCGCGCCGATCCAGGTGACGCCGAAGCCGAGCCGGCGGCGCAGTGGGGCCACCAGCAGCGCCCCGGCGACCGTGCCGAGGGTGGCGACGCCGAGGACCGTGCCGACCGTGCGGTCCGAGCCGCCGAGGTCGTGTGTGACGTGGTAGATCAGCACGTCGGTCAGGCCGAACGTCAGGAAGATGAAGACCGACAGCAGTACGGTCAGCGACCGCAGCATCGGCTGCCGCCAGAGGAACCGCGCGCCGGCCAGGAACTCAGCCACCGGCCGTCCCCGGGGCGGGGCGGCCGCGCCGGGGTCCGGCCGCCGGAGCCTTACCAGCCGGAGACCGACGGCGGAGAGCGCGAAGCTGGCCGCGTTGACGCCGATCGCGGCGGTGGGACCGAACCGGGCCGACACCAGGCCGGCCAGCAGCGGCCCGACCACGGCGGCGGCCGCGTACGTCGCGTGCAGCCGGCCGTTGGCCTCCGTGATCCGCTCCCGGTCGACCAGGTTGCGCACCGCGGTCACCGAGGCGACCTGGAAGACCATGCCGACCGCCGCGCAGACCGGCAGCACCACGAAGAGCAGCCAGACCTGCGGGCCGGCCAGCCAGGCCAGCGGGATCAGCCCGTAGAGCACCAACCGGACCAGGTCGGCGACGATCATCAGGGTCCGCCGGTCGCACCGGTCGACGAGCACCCCGCCGAACACGCCGGCGCCGACCGACGCCACGCCGGCCACCGCGGTGAGCAGGCCCATCCGGGCCACCGACCCGGTCGCGTGCAGCACCAGCAGCGGCACCGCCAGATAGGCGAAGGAGTCCCCGGCCGCGGAGACCGCCTGCGCGATCCAGTACGTGACGAAGGAGCGGTCCCGCCCCAGGGAAGGCCGGTCCGGGCCGGGACCGCGGCGCGGGCTCACCATCCGAGGCTAACCGCCGCGCCGCATCCGGTGGCGTCCGCCGGGTCCCTGAGGGACACTCGACGGATCGCGGAACAGCCGCGCGGCGGGCCACCGGGACGCGACCTGGGAGGGCTGGACATGCGGATCGCCCTGTTCGTCACCTGCCTGGCCGACACCCTCTTCCCGGAGGCGGCCAAGGCGACGGTACGGCTGCTGGAACGCCTCGGCCACCAGGTGGTCTTCCCCGCCGAGCAGACCTGCTGCGGGCAGATGCACGTCAACACCGGCTACCCGGACGACGCGCTGCGGCTGGTGCGTCGGCACGTGCGGACCTTCGCCCCGTACGACGTGGTGGTGGCCCCGTCCGGCTCGTGCGTCGGCTCGGTGCGGCACCAGCACGCGATGGTGGCCCGACGGGCCGGCGACGAGCCGCTGGCCAGCCGGGCCGAGGAGGTGGCCCGGCACACGTACGAGCTGTCGGAGCTGCTCGTCGACGTGCTCGGGGTGACCGACGTGGGGGCGTACTTCCCGCACCGGGTCACCTACCACCCGACCTGCCACTCGCTGCGGATGCTCCGGGTGGGGGACCGGCCGCTGCGGCTGCTGCGCGAGGTCCGCGGCCTGGACCTGGTGGAGTTGCCGCAGGCCGAGCAGTGCTGCGGCTTCGGCGGCACCTTCGCCGTGAAGAACGCGGACACCTCGACGGCGATGCTGGCCGACAAGATGCGCCACGTGCTGGCCACCCAGGCCGACGTCTGCACCGCCGGGGACGCCTCCTGCCTGATGCACATCGGCGGCGGGCTGTCCCGGCTGCGGGCCGGCGTACGGACCGTGCACCTGGCCGAGATCCTGGCCAGCACCGAGGCCGGGCCGGCCGGCGACCGGACCGGCCGGAACGTCGAGGGGGTGGCCCGGTGAGGGCGACGGACGAGGCGCGGGAGGCGCGGCGATGACGGAGACCTTCCTCGGCCTGCCCGCGACCGCCCCGGCCGGCGTCGGCAACCTGCGCGGCGACGAGCCGTTCCCGGTCGCCGCCCGGCGCGCCCTGGCCGACGCCCAGCTCCGCCGCAATCTGCGGCACGCCACCGGCACCATCCGGGCCAAGTCGGCGGCGGTGATCGGCGAGGTGCCCGACTGGGCGGAGCTGCGGGCCGCCGGGCGGGCGATCAAGAGCGACACCATGGCCCGCCTGCCCGAGCTGCTCGAACAGCTGGAGGCGGCGGTCACCGCGGCCGGCGGCACCGTGCACTGGGCGACCGACGCGGTCGAGGCGAACCGGATCGTCACCGACCTGGTCCGCGCCACCGGCGCCGACCGGGTGATGAAGGTGAAGTCGATGGCCACCCAGGAGATCGGACTCAACGAGGCGCTCGAAGCAGCGGGGATCGAACCGGTCGAGACCGACCTCGCGGAGCTGATCGTCCAGCTCGGACGGGACCGGCCCAGCCACATCCTGGTCCCGGCGATCCACCGTAACCGGGCCGAGATCCGCGAGGTCTTCCTGCGCGAGATGCCCGGTGTGGACCCGGCGCTGACCGACGAGCCGGCCGCGCTCGCCGCCGCGGCCCGCCGGCACCTGCGCGAGACGTTCCTCAGCACCAAGGTGGCCGTCTCCGGGGCGAACTTCGCGGTCGCCGAGACCGGCACCCTCGCCGTGGTCGAGTCCGAGGGCAACGGGCGGATGTGCCTCACCCTGCCGGACACCCTGATCACCGTGATGGGCGTCGAGAAGGTCATCCCCACCTGGGACGACCTCGGGGTCTTCCTGCAACTGCTGCCCCGGGCGTCGACCGGGGAGCGGATGAACCCGTACACCTCGATGTGGACCGGGGTCACCCCCGGCGACGGCCCGCAGCAGGTGCACCTGGTGCTGCTGGACAACGGCCGCAGCGCGGTGCTCGCCGACGAGGTGGGCCGGCAGGCGCTGCACTGCATCCGCTGCTCCGCCTGCCTCAACGTCTGTCCCGTCTACGAGCGCACCGGCGGGCACGCGTACGGGTCGGTCTATCCGGGGCCGATCGGGGCGGTGCTCTCCCCGCAGCTGACCGGGGTCGAGGAGAACGCCTCGCTGCCGTACGCGTCGTCGCTCTGCGGGGCCTGCTTCGATGCCTGCCCCGTGATGATCGACATCCCGTCCGTCCTGGTCCACCTGCGTGCCCGGCACGTGGCCGAGCAGCGCGCGGCGCACCGGACGCCGAGCGCCGAGGCGATCGCGATGGCCGCGGCCGCGTACACGATGGACCATCCCCGGCTGTACGCGGCCGCGCAGCGCGCCGCGGGGCTCGGCCGGGTCGCCGGGCGCGCCCTGCCGCCGCCGCTGAGCGGCTGGACCGCCAGCCGGGACGTGCCGGCCGCCCCGCCGCAGACCTTCCGGCAGTGGTGGTCGCAGCGGAGCCGGTCGTGACCGCCCGCGACACCGTGCTGGCCCGGCTCCGGACCGCCCTGGCGGCCGCGCCACCCGTGCCGGTACGCCACCGGCCGGCCCACCGCCGGCAGGGGGAGCTGCCGCCCGGCCACCCGGAGCTGGTCGACCTGCTCGCCGAGCGGCTGACCGACTACCGGGCTCGGGTCCACCGGGCCGCCGACACCGCCGTGGCCGAAACGGTCGCCGGCATCCTCGCCGCCGAGGGCGCCACGACGGTCGTGGTGCCGCCCGGGCTGCCCGCCGGCTGGCGGCCCGGCGAGGTCGAGGTGCTGATCGACGACGAGCTGCCCGCCGGCCGGCTGGCCGAGCTGGACGCCGTGGTCACCGCGGCGGCGGTCGCCGTCGCCGAGACCGGCACGATCGTCCTCGACGCCGCCGCCGACCAGGGCCGGCGGGTCATCAGCCTCCTGCCCGACCTGCACGTCTGCGTGGTCCGCGCCGAGCAGGTGGTGGCCACCGTGCCGGAGGCCGTCGCCCGGCTCACCCCGGGCCGCGCGCTGACCTGGATCAGCGGCCCCTCGGCGACCAGCGACATCGAGCTGAACCGGGTGGAGGGCGTGCACGGCCCCCGCCGCCTGCACGTCGTCGTCACCGACGGCTGACCGGTCGTCGCATGGCTGCGGACCAGCGGTCGTCGCGTGGCGACCGGTGACCGGTCGTCGCGGGAGGGCCGGGTCAGACTGGGAAGTGCGGGTTGCCCGCCGTCAGCCGCACGGTGAAGGCGTCCGGACCGCGGTGCATCGCCACGTGGCTGCAGGACTGGTGGGAGATCCACAGGCCCAGGCCGCCGTCGGAGCGGTTGGCCGGCGGAAGGAGGCCGGCGAACGGTTCCTTCGGTCCGTCGCCGCCGTCGCTCACCGTGACCACGATGCGGTCGGCGCCGCTCCACAGCCTCATCAAGGTGGGTGGGAGGCCGTGGCGCATGGCGTTGGTCACCATCTCGCTGACCGCCACCACCAGGTCCTCGACGTCGTCGACGGGGAGCTGCCCCCGGTCCGCGGCGTAGACGGCGGCGCGGGCCTGCGCGGGTGTCGGGTCGGTCAGCTCGACCACCGGCGCCGTCCGCTGCGCCGGGTCCAGCAGCATCGGCAGCTGCTCGGCGAGGTAGCTCGTCGGCTCGGTGTAGACGCCGGTCGGGACGTGACTGCCGTCCGGCCGGGCCACCCGGGGGTGGGTGCGCGCCACGTCCGCCAGCACCCGCGCCGAGGCGACCCGGGTGTCGTACGCGCACATGCTCCAGAGCGGGAAGTCGTCGTAGGCGTGGTTGATGGCCGACTCGTACCGGGCCCACCAGTCCCAGGTCGCCCCGAGCGCGATCCGGGGCAGCTCACCGACGATCCGGATCTGCGCGGCGCCGTCGGCCACGTACGAGGCGAGCAGCTTGCGGTAGGAACGGATCGCGGCGGTCGGCCGGGCGTACACGTCGCCGCCGGGCAGGAACGTCACGCCCGAGTCGACGGGCAGGGCCCGCCGGACCAGCTCGGCGTTGCGCTCACCGAGGCCCACCACCGCCGGCTCACCGGCCTCGATCCCGCCGAGCAGGAAGGGCAGCACCACGGCGAGCAGGTGCTCGTCCGAGTCGAAGAGGATCGCCTCGTGGTAGTAGCCGACGTGGTCGGCGGCGGCGCCCGTTCTCATCGCACGACCTCCACCCGCACGTCGGGGAGGTCCAGCAGCTCGGCCAGGCGTGCCGCGGCGGACCCGGTCGTGCGGAGGACGGCGGTGGCGCCGCGGTGGCGAGCGTGCTCACCCAGGCGGATCAGGCCGCGGTGGTCGATGAACCGGAGCCCGGTCCCTTCGATCACCAGCCGGCCGTCGACCGGGCGCGGGTCGGCGCGCTCCAGCGCGGCGGCGAAGAGCCGCTGGTTGGACGGGTCCAGCTCGCCGGCCAGCGCGACCGCGCCCTCGTCCGGATCGGCGGCGTGCAGGCGGAACAGCACCTGGGCGTTGGTCTCGGGGTGCATGCAGGCCAGCTCGGCGATCGCCGGGTCGCCCAGCTCCCGCCGGTCGTAGGCGCAGACGGCCGACATCGGCCGGGTGCGCATGTAGCGGTCGATGAGGTGTTCGTACCGGGTGAAGGCGTCGCGCTGGGCGGCGGTGCGGGCCAGCGGGGTCGCCTCGGCCATCACGCGGAACCCGGTGTAGCCGTCGGCCAGGGCACCGTCCGTCGCCGCCGCGTAGTGCTGCACCTGGGTCTCCGGGTCGATGACCTCGTCGACCCCGTAGGCGTCGTCGACGGAGACCATCCGGGCGGACCCGCGGCGCAGCGCGTCGCCGAGGCCGGGGAGGCCGTCCAAACGGCGGGTCAGCGAGTCGGGTGTGCCGGCCGCGGCCAGCCAGACGCGCTCGCCGGCCGCGAGGCCGGCGGCGAGGAAGGCCACCGCGCGGGCGTCGAGCGCCGCCGGGTCGTCGTAGGCCCAGCAGACGTGACCGTACGCCGTCGGCGGCGCGCCGCGGCTGGTCACGCGGTATGCCTCATGGCGCCAGTCTATGCCGCCCGGCGGAACGCCATTCGTGGCCGCCCGGCGGGGCTCCGGTCCGGCCGGAGTGGCCGCGCGGCCTCCAGGTGCGCGTGCTGGCCACCGCGGTGCTGGCCCGAACCGACGGCGGACGGCTGGCGGCTGCGCTGGTCCAACGCTGGGCACCCGCCGGCGCTGGTGCGCGGACCGGACGGCCTGGTGATGCGCTGCGGCGGGCCGCCCGGGCCGAAATCCGCTGGCGCGGGTCGTGGCGGGTCTCCATCCTGGCCGCTGTGACGACCGCCGTACGAAAGCTGACCGCCGACGACTGGCCACAGCTGTGGCCGATGCTGCGCGACATGGGCGTCGGCGCCGACCCGCCGGAGACCCACCGGGACCGGTTCCTGCGCCTGCTCGCCGACCCGCGCTGGGCGCTGCTGGGGGCGGTCGGCGGCGACGGGCTGACCGGCTACGCCGCCGGCCAGGACCAGGGCCCGCACCTGCGTTCCGGCGACGCGCACCGGGTGGCCCGGCTGCACGACCTCTACGTACGCCCGGACCGGCGTCGCCACGGCGTGGGGCGGGCGCTGCTGGCGGCGGTGTCGGCGTGGGCCGCCGGGCGGGCCCGTTACCTGGAGTGGCAGGCCCACCGGGAGCGCGCCGCGCCCTTCTACGAGCGGATCGGCCACCGGGGCGAGCCCTGCCCGCAGCCGGATTACCCGACGTTCCTCGTCGACTTCGGGCCGCGGTGACGCTCACGGCAGGGGAGGGCGACGCTCAGGGCAGGGGATGGGAGACGCCCCGGGCGTGGTCGGTGATCGCCGCGCCGACCACCGTGGCGGTCAGCGGCAGCATCTCCAGGCAGCGGCGCACCGCCGCGGCCATCAGCGCGTTCGGTACCCGCATGGAGAGCGTGCAGTGCGGCACCCAGCGCCCCGGCTGGTAATGCTCGACCAGCGTGATGCCGGCGCGGGCCAGCCGGTGCTGTACCTGGGCGTGGTGGGCGAGCAGCTCGGCGGTGGGCGTCGGCCCGAGCCACAGCACCCGGCCGACGAACTGGCCCGCGTGCTGAAACTCCAGCCGCAGCGGCGCGGCCACCACCATCCCGGCGAGGGCGTCGGCAACCTGGCCGGGGTCGAAGCGGGCGGCGACGGCGAGCGAGACGTGCGGGCGGTGCCGCTGCTCCAGCAGCGACCGCATGCTCTGCACGCCCTCGGCCTCCAGCGCGTCCCAGAGCACCCGGATCCGCCGAGTGGCGTCGGTGTCGAGATACAGCTCCAGCGCCGCGACCACGTCGCTCACCCTAGAGGTGAGGGTTGCCCGGCCGCGTGGGCGGTACGCCCAGGTGGCACCGACGTGGAGGAGCGTGCACGTGGACGTGAACGACCTGCTGGCCGAGGCGTACGGCCGGTTGCCCGACCTGGTCGACTCGGCCGTGGACGGGCTCAGCCCCGAACAGCTGCGGCGGCCCCCGGCGCCGGGGGCCAACACGGTGGGCTGGCTGGTCTGGCATCTGACCCGGATCCAGGACAGCGGCGTCGCGGACCTGCTCGGCGCGGAGCAGGTCTGGGTCACCGGGGACTGGGCGGGCCGGTTCGGGTTGACCGGCGACCCGGGCGACACCGGCTTCGGGTACACGACGGAGCAGGTCCTCGCCGTCCGGCCGGAGAGCGGGCGGGCGCTGGTCGACTACCACCGCGCGGTGGCCGAGCGGACCGGGGCGTACCTGCGCGGGCTGCGACCGGCGGACCTGGACCGGGTGGTGGACGAGAACTGGGACCCGCCGGTGACCGCCGGCGTCCGGCTGGTCAGCCTGCTGGAGGACGACCTCCAACACGCCGGTCAGGCGGGCTACGCCCGGGGGCTCATCGTCGCGGACCCGGAACCCGCCCCCGTCACAGCCCCCTGACCGCCAGGACTCACCCGGATCGGGTGAGTTGGACTCACCCGACCACCGGGCACCCTGCGGGGACGACCGGGGACGGGAGGAGGAGCGATGAGCGGCTCGGCGGTGGAGCACCTGGAACGGCGGGTCGCGGGCCGGCATCCCGAGCTGCCGGAGACCACCGGCGGCACGCTCCGCCTCGACCTGCGCGAGGGCGTGCACACCGAGCACTGGTACCTGACCATCGACCATCAGAACGTCGAGGTGGCCCGCTCCGCCGAGGAGGCCGAGCTGATCGTCCGCGCCGACCGCGAGGTCTTCGACCGGCTGGCCGCCGGCCAGCTGCACGTGGCGGCGGCGCTGCTGCGCAACGACCTCACCGTGCAGGGGAACATGCGGTTGCTGATGACGCTGCGGCGGCTCTTCCCGGGCCCGCCCGGCGCCCGGCACCCGCGGGAGGCGGCCGGCGGGCCGGGCGGGACGGCATGAAGCAGGAACGGGTGCACGTCATCGCCGGCAACGCCTTCGCGGTCAGCGACGCGCAGGGCGACATGGAGGTGGACCCGCACGCCCCCGTGGGGCTCTTCTCCTTCGACACCCGGTTCCTGTCCCGCTGGGTGCTCACCCTCGACGGGCAGCGGCTGCACGCCCTCTCCCGGGACGACCTGGCCCACTTCGAGAGCCGGTTCGTGCTGGTGCCCGGCACCATCAGCCCCTACGTCAACGTTGACGTGTCGGTGATCCGGCACCGGTCCATCGCCGACAGCTTCCACGAGCGGATCACCGTGCTCAACCACTCGGCGGAGCCCGCCGAGTTCGTCCTGCGGATGGCGATCGGAAGCGACTTCGCCGACACCGCCGAGATCCGCAATCCCGCGCCGCGCCGGATCACGACCACCGCCGACTCCGACCGAGGCAAGCTGCGGCTGCGCTACCAGCGGGAGCGGTTCACCCGGGAGACCCTGGTCTCCAGCACCGCCGCCGGAAACGTCGACCAGGGCGGGATGACGTTCCGGATCCGGGTCGCGGCCAACGGCAAGTGGAGCACCGACCTGCACGTCGACACGGTGCTCGCCGGAGCGGGCGGGCGGGACCTGCGGGCCAGCCTGGATTCGCATCGGCGCGAGATGCGGCAGGGGACGGGTGCGGACCTGGCGGGGTGGCGCGACCGGGCGCCGCAGCTCGTCGCCGAACGCGCGTCGATGGTGTCGGCGTACGAGCGCGCGCTGACCGACCTGGCGGTGCTTCGGTACGCGCCGTTGGCCTACAGCGAGCGGGTGCCGGTGGGCGGCCTGCCCTGGGCGATGGCGCTGTACGGCCGGGACGCGATGATCACCTGCCTGGAGACGCTGCCGTTCACCCCGGAGCTGACCCCGGCCACGCTGCGGCTGCTCGCCCTGCTCCAGGGTGGCCAGCTCGACGACTACCACGACGAGGAGCCGGGCAAGATCCTCGTCGAGCTGCGCTACGGCGAGGCGGCCGCCTTCGACGAGCAGCCGACCGCGCTCTACTACGGCGCCGCGGACACCACCCCGCTCTTCGTCATCCTGCTCGACGAGTACGAGCGCTGGAGCGGGGACGCCGCGCTGGTCCGGGAGCTGCGCCACCCGGCCCGGATGGCGCTGGACTGGATCGACTCCTACGGCGACACGTGCGGCGACGGCTACCTCCGCTACCAGCGCCGCAACACGCGCAACGGGCTGGTCAACCAGGTCTGGCGGAACTCGCCCGACGCGATCGTGGACCGGCGCGGCCGGCAGCCGGGGTTCCCCCGGGCCACCTGCGAACTCCAGGGGTACGTGTACGACGCGAAGATCCGGGGAGCCCGGCTCGCCCGGGAGTTCTGGGACGACCCGGGGTACGCCGACCGGCTGGAGGCCGAGGCCGCGCGGCTGCGGCAGCGGTTCAACCGGGACTTCTGGCTGCCGGACCGGGAGTACTACGCGCTGGCGCTGGAGCCGGACGGCACCCCGGTCGACGCGCTCACCTCGAACCTCGGCCACCTGCTCTGGAGCGGGATCGTGGAGCCGGAACGCGGCGCCGCGCTGGCCGCCCACCTGTGCGGCCCGGAACTGTTCAACGGCTGGGGCGTGCGGACGTACGCCGCCGGGCAGCGCCCGTACAACCCGGTCGGCGCGCACCTCGGCGCGGTGTGGCCGGCGGACAACGCGCTGATCGCGACAGGCCTGCGCCGCTACGGGTACGACGCCGAGGCGGCCCGGATCGCGGCCGGAATCTTCTCGGTGGTGGAGACGCTGGGCGGCTCGTTGCCGGAGGTGATCGCCGGCTACCCCCGCCCGGTCACGAAGTACCCGGTCCAGCTCCCGGCCGCCGGCCGGCCGCAGTCGTGGTCGTCCGGGGCGCTGCTGATGCTCCTCGGCACCATCCTCGGGCTGCGACCGTGTGGGGACGACCTGCTGGTCAACCCGTCGTTGCCGGCGGGATTCGGCCGGATCGAGCTGCTCGACGTGCCGGGCCGCTGGGGCCGGGCCGACGCCTACGGGCGGGACCGGGCCGGCCGCCGAGCCCGGCTGCGCTGAGCGGGCCCCCGGGCTGCGGTTCGTCGGGGAGCGGCCGGTCAGCCCTCGACGGCGGACGCGACGGAATCGGTGACCGCTGCGTCGTCGACGGTCGTCGCGCCCGGGGTGCCGCGCCGGGCCAGTCCCCGGTCGACGCCGACGAAGAGCAGCCCGAGCAGCCAGAACGTGAACGCGAAGAAGAGCGAGCTGAGCCCGACACCGGCGTAGCCGAGCTGCCCGGCGTCGATGAACGGGTACGGGTAGCGGTGCACGATCAGCCCGCGTACCAGGGCGAACCCGAGGTACGCCAGCGGGAAGGCGAGCCACCAGGCCGCGTACCGCAGGCGCAGCCGGCCGCGCCGGTCGAACAGCGCCCAGTCCGCGACCGCGAGCAGCGGCACGACGGTGTGCAGGAACTGGTTGCCCAGCGCCTCGCCGAACGCGCGGTCCGGCTGGACCATCGCGAACGGGCTGGCCGGGTTGGCCAGCACCAGGTGGTAGACCACACCGGTGATGGTGATGTAGAGGGTCACCGCGCCCTTGAGCGCCGAGGGCGGCTCGGGGCGGTCCCGCCACGCCCGCCAGGCGGCGTAGCCGGCGAACAGCCCTACCGCCACATTGCTCTGGATGGTGAAGTACGGCAGCAGGCCGGTCACCGTGGCCGGACCGAGCGCGGTGAGCACGATCCCGGCCAGCACACTGATCACGATCGCCAGGCGGAGGATGACCGCCAGCCGTCGACGCCGCACACTCATCGGGGCAAGTTATCAGCCGCGCCCGTCCCGGTCACCAGCCGAAGCGGCCGGTGACCGCGGGCCCGCGCCGTCACCAGCCGGAGCTGCCAGGGCCACCCTTGGACGGGCGGCGACGTCGCTGGTGATCCAGCCGCCGTGGAAGTCGCCCGGCTGGACCTCGACCAGCTCCCCGTCGGCTCAGCGCGGGTCGGCTCAGCGCGGGTCGGCTCAGCGCGGGTCGGCTCAGCGCGGACGCGGGCCGGTCGTTGCCGGCGGCTTCGCCGCCGGGCCGGTGGCGCGCCCGGCCGGGTTGCCGGTCGCGTCCGGTGTGGACGATGCGTGGTCCGGTCGGCCGGTGGTCCGGCCGGTCGGGGCGCCGCCCGGGCGGTCCGTCGCATCGGTCGCCGGAACATGCTGGTCGTCCCGACCGGCGAGCAGCCGGTCGCACCAGTCGCGTACCTGCTCCCGCCCGCCGGCGGCCGAGACCAGCTCGGCGAAGCGGGGAGTCTCCAACAACTTGTGGCGGTCGCCGGCTTCCGCCGCTTGGTAGGCGGTGCAGAGCCCGAACAGGGCGGGTGATCCGGTCGGCCGGGCGGAAAAGCCGGGGCCCGCGGTGGGGGAGACGTCGGGTCCGCGGGTCGGCGTGGGGCGCCCACCGGCGCTCGCGCTCGGTGCCGTCGTGCTCCCGCCGTGGCCACCGAGGGAGCCGGGCAGGTTGCCGGTGGCCGCGGCCACCGCCACGCCGCCGGTGGCCACGGCGGCCACCAGGGCCGCGAGGGCGATCTTCGCGCCGAGCAGTCCGGCGAGGATCCGCCGCTCGGGGCGGGCGGCCACCGCCGGAACCGAACCGGCCCGGGCCGTCCGGAACGCCGCCATGGCGGCCAGCTCGCCGGTCAGCTCGTGCGGGCGCGGGGCGGCCCGGACTGCGGTGAGGAGCCGGACGAGCGCCTCCGGACCGCGACCGTCCGGCGCGTCGGCGACGGGACCGACGAGCAGTCGCTCAACGGTCTCCTGGTCCATGCGGTGTGCGTTCATCTCGTGTCCCTCAGCGCCGCCGCTCGACGCGACGTCACATCGGAACACCGCTTACGCGGTGTATTCGCAGGTGAGATCGATCACGCGCCTCCGGGGTCCGGCGGATCGGGGGCGCTCAGCCCATCGTCTTCGTCCCATCGATCGACTCGCGCAGGATGTCCGCGTGCCCGGCGTGCTGGGCGGTCTCCGCGATCAGGTGCAGCAGCACCCGGCGCACCGACCAGCTCGCGCCGGGCTCGAACCAGGGGGCGGTCGGCAGCGGATGCGCGGCGTCCAGGTCGAGGGTGGCGAACAGTTCGTCCGTCGCGCCGGCCACCCGGTCGAACTCGTCGAGCAGCCCGGCGAGCGTCTCGCCCTCCTGCATCCGGAACTGGCCCGCCCAGTCGACCGGCTGGCTCTGCATGGCCTCGGCGCCGCCGACCGCGAACCGCATCCAGCGCTCCTCGACGATCGCGACGTGCTTGATCAGGCCGCCGAGGCAGAGCTCGCTGACCGTGCTGCGCCGGGCCGCCTGCTCGTCGGTCAGCCCGTCGACGGTCTGCCGGAGAAAGCGGCGGTGCCGCCGCAGCGTGGCGAGCAGATCCGCCCGCTCACCGGTGACGACCTGATCGGAGACGCTCATGATGCCTGCCCTTCGTCGACGACTGCGACCACGATATGACCGGCCACCGACAGTCCCGGGCCGTTCCACAGCGGACGCGCCCACGTGTCCCCAGCGGTTGCCGATCCGCCCGGTACGCGGTGCACTGAACTACATGGGTGTAGTCAAGGTGGGAACCTCGTCCTGGGCCGACCAGATGCTGGTCCGCTCGGGCTGGTACCCGCGGGCGGCAAACACGCCGGCCGGTCGCCTCGGCTGGTACGCGGAGCGGTTCGGGCTGGTGGAGGTGGACACCTCCTATTACGCGATTCCGTTGCCGGAGACCAGTGAGGGCTGGGTGGCGGCCACCCCGCCGGGATTCACCTTCGACGTCAAGGCGTTCAGCCTCTTCACCGGTCACCACACGCCCGTGGCGGCGCTGCCGGCGGACCTGCGGCCGGCCGGCGGCCCGAGCCGGATCCGCTGGCGGGACCTGCCCGCCGGGGCGTACGACGAGCTCTGGGACCGGTTCCGGGCGGCGCTGGCGCCGATCGCGGCGGCCGACCGGCTCGGTGCGGTGCTGCTCCAGTTCCCGCCGTGGCTGGCCCGGACCGAGGCGGCGAAGCGGCGGATCGCCGAGCTGGCCCGGCGGTGCCGGCCCTGGCGGGTCAGCGTCGAGCTGCGGCACTCCTCCTGGTTCACCGAGGACGCCCTGGTGGACACGGTGACCTTCCTGCGCGAGCACGGGCTGACCTACGTCTGCGTCGACATGCCGCAGGGGCACGCCTCCTCGGTGCCGCCAATCCTGGTCGCCACCGCCGATCTCGCCGTCGTCCGGTTCCATGGGCACAGCACCGCCTGGGAGAGCGGCGACAAGCAGGACAAGTTCCGGTACGCCTACGGCGAGGAGGAGCTGCGCCGCTGGTCCGTGCTGTTGACCGAGCTGGCCGGGGAGTGCGCCGAGCTGCACGTGCTGATGAACAACTGCTGCGGCGACCAGGCCCAACGCGACGCCGCCCGGCTCGCCGGGCTGCTCGGCGTCGACGTCACCCGAGCGCGGGCCGCCGCCTCCTGACGCCGTCGCCGGAGGTTTCCCCGGTACCGGGACGGGTACCGGCGGTGCCGAGGCACGACGGAAGGGGAGCGCGTGAGCGAGCGGGACGAGGCGGCGACCGGTCGGCCGGACGACCGGGACCCCCGAGGGACCCGGGAAGCCGAGGAGGCGCACGGCGGCAGCATGGCGCCCGGCCTGGTCGACGACACCGGTCACCCGGTGACCGAGGCGCCCGCGCCGGAGACCTCGCCCGAGATCCGGCCCGGGTCGTCGCCGGAAGCCGCGCCCGAGCCATCCGCGATGGGGACGCCGGGGGAAGACGGGACCGGCTCCTGACCCGCCTGCTGGCCGTCGCGGTCTTCCTGGCGTTCGCGGACGCCGGCCGGGACCGGCTCGATGACGGCCCGACCGTCGGCGTGGTCGGGCCGTTGCCTGTTCCGGGCCCGCTCAGCCGCGCCAGCTGACCCCCTCCGGGTGCATGCCGGTCGACTCCTCCAGGGCGTTGTCCGGCAGGTCCTCGCCGGCCCGGTCGTCCGGGAAGGTCCGCCTGCTCGGCGCCGGGTCGGGCGGCGCGCCGGGCCCCGCCTCCGCCGTACGGGTCGGCTCGACCGGGCCGAAACCGTGCCGCCCGGCCGGGTTCCCGTCGGCGGCCGGGGCACCCGCCCGGCGTTCGCCGCGCAGGCCCTCCGGCACCGCGCTCTCCTCGCTGCCCTCGTCCATCGGCGAGTCCTCGCCCGCGCCCCACGGCGCGTCGGCGTCGTACCCGTCGGTGGTGCCCCACGGCTCGGTCGACTCCGGCCCCCGCCGCTCGCCACCCGTGCCCGGTCCGTCGTTGCTGTTCATGGCCACCTCGCCTGGTCGGTCAGCCCCTGCCGGCGCTGATTGCCCGCCATCGCGCCGGTCATGCCGCCCACCTCGACGGCGGTCGCCGGCGGCGGCGGAGCGCCGGATGGCCGGCATCCCGGCGGGGCTGCCGGCCGTTGCGCCCCGGTCGGGTCAGTGGCCGGACATCGCCATGCGCCGCTTGGCCTTGGCCACGGCGGCCACCTTGCCCATTGTCTTCGGCGCGGCCATCAGGCCACTGGCTCGGTCGAGCATCCCCCGGAACACCTGCCCGGGCTTCTGTTGCTCGCCCATGTACGCCGTCACCACCACCAGCGCGCCGGTCAGCGCCGGGATGGCCCACTGCAGCATCTTCATCTGCCGCTGGCAGGAGGCGACGTTCGCCGGCGTCTGGTAGCTCGGCTCGGTGGCCCCCTCGACGGGCGGACCGCCGGCCTTCTGCAACCTCATGCCGAGCAACCGGCTGTACCCGGTCACCGCGAGCGCGCCGACCGTCAGTGCCGTCTTCACCGCGCTCATCTTCGCCACCCCGGACTGGGCAGCCATGCGTGGGCTCTCGGTGACCAGCTCGCCCACCGAGCCGGCCAGGTGGGCGCCGATCGCCGCGGCGTTCACCGGGGTCCACCGGGCCCAGCCCGCCGAGGCCACCGGCAGCCGCTGCGTCGAATCGTTGACCTGTGCCGCCGCGCCGTTGACGCCGAGCGCTCCCATCAGCGAGCCGCCGAACCAGGCCGCCAGGCCCAGGTCGTGCATCGAGCGCAGTGCGGTGTGCCGTTCTGACATCTGCATCCCCCTCCGCGGTGTTCGGGCGGTGCCGCTTACCCACCATCGGGGGCGCTACGCACCCAGGTTCGCCGGGTGTCGAGGCATGCGGGGTTGGTACGCCGGGAAAGCGGGCATGATCGGGACCGGGGTCGGGGCTCGGGTGGGTCAGCGAGCGGGCAGTCCGGCGGCGAACCCGGCGACCCGGGCCGCCAGCGGCGTCGCGGCGCGGACCCAGGTGAAGTGGTCCAGCGCCGCCCCCGCCTCCGCCACGGTGTACCGGTGCCGGGTGACCGGCGCGGCGGTGAGCTTGGCGCAGAGGTGGTCGAGTGTCGCGTGCGGGGTGTACTGGTCGTCGTCCACGCTGATCGCCAGCACCGGGGTACGCACCGACCGGACGGCCGCCTCGGCGTCCACCCCGTCGAGCGTCGGGAAGCGGCCGGTCCGCGCGGTGTGCGCCCAGTCCCGGATCACCCCGCGCGCCTGCCGGCCGCCGAACCCCCAGCCCGGCCAGACGCCGAGCAGCCGCGCGGTCGCCGCGATCCCCTGGGTGTACGGCAGCACGCCCCAGCCGCGCAGGCCCGGATAGCCGCGCCACCACGGCAGGCCGACGGCGACCAGGGCGAGCCCGTCGACGGCGTCGGCGTCGTGCAGCGCCTGGTGCAGCACCGCCACCTGCCCGCCGAGGGAGTGCCCGAGCAGCAGCCGGGTCCGCCCGTCCAGCCGGGGCTTGAGCGCCGCCAGCACGGCGCCGACGTCGCCGGCCAGCTCGGCGTAGCCGTCCCGGCAGGAGCGGCTGGGGACCGGGGTGCTCGCCCCGGTGCCGCGCAGGTCGGCCACGACGACGCCGAGGCCGGCGGCGCGCAGCGCGGCGGCGAACGGGCGGTAGTAGCGAGCCCGGACGCCCATCGCCGGCCAGATCACCACCACCGGCGCGTCCGGCGCGCCCGCCGGATCCGGGTACGTCTGCACGCCGATCCGGGCGCCGTCGACGTCGATGAACTCCTGGGTGTACTCCGGCTCCCCGCTCACCGGCTCAGCCTACGACCGCAAGCTACCGCGGGTAGCACGGGCGTCGACAGCTCCACCGCTGCGCCGACGGGCTCCCGTCGCGGGCTCGGACAGATGCGCGTCGAGGGTGGCGAGCTGCCCGATCGTCAGGCCGCCGCCGCCGCGGCCGGACGGGCGACCGTGCCCAGCGTGGCGTAGATCGCGCCGAGCTGCTCGGCGCAGCGCTTCCACGAGTAGCGGCTGCGGATCCGGTCCACCGCCGCCGTGGCGTACGTGAAGCGGCGGACCTTGTCGGCGAGGAGCCGGCGGATCGCCGCGCCCAGTGCGCGGGAGTCGCGCGGCGGGACCAGGTCGCCGGTGAGCCCGTCAACGACCGTGTCGGGGATGCCGCCGACGTTTGTGCCGATCACCGGCACGCCGCAGGCCATGCCCTCCAGCGGGGTGAGCCCGAACGGCTCGAACCAGGGGGCGGCGACCAGAACGTCGGCCGACCGGTACCAGGCGGCCGTCTCCGCGCGGGGCATCCCACCGACCAACCTGAGCCGGTCGGCCACGCCGCAGGACTCGGCGAGGGCGGACAGTCGGCGGGCGAAGGTGTCGGCGGGCAGCAGCTCGGCCGGTGGTCCGCCGACCACCACGCACTCGGCGTCCGGCACGGCCGGCAGCGCCCGGACCACGTCCAGGAAGCCGGTGCGTTCCACCATCGGGCCGACGGAAAGGATCCGCGGCCGGGCCGGGTCGCGCGGCGCCACCGGGCCGTCCGGGCGGAACACGTCCTGGTTCACGCCGGAGGGGACCAGCGCCATCCGGGACCGGGGCACGCCGAGGCGGACCAGCTCGGCGACCTCGTCCGCGCACTGCACGATGACCCGGTCGACGGCCCGACCCAGGGCGCGCTCGTAGCCGGCCCGCCCTGGTGGGCTCGTGTCCCCACCGCCCTGGTGCCGTCCCTTCATCGTTCCGAGGGCGTGATACGTCAGCACGGTCGGCACCCCGGCGCGCCGACCGGCGTGCACGGTCGCCAGGCCGCTCATCCAGAAGTGCGCGTGCGCCACGTCGGGCGTCCAGTCCCCGTGCCGCCACCGGTCGGCGAGCCAGCCGCCGAACTCGCCCATGTACGGCAGCAGCTCGTCCTTCGGCACCCGGTGGGCCGGGCCGGCCGGCACGTGCCAGACCTGGTAGCCGTCCGCGGTGGAGACCGACTCGGTCAGCCTGGGGGAGTCCCGGCGGGTGTAGACGCGGACGTCGTGCCCCTCGCCGACCAGCGCCGACGCGAGCTCCGCCACGTGGGTGTGCTGCCCGCCGGCGTTCTCCTCGCCGAGGAGGGCGAGCGGACTGGCGTGCTCCGAGATCATCGCGATGCGCATGTTTCCTCCTCCATCAGCCGGTCCCGGTGGGTGCGGATCCGGTCGAGCCCGAAGCGTTCCTTCGTCACCTCACGTGCCCGCGCCCCCGGCCGGTACGCCCCGTCGCGGTCCTCGGAGATCGGCACAGCGCCCTTGCGGCGGCTGAACCGCTCCCCTTCGGCGGCGGCCACCATCGGCCCGTCGACCACCGGGGCGGCCGTCGGGTTGCCGAAGATCGCGTTGATCTCAAGGACGCGCATGAGCAGTCCCTACCCTCGCCTTCGCGCCCTAACCTGTAGATCACCGACTTCTCCGCCGGAGCCGATCGTCGGCTCTGGAGGTTGGCCGGCGGCGGTCCGGGCGACCGGGTCCGGGACCAAAGCCCCTGGCCAGGGCCGCGTGAAACGACGAAGCTGGGCAAAGAGGCGTCCGGCAGCGGGCGCAGCGCCCGGACGGTGCACGGCGGCCTGGACACCCCGCTGCGGCAGACCCTGATCGCCCTGGTCGCCGGGCACGCGCTGGCGGAGCACGCCAGCCCCGGTGCGGCGACCCTGCAGGTGCTACGCGGCCGGGTCCGGCTGGTGGCTCAGGACCGGTCCTGGCCGGGCGTGGCAGGCGACCTGCTGGTGATCCCGGACGCCCGGCACGCCCTGCACGCCGACGAGGACTCGGTGGTGCTGCTCACCGTCGCCCGCGGCTGAGCGTCCAAGCTACGCCGAGTCCGGGGTACGGAACTCCAGCGACGGGTTGGTGACCACTTCCCGCCAGCGCTGCCGGTGTCCGTCGGCCAGCAGCCGGTAGTACGTGGAGCGGGCCGGCGGCGCCGGAGCGGGGATGGACGAGCTCGCCCAGCGACCGACGGGCGCCGCCGGACCGACGGCGGTCAGCCGCGGAGCATGCCCGGGCCGAAGACCTCGTAGGCGATCCGCTCCGCCGGTACGCCCCGGCGCAGCAGGCCACCGCGGACCGCGTTCATGAACGGCAGCGGGCCGCAGAGGTGTACGTGCGCGTCGGGGGAGAGCGGGATCAGCTCCGGATCGACCAGACCGCTCGCGATCTCCGCCTCCAGCCCGGCCAGCTCGGCGTCGGCGGTGTCCTCGTACCAGAGCTTCATCCGCAGGTTGGGCAGCTGGTCGCCGAGGCGGGGCAGGTCCTCGCGCAGGGCGTGCGCGCCGCTGGTGCGGTCGGCGTGCACGAGCACGACCGGGCGTTCCGGCTCGGCGACCGCGAGGTGCTGCAGCGCGGCCATCGCCGGGGTGAGCCCGATGCCGGCACTGACCAGCAGCAGCGGGCCGTCCCCGGCGACCGCGCTGACCTCGCCGAAGGGTGGGCTGAGCCGCAGCGTGTCACCGACCGCGACCCGGTCGTGCAGCAGACCGGAGACCATTCCGTCGGGTGCGCCTCCGGTGCCGCGTACCCGCTTGACGGTGATCCGCCAGTGGTCAGCGCCGGGACGTCCGGAGAGGCTGTACTGCCGGATCTGCTGGCCGCGGTCGCCGTCGAGGTCGACCGCGACGGAGGTGTACTGGCCGGGAGTGAAGTTGGGCACCGGGCCCCCGTCGGTCGGGACCAGGGTGAACGAGACGACGTCCCGGGTCTCCTGGGCCTTCCCGGTAACCCGCCAGGCGCGCCATACCGACCCGCTCTCAGCCACCCCGGCCTCGGTGTAGAGGCGCGCCTCCCGCGCGATCAGCTCGCAGGCCAACAGCCAGTACACCTCGTCCCACGCCGCCGCGATGTCGGGGGTGACGGCGTCGCCGAGCACCTCACCGATCGCCGCCATCAAGTGCCGGCCCACGATCGTGTACTGGGTGGCGGTGATGCCGAGGGAGACGTGCTTGTGCGCGATCCGGTCCAGGATCGGCCCCCACGGCATCGTCTCGGGACCGGCCAGGTGCTCGGCGTACGCCACGACGGCGGCGGCGAGCGCGGCCTTCTGCTGCCCGGTCGCCTGGTTGCCGCGGTTGAAGATGTTGAGCAGCTCCGGGTGGGCGTCGAACATCCGCTGGTAGAAGCGGCCCGTGATCGCCTCTCCATGCGCCTGCACGACCGGCAGGGTCGCCTTCACCACTGCTGCTGATGATTCCGAGAGCACGACTACTCCTTCAGTGATCCGTTCTGGCGATCTCCACTGAACAGGAATCTGAAATTCCTCTTCAGGGTCGAAGGTCCCGGGTTGGGGGTCGCGAGGGTCACATCCGCGGACCGGTCCATCGGCCCGTGTCGCGAGCCGTTCACGCTGGCTAGGGTCGGTGCCGTGAAGCTCAACCGGTCCACCGACATGGCCCTGCGGATCGCCATGCTCACCGCCGCATCCCCGGCGCGTACCACGGTGGACGAGCTGGCCACCCAGCTCGCGCTGCCCCGCAGCCACGTCGCCAAGGTCGTCCAGCGGCTCCAGCGGATCGGCGTCCTGGTCACCATCCGGGGACGCTCCGGCGGGGTGGCCTTCGCCGAGCGCGCCGGCGAGCTGACCGTCGGCCACGTCGTCCGGGCCTTCGAGGGCGACGACGAGGTGGTCGCCTGCGAGCAGCCGGCCTGCCCGCTGGTCGCCGGCTGCCGGCTGCGCGGCGAGCTGCGCCGTGCCCAGGCCGCCTTCCTCGCCTTCCTCGACGACGTACGCCTCGGCGACCTCGTCGACGGCCCCGTCGGTCCCCTGCTGCTCACCCTCGACGCGCCGGGGGCACACGGCTGAGGCCTCCCGGCATAGGCTGCGGGGTGACTGGTCCCGGCGGTGAGGAGGATCGATGTCCGTCTCGCATCCGGTGTTCGCGCGGGTCTTCGCGCGGGCCAGCGTCGCGATGGACCGCGCCGGCGCCGCCGAGCACCGGCATCGGCTCGTCGCCGGGCTGACCGGCCGGGTGGTCGAGGTGGGCGCCGGCAACGGCCGGATGTTCCCGCACTATCCGCCGACGGTGGCCGAGGTGCTGGCCGTCGAGCCGGAGCCCCGGCTGCGGGCCGCCGCCCACGCCGCGGCGGCCGACGCCCCGGTGCCGGTCACCGTGGTGGCCGGGCTCGCCGAGGCGCTGCCGGCCGCCGACGCCGCCGCCGACGCGGTGGTGCTGTCGCTGGTGCTCTGCACGGTGCCGGACCAGGCGGTCGCCCTGCGGGAGGCCCGTCGGGTGCTGCGCCCCGGCGGGCAGCTGCGCTTCTACGAGCACGTGGTCGCGGAGACCCCGAGGCTGCGCCGGGCGCAGCGCTGGGCCGACGCCACGATCTGGCCCGCCGTCTGCGGCGGGTGCCACACCGGGCGGGACACCGTCGGCGCGATCGGCGCCGCCGGCTTCACCGTCGTCGAGCTGGACCGGTTCCGCTTCCCACCGACCGGCATCCCGATGCCGGCCTCGCCGCACGTGCTCGGCACGGCGATGCGGCCGTGACCCGGGGCCGCACGACGGAAGCGGCCGAGAGCACACCGCCCCGGGGCTCCGGCCCCCTCGGGTCCGCGGTCGTGACCGCCTGACGTGAGCGGCGGGTGGGCTCTCGGGCCCACCCGCCGCGCGATCAACCGACGCTGACCGTCCCGTCGGCGGCGCTGTTGTTGGACATCCGCGGCCTCCATCCAGGAATGGAAGTATGGAAGATCCCCTGGATGGGCGATCAGATCACGGGGGTGTGACGGGCGTAAACCTCCCGGCAATAGGGTCGCTCCATGGCATCCCTCATACACCGGTCGGTCTCCACCTGGCAGCAGCCGGCGCCGCCGCCGGCCCCGCCGGCCCGGCGGGCCCTGGTCGACCTGCTCGCGGCCCGGATGCTGGCGCTGGGCCCCGGCCGGCTGCGGGTCGGCGTCGACGGGTTCACCGCCGCCGGCAAGACCTCCTTCGGGCAAGAGCTCGCCGCGCGGATCGCCGCTGCCGGCCGGCCGGTCCTGCGGGCCAGCCTGGACGACTTCAAGCGCCCCTGGCGCGAGCGCCACCAGTACGACCGGCTCTCCGGGCCCGGGTACTACCGCAACGCCTTCGATCTCCCGGCGATCCGCGACCTGCTGCTCGAGCCGGCCGGTCCGGCCGGCACCGGCCGCTGCGTGCTCTGCCTGCGCGACCCGCTCACCCAACGCGAGCACACCGACGTGGTCACGCTCGCCGCGGCGGACGCGGTGCTGATCGTCGACGGGGTCTTCGCGTTCCGCCCCGAGCTGGACGAGCTCTGGGACCACCGGATCTGGCTGGAGGTGCCCGCCGAGCTGTCGGTGCGCCGGGGGACGTCCCGGGACGCCGACCGGGAGGGCGCCGAGGCGGCCGAACGGCTGCACCGGGACCGCTACCTCGCCGCCGCCCGGGTCTACCTGGCCGAGGCGGACCCGGTCCGCCGGGCCGACGTGGTCGTCGACAACGCCGACTTCGCCCGGCCGCGGCTGCGGCGCGGCTGAGCGGCCGGCGGAGCTCGTCCGGCCCGCCGTCACCGGCCGCCCCGGACGGGAAGACACCGCCGGGGCGCGTCGTTGACGTGCAGTGACGCCCCCCCCCCGCCCCCGGCGACCGTCCGCCGCTCGGCGGTCGGAGCGGTGCCGGCGAGAGGGCGCGAAACGGCGCACCCGGCGGGTGCCACGGCGTTGTCACAGCGCCGGGCTAGGCTCGCTGCGGCGCGCCGCGCCTGGCGATCGAGTGGGCTTGATCGAGACGGTGAGCGGCACCACACCGCCGAGACCTGGGAGTACGACCAGTTGACCGCACAGCCTGAGACCCGGTACGGGGCCGACGACCTGACCCACCTGGAGGGCCTAGACGCGGTCCGGAAGCGCCCCGGCATGTACATCGGCTCGACCGACAGCCGTGGCGTGGGTCACCTCGTCAACGAGATCCTCGACAACTCCACCGACGAGGGTGTCGCGGGTCACGCCACCAAGATCGAGGTGATCCTGCACGCCGACGGCTCGGTGCAGGTCGACGACGACGGCCGGGGCATTCCCACCGACGTGCACGCCAAGTCCGGCATCTCCGGCGTCGAGCTGGTGCTCACCCGGCTCCACGCCGGTGGCAAGTTCGGCGGCTCGGGCTACAAGACCTCCGGCGGTCTGCACGGCGTGGGCGCCTCGGCGGTCAACGCCCTCTCGCGGCGGTTCGACGTCACCGTCCGGCGCGGCGGCAAGGTCCACGCGATGTCGTTCCGGCACGGCGTACCGGGGATCTTCGACGGGCCCGGCCCCGACGCGCCCTTCACCCCCGGTCCGGGCCTGCAGATCGTCGGAGCGATGAAGCGCGGCCAGCGCACCGGCACCTCGATCCGGTGGTGGCACGACACCCGCTACTTCGAGACCGGAGCCCGGCTGGACACCGAGACGGTCCGGCTCAAGCTCCGCAACACGGCGTTCCTCGTGCCCGGCGTGGCCTACCTGCTGCGCGACCAGACGGGGGAGGAGCGCACCGAGGAGGGCTTCCACTACCCCAACGGCCTCAGCGACATGGTGGAGTTCCTCGCCCCGGCCGGTGACCGGCCGGTCTCCGGCACGCTGCTGGTCACCGGCGAGGGCACCTACCGGGAGAACGCCGCCGACGCCAACGGAGTGATGCAGTCCAACGTGCAGCGTCGCGCCGAGATCGAGGTGGCGCTCCGCTGGGGCACCGGCTACGAGCGCACCGTGGAGTGCTTCACCAACACCATCCGCAACGCGCACGGCGGCACCCACCGCAAGGGCTTCGAGCGGGCCCTGGTCCGCACCCTGGCCGAGGCGGCCCGCAACACCCGCGGCATGCTCCGCCCCAAGGAGGACGCGCCCACCCTGGACGACGTCCTCGAGGGGATGACCGCCGTGGTGCACGTCCGCATCCCAGAGCCGCAGTTCACCTCCCAGACCAAGGACGAGCTCTCCACCGCCGGCATCACCAAGGTGATCCAGGGCCTGGTCGAGCAGCACCTCAAGGTCTGGCTGGAGGACCGGCGCACCAAGGCCGAGGCGCGCACGGTGCTGCAGAAGATCGTCGACGCGGCCCGGGTCCGGCTGACCCAGAAGCAGCAGAAGGACGCGGCCCGGCGCAAGACCGCCCTGGAGGGCGCGTCGATGCCGCCCAAGCTGGTCGACTGTCGCACCACGGGCATCGACAGAAGTGAATTGTTTATCGTCGAGGGCGACAGCGCACTGGGGACGGGCCGGCTCGCTCGCTCTTCTGAATACCAGGCGCTACTGCCGATCCGCGGCAAGATCCTCAACGTCCAGAAGGCGAACCTCCAGCAGGTGCTGGACAACGCCGAGTGCGCGGCGATCGTCCAGGTGCTCGGCGCCGGCTCGGGGCGTACCTTCGACCTCTCCGCGCTGCGCTACGGCCGCGTGCTGATCATGGCCGACGCGGACGTCGACGGCGCGCACATCCGGACCCTGCTGATCACGCTCTTCGCCCGCTACATGCGCCCGCTGATCGAGGCCGGCCGGCTCTTCGCCGCGATGCCGCCGCTCCACAAGATCACCACGAAGGGGCGCAACCCGCAGACCATCTACACCTACACCCAGGCGGAGATGGCGGCGACGGTGCACAAGCTGGAGAAGGCCGGCAAGCAGATCGTCACCCCGATCCCGCGGTTCAAGGGTCTCGGTGAGATGGACGCCGACGAGCTGTGGGAGACCACGATGAACCCGGCCACCCGGGCGGTCCGTCGGATCACCCTCGACGACGTCGACGCCGCCGAGCGGATCCTCGAACTGCTGATGGGGGAGAAGGTCGAGCCCCGCCGCAACTGGCTGATCGACTCAGCCGACCGGATCGACCGCGAGGCGATCGACGCATGAGCACCGGGTTCGTTCGGAAGGAAAGCTGAGTCATGGCACGCCGCAAGGAAGACCGCACCAAGGCGGACCTGTCCACCTTCGACCAGGCCGGCGCGCGGGTCTTCGACAACCCGCTGGTCACCGAGGTTTCCGACTCCTACCTGGAGTACGCCTTCTCGGTCATCCACTCCCGGGCCCTGCCCGACGCGCGGGATGGGCTCAAGCCCGTGCACCGGCGCATCCTCTACTCCATGCACGAGGCGGGGCACCGCCCCGACCGGGCGCACGTGAAGTCGGCCCGGGTCGTCGGCGACGTGATGGGTCGCTATCACCCGCACGGTGACACGGCGATCTACGACGCCATGGTCCGCCTGGCTCAGGACTTCTCCCTCAACGCACCGCTCATCGACGGACATGGAAACTTTGGAAGTCCGGACGATGGACCGGCTGCGGCGCGGTACTGCGTCACGGGGGATACCCGGATCCGCCTGGCTGACGGATCGAGTCCTCAGATCGCGGATCTGGTTGATCTTGCGGCGGACAGCGAGGCTGACGTCGACTTCGAGGTGCTCGACAGGGACGGAAAGGCCGTCCGGGTGAGCAAGGTGTTCAACTCCGGTGTACATCCCACCATCCGAATCGGTACAGAGGCGGGCTTCTCGTTGCAGGGCAGCGAGAACCACCTCGTGCTCTGCCTCGAAGCCCCGCTGGGTGTACCGATCTTTCAATGGCGGCGACTCGACGAGATCACGCCGGACATGGTCGTGTGCATTGCGCGGAACGCGTGGTCACAGGTCATCCCCACGGCGAGGGAGTACATGCTCGGGGTCCTTGGGGGTGCGTGGGCTTCCGAGGGTTGGGCAAGCGAGTCGCGGGCCGGTTTCAACAACACCGACGAACATTTCTTTGGCGAGGTGCTGCACGCCTACGACCAGATCGTGGGCGGTCGCCGTTACGTGAGTGAACGACACACCCGTCGCGACCGCAAGCGCATCCAGGAGCTGGACGTCCAGGAGTACGCCGGGGGGATGGATGCCTTCCGGGCGAGCCCACTTCGTGAGTTCATCGGCCATCAGGCGCGGGACAAGTTTGTTCCGCAGTTCGTCTGGACCGGTGGATGGGGTGTGAAGCGGGCCTTCCTGATGGCCCTCTTCGAAGGCGACGGCGGTGTCCGGGTAGCGAAGGAAAGCTTCACCATCCAGTACACCAGCTACAGCGAACGGCTTGTTCGGGAAGTTCAGGAGCTGCTGGCGGAGTTCGGTGTCATCGCCTGCCGACGCCAGTACACCCGTCCGAGCGGGTCCGTGGAGCATCGCCTGATCGTCTCGGGACTACGGAACATCAAGGCGTTCGCGAACCGCGTCGGCTTCCTTCGTACCAAGCAAGCGCAGTTGCACAAGGTGTTGGTTCACTCGCCTCTGCGCCCGCACCGCCTCAGCAAGGATCACGTTCCGTTCGTTGCCGACTATGTTCGAGGCGCGCTTGACTTCGATCGGAGAGGGAGCGGCCGAACGTGGCTTACCCAGCACAACTTCGACCGTGCTGAGCGTTGGGAAACCGAACGCCTTCGAATCATCGATCGGATCAAGGAGCCCGAAGTCCTCGCGACGATCCTGCCGATCATGGATTCGGGGTACAGGTTCGAGCGAATCACCGAGGTGACCAGCTGCGAGCCAGCCGAGGTCTATTCGGTTCGGGTCGACACGAACGATCACTCGTTCCTCGCCGGTGGCTTCGTCAATCACAACACCGAGGCGCGGATGTCCCGCGAGGCGATGCTGCTCGTCGGCGAGCTGGGCGAGGACACCGTCGACGTCGAGCCGAACTACGACGGCTCGCTGACCCAGCCCACCGTGCTGCCGGCCGCTTTCCCCAACCTGCTGGTCAACGGCGCGTCCGGGATCGCGGTCGGGATGGCGACCAACATGATCCCGCACAACCTCGGCGAGGTGGTCTCCGCCGCCCGGTGGCTGATCAACCACCCGGACGCCGACCTCGACAAGCTGATGGAGTTCGTCCCTGGCCCCGACCTGCCCACCGGTGGTGTGCTGCTCGGCCTCGACGAGGTGCGCCGGGCGTACGAGACCGGGCGCGGGGTGGTTCGGATGCGCGGCCGGGTGGAGATCGGCCCGCTCGAGGGCAGCCGGGGCCGGCAGGCCATCACGGTGACCGAGCTGCCGTACGGGATCGGCGCGGAGAAGGTCATCGCGGCGATCACCAACGAGGTCAACAAGACCAAGCGGCTCACCGGCATCGCCGACGTCAAGGACCTGACCGACCGGGAGAACGGCACCCGGCTGGTCATCGAGTGCAAGGTGGGCGTCAACCCGCAGGCGCTGCTGGCCGACCTCTACCGGCTCACCCCGCTGGAGCAGTCCTTCGGTGTCAACAACCTGGTCCTGGTCGACGGCCAGCCGCGGACCCTGGGGCTGAAGGCGCTGCTGGAGGTCTTCCTCGCCCACCGGTATGACGTGGTTACCCGGCGCACCTCGTACCGGCGCCGCAAGCGCGAGGAGCGGCTGCACCTGGTCGAGGGCCTGCTGATCGCCCTGCTCGACATCGACAAGGTGGTCAAGCTGATCCGGGGCAGCGACGACGTCCAGGCCGCCAAGGACGGCCTGATGCGCCAGTTCAAGCTCTCCGACATCCAGGCCACCTACATCCTGGACACTCCGCTGCGCCGGCTGACGAAGTACGACCGGATCGAGCTGGAGGCCGAGCAGGAGAAGCTGCGTACGGAGATCGCCGAGCTCACCACCATCCTCGACGATGAGAAGGTGCTCCGGAAGCTGGTCTCCGACGAGCTGGCCGCCGTGGTCAAGCAGTTCGGCGGCCCGCGCCGAACCAGGCTGGTCGACGGCGACCTCAAGGAGGTGCTGGCCGCCTCCGCGCCGGCCGGGCCGCTGGAGGTCGCCGACGACCCCTGCCAGGTGATCCTGTCCGCGGCCGGGCTGGTCGCTCGGACCGCGGCCGAGTCGGAGGAGGCTGCCGAGGGGCGGCGACGCAGCGGCCGGGTCAAGCACGACGCGGTACGCGCGCTTGCGCACTCCACGGCGCGCGGCCGGGTGCTCCTGGTGACCAGCGCCGGCCGGGCGTTCAAGATCGACGTGTTGCCGCTGCCGGTGCTGCCCGAGCAGTCCGGCACGGTCTCGCTGCGCGGCGGGATGTCGGCGGCCGAGTTGGTGCCGCTGGAGCCGGGGGAGACGGTGGTCGGCCTGGCCCCGCTCGGCACCGCGGCCGAGGGTTCGCCGGGCCTGGCCCTGGGCACCCGGCAGGGCGTGGTCAAGATCTGCGCGCCGGAGTGGCCGGTCCGCTCCGACGAGTTCGAGGTGATCTCCCTGCGCGAGGGGGACGAGGTGGTCGGGGCGACCTGGCTCACCGACGGCGCGGAGACCCTCGCCTTCATCTCCTCCGAGGCGTCGCTGCTGCGCTTCGCCGCGTCCGTGGTTCGGCCGCAGGGCCTGAAGGGCGGCGGCATGGCCGGCATCAACCTGCCGGCCGGGGCGCGGGTGGTCTTCTTCGCCGCGGTTCGCACCGACGACCCGGGGCACGGCGAGCCGATGGTGGTTACCTCGACCGGGGCCACGGTGAAGGTGACGCCGTTCAAGGCGTACCCGGCGAAGGGGCGGGCGACCGGCGGGGTCCGCGCGCAGCGGTTGCTCAAGGGCGAGCTGGACCTGGCCGTGGGCTGGATCGGCTCACGTCCGGTGGGCGCGACGGCCACCGGCGACCCGGTCGAGCTGCCGCCGGCGGATCCGCGCCGCGACGGCTCCGGCTTCGCCGTCATGCTCGGCCCCACGGTCGTCGGCCACCTGGTGGAACGCGACTGATCACCCGCAGGGGTGGTCAGAGTTCGGGTTCGGGGCCCCGGCGGGAGTCGGGGGTGGTGCCGCGGAGGTGCGCGATCAGGCGCATGCCGTGGTAGATGAGCAGGGCGGCGGCCGTGCCCAGGGCGATGCCGTTGAAGGAGAGGTCGCCGGCCGTCAGGGTGTAGTTGGCGGCACCGATGATCAGCGCCACGGCGGCGGTCATCAGGTTGACCGGGTCGTGGAAGTCGACCCGGCTCTCGATCCAGATCCGGGCCCCGAGGACGGCGATCAGGCCGTACAGCGCGGTGGTGGCGCCGCCCAGCACCCCGGCCGGCACGGTGAGGATCAGCGCGCCGAACTTCGGGCTGAGCCCGAGCAGCACCGCCGCCAGCCCGGCCACCCAGTACGCCGCCGTCGAGTAGACCCGGGTCGCCGCCATCACGCCGATGTTCTCCGCGTACGTGGTGGTGCCGGAACCGCCGCCGGAGCCGGCCAGCACGGTGGCGATGCCGTCGCCGAGGAACGCCCGGCCCAGGTGCCGGTCCAGGTTGCGACCGGTCATCGCGGCCACCGCCTTGACGTGCCCGGCGTTCTCCGCGATCAGCACCAGGATCACCGGAATGACCAGCACCACCGCCCGGAGGCTGAAGCTGGGGGCGTGAAACTGCGGCAGCCCGACCCAGGCGGCCTCCTTCAGACCGGTCACCGCCTTCGGGTCCAGCTGGCCGAGGACGGCGGCGAGCACCCACCCGACCACCACACCGAGCAGGATCGACAGCCGGGCCAGGAAGCCCCGGAAGGCCACCGTGGTGACCAGGATCGCGACCAGGGTGACCACCGCGATCAGCGGCTGCGCCTTCACCCCGGTGCCGCTGCCGCCGCCGTCCCAGGCGACCGGCGCGAGGTTGAGACCGATCAGCGCGACGATCGCGCCGGTGACCACCGGCGGCATCAGCGCGTCGATCCAGCGGGCCCCCGTGAGCTGCACCACCACACCGACCAGCGCCAGCGCCGCGCCGGCCACCACGATGCCGCCGAGCGCCGGGCCGATGTCGCCGCCGGCCTTCGCGGCGAGCACCGGCGCGATGAACGCGAACGACGAGCCCAGGTACGAGGGCAGTCGGTTGCCGGTGATCAGCAGGAACAGCAGCGTGCCGATCCCGGAGAAGAAGAGCGTGGTGGCCGGCGGGAAGCCGGTGATCAGCGGCACGGTGAAGGTGGCGCCGAACATCGCGACCACGTGCTGCACGCCGACCCCGACCGTACGCGGCCAGGACAGCCGTTCGCCGGGGTGGACCACGTCGCCCGGTCGGATCGACCGGCCGTCGCCGTGGAGGCTCCACGGGGTCCGGCGGGACCGCGGTGCGGTGGGGGACTGGGTCATGGTGCGCCCTCGCGTCGTCAGGTGACGGGGGCGTGATCGACCCTGAGGGTTGTTTCTAGCACGACCCCGGTTCGCAGCTGGGGCCGGCTGCGGGTCAGGCGACGCCGGCGGGACGGAACTGGACGCTGACCCGCGGGCCGACCGGGCGGGTGGTCTTGGGGATGGCGTGCTCCCAGGTGCGCTGGCAGGAGCCGCCCATCACCACCAGGTCGCCGTGGCCGAGCGGGAAGCGCAGGCTGGCCCCGCCGCCACGGGGGCGCAGCAGCAGCGGACGCGGCGAGCCGAACGAGACGATGGCGACCAGGGTGTCGATGTGCGCGGACCGGCCCGTGGTGTCGCCGTGCCAGGCGACGCTGTCCCGCCCGGTGCGGTAGAGACACATCCCGGCGGTGACGAAGGGCTCGCCCAGCTCGGACGCGTAGTGCCGGGTCAGCGCCTCCCGGGCCTCGGTCAGCACGGCGTGGGGCAGCGTTCGGCCGGCCGCGTACCAGCAGAGCAGGCGGGGGACGTCCACTTCGGCGTCGTACATGGTGCGGCGCTCGGCCCGCCACGGCACCTGGTGCAGCAGGGCGTCGAGCACGGTGTCGGAGCCCCGCACCCAGCCGGGCAGGTGGTCGACCCAGGCGCCGGGGCTCAGCTCGTGCCGACGCAGCCGGCCGGCCAGCGGGCCCAGGCTGGCGCCCTGCTCGGCGAAATCCAGCATCGAGGGCTGGTACGCGACGTCGGACACGCCGCCGATCCTACCCCGCTGTCGAACAGGCGTACGACGGTCAGCGCCGCAGCATCCGGCGGACCCGGCCGCCCACCGCCTGCTTGACCCGCTCGCGCAGCGGCTGCGCGCGGAGTGCCGGTCCGTGCAGGAGCGGAAATCCCATGTCACCTCCACGCCCGGCTGGCGTCCCGCGTGCCGACCGCCAGTCGGCCCGGAGGCGGTCGGGAATACCAGCCGGTAGGGTGCCCGGCGGCGGCGTCGACCCTGGGGCGCCGTCGTGGGCGGTCCCGGTCGCCCGCCCGCCGACGACCCCGCCGAGGAGGAGACGCGCATGCTGGTGACCCTGGTGACGGTCGGGGTTCCGGCATGACCGGCGCCCCGACCACCGGCGCCGCCGCGGCCCCCCCGGTCGCCGGCCGGCTACCGTCGCTGACCGGGCTGCGCTGGGTCGCCGCCCTGCTGGTCTTCGGCTTCCACGTCGGCACCATGCGGATCGTGGCCGAGCCGGACTACAAGGCGGTCGTCGACTGGCTGTTCACCCTCGGACTCTCCGGCGTGGAGTTCTTCTTCATCCTCAGTGGATTCGTGCTGGTCTGGTCGTACCGGGACGGCGAGCGCCGGCGGACCTTCCTGCGCCGGCGGCTCGCCAAGATCTACCCGAATCACCTGCTGATGTGGGTGGTGGTGCTCCTCGTCGGGCTCTGGTTCGCCGACCCGGTCGATGTCTGGGCGGCGCTCGGGAACCTGGCCCTGGTGCAGGCGTGGAACCCCACCCCCGGCTACTTCTACAGCGTCAACACGGTGAGCTGGTCGCTCTCCTGCGAGCTGTTCTTCTATCTCTGCCTGCCGTTCGTGCTGCCGGTGCTGCGCCGGCTGCGCCCCGCCGCCCTGTGGGCGGTGGTGGTCGCCGCCCCGCTGCTGATCGTCGCGCTGTGGCCCGGTCAGCACCTGGTGCCGGAGGAGAGCCGGTGGTGGCTCACCCAGGTCTTCCCGGTGGTGCGGTCCCTGGAGTTCTGGATGGGTGTGGCCGCGGCCGAGCTGATGCGTCGCGGGCGCTGGCGGGGGCCGGGCCTGACCGCCGCCAGTCTGATCTTCGTGGCCACCTGGGCGGTGACCGCGCAGTGGATCCGGGCGGAGCTCTGGGCGGGCCTGCTGGCGGTGGCGTACCTGCTGGTCATCACGGCCGCGGCCGACGCGGACGTGCGCGGCCGGCGCACCCCGTGGCGGTCCCGGCCGATGATCTGGCTCGGTGAGGTCTCCTTCGCCTTCTACCTGGTGCACGTCTTCGTGATGGTCACCGTGCTCCGGCTGACCGGCCACTACGGGGTGGGGCTGCCGGGCTGGTGGGGTCCGCTCGCCGTGCTCGGCTTCCTGCTGGTGAACCTGGTGCTCGCCGGGGCCCTGCACCGGTACGTCGAGACGCCGATGATGCGCCGACTGGGACCGCCCCGCCGGGCCCGCGCGCAGGCCGTCCCGGCCGGCGTCGTGCCGACCCAGGTGGGACCCGCCTGGGCGGCCGACCGGCAGGCCAGGCCGATCGAGTACGCCGGGCGGCGCGACCCGGCCTGAGCGGCGCGCGCTCTCCGGCCGCCGGTCCGGGGGCGGGCGATGATCGTCGCCACCTCGCCGAGGTGGGAGCGTCCGGCGTTGCGGCGCTGCTGACGTGGATGCGTCGCCGCGCCGTGTCCACCCGGGTCGCCGCCCCGATCCGGCTCGTGGCGACCCGCCCGGCGGCGATGCGGCGCGGCGGCGTCGGCGGTAACGTGGCACCGTGCTTCCGGTCGCACTCACCTGTCCCCTGTGGTGGGTGGCGCGCTGGACCGCCCGCATGCTGGCCAGGCTCGCCGTCGCCGTCGCCTGCTCGCTCGGCGCCGCCGCCCTGCCCGTCGGCGCGGCCGCTGCCGCTCACGGAGCCCCGGTCGCCGATGTCACCTTCGCCGTACCGGGATCCTCCTGGTCCACGACCCCGCCGGCCCTCGTCGGGGCCCGTGCCGCTTCCGAGTCCGACGCCGCCGGCCCGGCCCTGACCGGCTCGGCGGCCCTCGACCTCGTTACCGGGACCGGCCAGCCGGCCCTGCCGGTCGGCATCGCCTCCCCGCCGGCGGCGCCGCGTACCGCGGTGGTCCCGGTCTCCGGGGAGCGCGCCCCGGTCGGCCTCACCCCGGCGGCCCTCGGCTCGCGGGCCCCGCCGGCGCGCTGATCGAACGGCGGGCCGCGCCCGCAGCCGCTCTCCACGAACCTCACCCCCGCACCCGCCCGTCGGCGGCCCGGTGGCGCCCGTTCCGGTCGCGCCCCGCCGCGCCGGGGCGTGCGGACCCCTCCGCCACATCGCTCCCGTGAGGTGCCGACCATGCGAACCGTTCTCTACCAGTTCCTGATCGAGGTTCCGCAGGCCGCCGCCATCTGGTCGGCCCTGCTCCTGCTCCCCCTGGCCCTGCTCGCCGCGCTGGTCGCCCGTCCGGAGCGGGAGGCCACGTCCGACGCCGAGCCGGTTCCCGACCCGGCCGTCGAGGAGGCGGCCCGCCTCGCCGACCTGCGCCGGTACGCCGACGAGGTGGCGGTCGCCGCCGCCGGCGCCGCGCAGACCGCGCGTCGACGGCGGGAACAGTGGCTGCGGGCCCAGGGCGAGGTCGACCGGGCCTGGCGGGCGTACGACGAGGCGGAGAGCGCCGCCCGTCGGTTCGCCGGCGCCGCCGCGCTGCCCGCGCCGCGTACCCCGCGGACCCCGGCCGAGTACGCCGCCCGGGAGCGATGGCTGCACCACGCCGCGATGGTGGCGCACTGGCGGGGTGAGCTGTCGGCGCGGCAGCTCGCCGATGTCCTCGCGGACCGGCACGGGTGGGACCCGCGCCGGCACCCGGCGGAGCAGGAGATCGTCCTCGCCCGGGCGGTACGCGACGGCCGGCTGGCCGGCTACCGCACGGCGGCCGAGCGGGAGCAACGGGCCTGGCGGGACGCCGAGCTGGCGGCCGAGGCGGCCCGCGCCCTCACCGCCGAGGCGTACGCCGCCGCGGCGGCGCTGCGCCCCGGCCCGGCCCCGGTACGCCGCTCGGAGGCGGTGACCCAGACCCGCACCCCGGTGGTGGCCGGCACCGCCCCGACCGGCCCGGCGCGTTGGCGGCCGGCGCGGGTTGGCTGAATCGTGACCTCAAATTCGGTGAGCCGGGTCACCCGATCCGGGAAACGGTCATCCGGAGCAGCTCGGGCCACCGACCCCCGCAATTCCGGGTCGCTCGCGACCCGATGTCCGATTGTCGCCCGACGGTTCCGTGATAACTGCTCGTCCCATTGAGTGACGTCAGTGACGTGCTGTTCCGGTCAGAGTAACGATGACCGAGGTTTAAGCAGGTGGGACGGCTTGGCAGGGCGGCTACCCATCGGTAGTCTCGTCGCGTCCGGTGCGGTTTTCGATCGCAAGAGGCGACGCCGCGCCGACCCGCTCAATCGTGATCTTACGAACCGGGGACCCAGTGCACGTCCGGGGTGAATCCGCGAGCCTCGGCCCGCGGTAGGGCGATCTTCCCGCCCGAATCCGTCAGCTAACCCGGTAGGCGGTGTCGGAAGGAGTTTCTTCCTCGTGCAACCCGATCCCATTCCCCGCTCGTCCCCCCGCCTCCACGGCGCCGCGGTGCCGTCGCTCGCCTGACCGGCGAGCCGATCCCGGCATCCGCCCTGCCGCCCGGTTGACCGGGCGCGCCCCCTACCCAGCGGCCCAGCCCGCCCACGATCCGTCGTCGCGCGTGAGTTCCTCCGCGCGTCGGGCTGGCGTGTGCCGCTCCCGCCCCCCGTGGAGGACCAACGTGAAGCATCACCTGAAGCGGCAGCTGCGGCGTCTCGCCACCGAGCGCCCGTACCAGATCGTCGCCGGCTCCGCCGCCGCGCTCGTGCTGGCCTCCGGCACCGGCGCCCTGCTCGCCAACACCGACGACGCGCCCGTCCGCGAGCAGACCACCACCGTCGCCGTCGCCGAGCTGGCCCCGCGCCTCGGCGAGGTGGCCACCCGTAACCAGCAGCGGATCGCCGCCTCCCCGTCGACCTCGCCCAGCCCCAAGCCGTCGGCGAAGGCGACCTCGGCCAAGCCGGACCCGGACCTGACCCGCAAGGCCGCGCCGAAGCCGCCGTCGACGAAGGTCCTGGACTACACCTACGAGGCGCAGACCGCCTACTGGAACTGCGGCCCGGCCGCGGTCCGGAACGCGCTCAGCGCGAGCGGCGTCGAGACCACCCAGGACGCGATGGTCGCCCCGCTCGGCGCCACCGAGAACGGCACCAACTCCGCCGAGGACACCACCCGCGGGCTCAACCAGATGGTCAAGGGCAACCCGTACCGGACGCACATGATCCCGGGTGCGGCCACCCCGGCCCAGATGGACGAGCTCCAGGCCGACGTGGTGAAGGCGATCACCGACGGGCGGGGCGTCGTCGCCAACATCGCGGGCGACGCCACCGACACCGACGGCGGCTGGCACTCCTTCCCGGGCGGCCACTACATCGCCGTGGTCGGCTACAAGAACGACGGTCGGACCGTGCGGATCGCCGACTCGGCGAACCCGTCGCTGCCGGGGTACTGGGTCAGCACCATCGACCTGGCGAACTGGATGGCCACCCGCGGCTACTCCGCCTGATCCACCCGCTCCACCCGTCGGGCCCCCGCGCACGAGCCCGACGTCGTATGCCCGACGGACCGGCCCGCCGTCGGCTCTCGCGCGTCGTGTCCGAGCGGTGGCACACTGCGCCGTATGGGCGACGAGACGGGTATCCGCCAGCTGTTGCTGCTGCACGGCCTCGGCGCCACCGGCGAGGTGTGGCTGCCCTGGGCGCCGCTGCTGGAGCGCCGGTGGGCGGGGCGTTGGCTCGCCCCCGACCTGGCCGGGCACGGGTGGTCGCCGCCGCTGCCGGCCTACACCTTCGCGGCACTGGCCCGCCGGGTGGTGGAGGGTCTGGGACCGGTCGCGGACCGGCTGGGGCCGCGGGACCGGCTCGTGGTGCTCGGGCACTCGCTCGGCGGGGTGGTGGCGTTGGCGCTGGCCGCGCGGCACCTCGGCCTGCCCGTCGACGCGGTGGTCGGGCTCGGCGTGAAGGCGGTCTGGTCTCCCGCCGAGCTGGACAAGGCCCGGGAACTGGCCGAGCGGCCGGTGACCTGGTTCGCCAGCCGGGACGAGGCCGCCCGCCGCTACCTGCGCGTCTCCGGCCTCGCCGGCCTCTTCGCCCCGGACCACCCGGTGGTCGACGCCGGGCTGCGCCGGGAGGACGGCCGTTGACGGCTGGCGATGGATCCGGCCGCGTTCGGGGTGGGGGAGCCGCCGCTGCCGGCCCTGCTCACGGCGACGGACGTGCCGGTGCTGCTGGCCCGGGGCGAGCAGGACCCGATGGTGACCGACGCTCAGCTCAAGGAGTTCGGCGTCCCGGTGGCCACCTTGCCCGGCGTCGGGCACAACGCCCACATCGAGGACCCGGAGGCCGTCCTCGCCCTCCTCGACCCGTTCCGCTGACGCCCGCCTCCCGGCGGGGTGCCGGTCAGGGCGTGGCGGACAGGGACGACTCGTCCTGGGCGACGGCGTCCGCGGCCCGGGGCGCCGGCAGGTTCCAGTCCGGTTCGAGCTGCCGGCGGGCGGCGTCGAGGAATGCCTCCGCGTACGAGTCGGCCGGGAAATCGCCCAGGTAGCGACTCCGGGTGGCCCAGCGGTCCCCCGCCTTCGGGTCGGTGTCGAGCAGTCGGGTCAGCACCTCGTCCACGTTGGACATGTCGCGGCGCAGCACGTAACCGGAACCGGCCAGCGGGAACCGCTCGACGAAGTGCTCGCCGTCGACGCCCATGTCGGTCACCGCGTACGGCTTGCCGGAGTAGAGGTAGTCGGAGATGACCCCGGAGACGTCCGAGACCAGCGCGTCGGAGCGGTTGACGCACTCGGTCAGGGTCAGCTCGCGGGCGGCCGCCGCGCCCCACAGGTGCGCCCGGCCGGTCTTCGCCCGGTCGGCGGCGAGCAGTTCCGTCAGCCGGGCCAACTGCCGGGCCGAGGTCGGGTTCTGCGCGGTGTACGGGTGGGTCCGCAGGATCACCGTGGCACCTCGGTCGAGCAGCCGACGGATCACCGTCTCGGCCACCGGCAGGGAGCAGTAGTTCGCGTCGGCGTGGTGCCCGGTCCAGGTCGGGGTGTAGAGGACCGTCGCGGCGGCCACGCCGCGCGCCGGCTCCCGGCGTACCTCGATCGCCTCCACCTGGGGGCGGCCGACCACGACGAACTTCTCCGCGGGGATCTCCACGCCGGCCCGGGCGTACCGGTCGATCGCCGCCGGCCCGGCCACGAAGATCCGGTCGAAGATCGCCGAGACCGGGTTGGCGCTGGGGGCCTTGTCGCTGTCGCCGTGGTGCAGCTGCACGTGGGTGAGCTGGGAGAAGCGGACGCAGTGGCTGTTCTTCGCGCCGTGGTTGACGTAGAACGCCGCCCGCAGGCTCGGCACCAGCGCCTCGTCCAGCGTCTTCAGCGTCGGGCAGAACACCACCGGGGCGCGGGTGGCGGCGGCGATGGTCGGCAGGAACTCCGGCTCGCGCAACACCACCAGGAACGGCCGGCCGATCCGTTCCAGGTAGGGCAGCCACATGGTGACCTGGTACTCCGACCCGGGCGGGGCGGAGAAGTAGAGCACGAACTCGGGCTGGTGGCGGCGCAGCGCCCGGCCCACCGGCCCACCACCGGCCGGCGGCCGGAACCGCCGCCGGGCCAGGTCCAGGCCGACCGCCGCGCAGCCGGCCCCGACCAGCAGGGCGGCCACCAGCGGCACCCACGCGGGCAGGGCGAGACCGGCGCCGACCGCGACGAGCCCGAGCAGCGCCAGCAGCGCGTCGCCGAGCCGCTCCGCGACCAGCGGCGTCCAGGTGCGCACCGGCAGGTTGGCGGCGCGGATCTCCAGGGCGCCCGCGGTGCGCAGTGGCCCGACCAGCAGGACCAGGCCGAGCAGGACCAGCGCGGTGGCGGCCAGCGCCGGGTCGAAGCCGTCGTCGAGCCGGCGGGCGTACCCGACCAGGATGCCCGCGGCGACCAGCACCGACTCGGCGACGCCGTCGGCACCCGGCCGGATCCGGCGTTCCACCGCGGCGGCGGCGAGCGCGGCCACCGCGATCGCCAGCCCCCACCCGGTCGCCCCGGTGAGCGCCACGACGAGGAACGCCAGCACCGCCAGCCCGGTGGTCAGCACCCGGGCGAGCAGTTTCCGGACCAGGTCACCACGCATGTCGGTCGTCCGTTCGCTGGTTGCGGTGGGTCAGGCGTCGACGTCGGCGGGAAGCTGCTCGGACGGGTGCGCACCCGGCTGGGCGGGCACCGCCGCGACCTGCTCGCCGGGCGCCCGGCGGACGTCGATGACCTGGCCGGTCAGGTCGGAGATCAGCACGTCCAGCGACGCCTGGGCGACCGCCTCGGAGGTGAGCAGGGTGTGCTCCGGCTCCTCGCCGAACGCCTTCGTCCGCATCGGGGTCGCGGTCCGCTCCGGGTTGACGCAGTTGACCCGTACGCCGAACTCCGCCCACTCGTCGGCGAGCGCCTGGGTCAGGTTGACCAGCGCGGCCTTGGTGGCCGAGTAGAGCGCGTACCGGGCCCGGCCCCGGGTGTACGAGCTGGACGTGTAGAGCAGCAGCTGACCCTTGGTCTGCTGGAGGTACGGCAGCGACTGCCGGGCGATGGTGACCGGGCCGACGAAGTTGACGTGCAGGAGGCGGTCCATCGTCTCCTCGTCCATCTCGGCGAGGGCGCCCTTCTCCAGGATGCCGGCGGTGACCACCACGTGGTCGATCCGGCCGGTGGCGTCGAAGGCGGTCTTCAGCGCGGCCGCCACGTCCTCGGCCCGTTCCACGTGGGTGCCGGTGGTGGAGCGGCTGAACGGGAAGACCTGGGCGCCGTAGCTCCGGGCCAGCTCGGTGAGGTCGTGGCCGATGCCGTAGCTGCCGCCGAAGACCACGATGGTCCGGCCGGTCAGCTCCTCGGTGTAGCTGCGGTGGTCGGTGAGCCGGGGCGCCTGCGCGGCGGCGAGCTGGAAGAGCTTGTCCGCCAGGTGCACGTCGACCGGGTGGGTGACCTTGATGTTCTCGTCCGCGCCGTCGATCACCTTGATCGGGGTGCCGGGCAGGTAGCGCAGCACCACGCCGCAGTCGTCGGTGGCGGCGAAGTCGGGGTCGCCCTCGGCCCGCCGGTACGCCTCCCGAATGCTGCCGGAGCGGAACGCCTGCGGGGTCTGCCCGCGGCGCAGGGTGGCGCGGGCCGGGATGCCGGTGATGCAGTCGTCCTCGTCGACCTGGATGATCGTGTCGGCCGACGGGATGGCCACGTCGACCGCCGAGTAGGTCCAGAGCGCGTTGACGCATTCGCGGATGATCCGGCCGTTGACCAGCGGTCGCACCGCGTCGTGGAAGAGGATGTTGCAGTCCTCGGGGCCGATCACGTCCAGCGCGAGCCGGGTGGTGGCGTTGCGCGTCTCGCCGCCTTCGGCGATAAAGGTGACCTTGCGGCAGCCGGCCCGCTCGACGATGCGCTCGGCATCGTGGACGTGACCGGCCGCCATCAGCACGATGATCTCGTCGATCTCCGGCGCGGCCTCGAAGACCGCGAGGGTGTGCTCGATGATGGGTTTGCCGGCGACCTTGAGCAACTGCTTGGGAATGCCCAGACCGAGCCGGGTGCCGGTGCCGCCGGCCAGGATCACCGCCACGGTCCGGCTGGGCCGCCACGGGGCGTGGGCCGGCGCCGTGGCCGGATGCTGCGTCATGTGGGCCTCACCAGATGTTGCTCAAGCGATTACGGAGTTGGCGTGCGGGCGCGTTCGAGCGGGTCCGCCGAGCGCCGGGTCGTACGACCATAGCTCTCGGCCCGGCCCGAACCACGCGTGACGGGCACCCCGGCCTCCGGCCGGGGTGCCCGTCACGCCTACTTGCCGTTCGTGTACCCCTCGTACTGTGCGATGACCTCGTCGGTCGGTCCGTCGGCCCGCATCTCGCCCGACTCCAGCCAGATGGTCCGCTCGCAGGTCTCCTGGATGGTGCTGAGCTGATGGCTGACCAGGAAAACGGTGCCGGCGCTCTCGCGCAGCTCGCGGACCCGCTGCTCGCTGCGTCGGCGGAACCTCCGGTCACCGGTCGCGAGCGCCTCGTCAATGAGCAGCACGTCGTGGTCCTTCGCGGAGGAGACCGCGAAGCGCAGCCGGGCCGACATGCCGGAGGAGTACGTCCGCATCGGCAGCGAGGCGAAGTCGCCGCGCTCGTTGATGCCCGAGAACTCGATGACCTCCGCCGTCCGCTTCCTGACCACCTCCGGCGAGAAGCCCATCGCCAGCAGACCCAGCGCCACGTTCCGCTCACCGGTGAGGTCGTTGAGCAGGGCCGCGTTGACGCCGAGCAGGGCGGGCTGGCCCTGGGCGTAGACGGCGCCGCTGGTCACCGGGAGCAGGCCGGCGATCGCACGCAGCAGGGTGGACTTGCCCGAGCCGTTGCTGCCGATAAGGCCGATCGCCTCACCGCGGTAGGCGGTGAAGGTCACGCCCTTGACGGCGTGGACCTCCCGCACGGTGGGGGCGGGGACCCGGGTCAGGACTCGCTTCAGTGCGCCCACCGGCGTGTTGGTGCCGGCCGAGCCGGCGCCGTGCACGCGGTAGATCACGTGTGCGTCGTCGACCACCACGGTGGGAATGCGCCGCCCGTCGGACGTGGTGGTGGCGGATGGGGCGATGGTGGTCTCAGCCACGGCCATACTCCTGTTCGCCGCGCCAGAAGTAGAGGTAGCCGCCGACGCCGACCACGAGGGCCCAGATGGCCGCGAGGGCCCAGATCTGGGGGGGCGACGAGGTGAGCGGCGCGGTCTCCATCAGCGCGTGCCGGATGAGCTCGATGTAGATCAGCAGAGGGTTGGCGTGCACGATCTCGATCAGTACCGGGTTGTGGATGTTCTGGGCGAACTTGTCCACGCTGTAGAGCACGCCGGAGGCGTACATCCAGGTCCGCATGATGAACGGCATCAGCTGTTTGAAATCGACGATCTTGGCGCCGAGCCGGGCCATCCCCAGCGCCAGCCCGGCGTTGAAGATCGACTGCAGCGCCATCGCGGGCAGCACGAGCAGCCATTCCACGGTGATCGGCTCGCCGGTCACCAACACGATGCCGACCAGGACCACCATGGCGGTTAGCAGGTGCTGGAGCTGGGTCAGGACGACCGCCAGCGGCATGCAGGCCCGGGGGAAGTGCATCGCCCGGATCATGCCCAGGTTCCCGCTGATGGCCTGCACCCCACCGGAGACCGCGGCCGACGTGAAGGTGAAGACGAAGAGGCCGATGCAGAGGTAGCCGATGAAGTTGCTGACGCCGGCCCTGGTGTTGAGGATCACACCGAAGATGAGGAAGTAGACGGCCGCGTTGGTCAGCGGTGTCAGCACCTGCCAGAGCCGGCCGAGCCGGGCAGTGCTGAACGACGCCACCACTTTGGCGTTCGCGTACGCCGCGATGAAGTGTCGGTAGGACCACAGCTGCCGCGTGTACGCGGCCAGAGTAGGCCTCGCCCCGGCGAAGCTCAGGCCGTACCGCGCGGCGAGCTGCGCCTGCGTCAGTCCTGAGTCGGGGTCGGCCACCGCCGTGTGGGCCATGGGTAGGCGCTCCGATCTTTCGGTGTGCGGGATGAGCGCGACAACGGAAGGCGGGGCGCGGCAGCCCTCGCCCCGCCCGCTCGCGCTGGACGCAAGGTAGTCCATCGTCACGTCGCGACGCAACCGTTCCGTCGCTGCGCTACATTGTTCCACGTGGCGACCGAGAAGAGGCGTGCTCCGGCCGGCGCGGCGGTGCTCCGAGACGACATCACCAGCGCGATCCGGGACGCCGTCATGCACGAACTCGCCGTCGGCGGCTACGCGCGGCTGTCGATCGAGGCGGTGGCCCGGCGAGCCCGGGTGAGCAAGGCCGCCGTCTACCGCCGCTGGAGTTCCAAGCTTGACCTGGTCCTGGAGATCGTCGCGTCGGTCGCCGGTCAGCGCCTGCTGCTGCCGGACACCGGCAGTCTCAACGGCGACCTCGAGGTGCTCTACATGATCATGTCACGCGCCCTACGCCACCCGCTGGCGTCACAGATCATCCCGGATCTGCTGGCCGAGGCCGCCCGCAACCCGCAGATCGGGCAGACCCTGCAGCAGGTGCTGCGCAACAACCAGCAGGCGCTGGGGGAGCGGCTGATCGGACTCGCCGTGGCGCGGGGCGAGTTGACGGCGATCGACCCCGTCGCCGCCACCGACCTGATCGTCGGCCCGCTCTACTGGCGGCTGGCCATCGCGCGGGTGCCGCTCGACCCCGCCGATATGCCACGGCTCGCCGCGGCCGTCGCCGGCGCACTCCAGGCCGCCTGCCAGATGCCCATACCGAGCCAGGGTGACGAGGGGCGGCTCCTTGCCCAGCAGCAGTGACGCGCACGGCAGCCACGTCCCATCCGTACCGCCCATCCCACCCCAATCCGTACCGGTTAGCATCGCGGCCGGACGAGTTCCAACCGACAGGAGGAAGCCCATGTCTGGGCCGAATGCAGAGTTCATCCCCCCAGCCAGGCCGGTGATCGGCGAGGCCGAGATCGAGGCGGCTGTGCGGGTCCTGCGAAGCGGGATGGTCGTCCAAGGCCCTGAGGTGGCGGCCTTCGAGCAGGAGTTCGGCGACTTCGTCGCCGGCCGCCACTGTGTGGCGGTCAATTCCGGCACGTCCGCCCTGCAGCTCACCCTCATGGCGCTCGGCTTCGGCCCCGGTGACGAGATCATCGTGCCCTCGTTCTCGTTCGCCGCGAGCGCCAACGCCGTCCGCCTGGTCGGCGCCACACCGGTCTTCGTGGACATCGAGCCCGGCAGCTTCTGCGTGGACCCGGCGGCCGTCGAGGCGGCGATCGGGCCCCGCACGGTGGCCATCATGCCGGTCCACCTGTACGGCCACCCGGCCGCCATGGACCGGATCATGCCGATCGCAGAGCGGCACGGCCTGGCCGTGGTCGAGGACGCGGCCCAGGCGCACGCGGCCGCCCTGGGCGGCACGCCGGTGGGCGCCTTCGGCACCGCCGGCTGCTTCAGCTTCTACCCCACGAAGAACATGCACAGCCTTGAGGGCGGCATGGTCACCACCGCCGACGCCGGTCTCGCGCGTACCCTCCGCCTGCTGCGCAACCAGGGCATGGAGCAGCGGTACGCCAACGAGGTCGTCGGCGCCAACATGCGGATGACGGACGTGGCGGCGGCGATCGGCCGGGTGCAGCTGCGCCAGCTCCCGGAGTGGACCGCGCAGCGCCAGGCGAACGGCAAGTTCCTCGACTCGAAGATCACCGGCATGGTGACCCCGCCGGTCGCCGACGGCGCGGTGCACGTCTATCACCAGTACACGGTCCGGGTTCGGAGCGACCGGGACGCGGCCCAGAAGCGCCTCACGGAGCTGGGCATCGGCAACGCCGTCTACTACCCGACCCCGATCCACCGGCTGAAGCCGTACCTGATGGAGGACGGCAAGCCCGGTCCCTGGGAGCTGCCGGAGACCGAGCGGGCCGCCGCCGAGGTGGTCTCGCTGCCCGTGCACCCGTCGCTGAGCTCGGACGACCTGGAGCGGATCGCCGAGGGCGCGAACCTCGCCGGCGGCGCGAACCTCGCCGGGGGCGCCCGATGAGCCGCGGCAAGAGGTTGCGCGCCGGCCTGATCGGCCTGGGCGCGATGGGGCGCAACCACGCCCGGGTGCTCTCCGGCCTGGACGGCGTGGAGCTGGTCGGCATCGTCGACCCGGCCGGTGACTCGAGCGGGCAGTTGCGCGCGCCGGTGCTGCCCGCGCTGGAGGACCTGCTCGCCCTCGGCATCGACTACGCGGTCGTCGCCTGCCCCACCGCGCTGCACGAGCAGACCGGTGTGGAGCTGGCCCGCAACGGTGTCAGCGCCCTGATCGAGAAGCCGCTGGCGCAGTCGGTGGAGGCGTCGGTCCGCCTGGTCGAGGCGTTCGAGACGGCCGGCCTCGTAGCCGGCGTGGGCCACATCGAGCGGTACAACCCGGCGCTGCAGAGCCTGCGGGTGCGCCTCGAGGCCGGTGAGCTGGGCGAGATGTACCAGGTGGTCACCCGGCGGCAGGGCCCGTTCCCGCACCGGATCGCCGACGTCGGCGTGGTCATGGACCTGGCGACCCACGACATCGACCTCACCGGCTGGGTGACCGGGCGGGAGTACACCTCGGTGTCGGCCCGGACGGTGTCCCGCAGCGGCCGGCTGCACGAGGACATGGTCTCCGCGGTCGGGCAGCTGTCCGACGGCACGATGGTCAGCCACCTGGTGAACTGGCTGAGCCCGCTCAAGGAGCGCTCCACCGTGATCACCGGCGACCGGGGCTGCTTCGTCGCGGACACGCTCACCGCCGATCTCACCTTCTACGCCAACGCGGCCATCGACATGGAGTGGGAGGCGCTGCGGACGTTCCGGGGCGTCGCGACCGGCGACATGATCCGCTACGCGATTCCGAAGCGGGAGCCGCTGTTGGTCGAGCATGAGCGCTTCCGTGACGCGGTCGAAGGCAAAGAGAGCGACATCGTCACCCTGCGGCAGGGCCTGCGGACCGTGCAGGTTGCTGCCGCGCTGCTGGAGTCGGCGTCGGCCGGGGTGACCGTCTCGGTCGCGCCGACGGACAGCGCCAACCCGCTGCAGGCCGCCGTCGCGTCCTGACGGCGGACGGCACGAGGAGACAGGGCAACTGATGGAAGCCGGTAGTGCGTCGCGTCCAACCCGGGGCCGCGTCGTCATGCTCGTCGACAACGGTGTGCAGGGCGACTCGCGGGTCCAGAAGGCGGCCCGTTCGGCAGCGGAGGCGGGATGGGACGTCGTGCTGCTCGGTGCCGCCCTCAGCAACGGTGCGCAGGAGAGCTGGTCGATCGGGGACGCGCGGGTCCGGCTGATCCGCGTTCCCCGGTCACTCGGCCAGCACCCCAGCCAGTTCCACCGCTCGTTGCGCCGGCCGCTGGCGTACCCGCCCGGGCGGCACGGCGGCTACCGGATCCAGCGGATGAAGGCCTCGCAAGCGGCGGTCGAGGAACGGCGGGTGGCCCTCGCGGTCGCCCGCCGCTCCGGCACCGCGTCGCTCACCCAGCGCCTCGGCGGCCTCCTCGCCCCTCCGGCCTCGCTGGCCGCCAAGGCGCTCGGCCGCTGGGCCAAGTTCCGGGGCGGTGAGCTGCACCGCCTCCGGCTGCGTCAGCAGAACCCCGACGACCTCATCACCCGCACGTCGATCCGGTTCTGGCAGGCGGTCCTCGGCCCGCGAAGCTGGCGGCGGCTGGACCGCGGGCTGTGGGACTACGAGTTGGCGTTCGGCCCGGTCATCGACCAGCTGGCGCCGGACATCATCCACGCCAACGACTTCCGCATGATCGGCGTGGGCGCCCGGGCGGCCCGGCGGGCGCGGGCTCGCGGGCTCGGCACCAGACTGGTCTGGGACGCGCACGAGTTCGTCGGCGGCGTGCTCGGCCGCGCCGACAATCCCCGCTGGCTGCCCGCCCAGGTCGCGCACGTGGAGGAGTACATCGGGGCGACGGACGCGGTCATCACCGTCTCGGCAACCCTGGCTGAGCTGCTGCAACGCACCCATCGACTCCCGGTCCGCCCCGACGTGGTGCTCAACGCCCCGCCCCGACCGGTCGCCGGCGTCCTCGACGACGACGGCACGGACGTCCGCAGCAGATGCGGCATCGACGCGGAGACGCCGTTGCTGGTCTACTGCGGCGGGGTGAACCCGTCCCGGGGCGTCGAGCTGATGATCGATGCGCTGCCGCAGCTGGAGAAGGTGCACGTCGCCCTGGTCACCCTGCACCCCACCGCGAGCAACGCGGCCTCCGAGGCGTTGCGGGCCCGGGCCGTCGAGGCCGGGGTTTCCGACCGGGTGCACCTGCTGCCGTACGTACCACACTGGCGGGTACCGGCCTTCCTGGCCAGCGCGGATGCCGGGGTCATCCCGATCCACCACAAGCCCAACCATGAGCTGGCGCTGATCACGAAGTTCCTCGAGTACTCCCACGCACGGCTGCCGATCGTCGTGAGTGACGTCCGGACGATGGCCGACACGGTCCGGGAGACCGGCCAGGGCGAGGTCTTCCGCGCCGAGGACGTCGCGGACTACATCCGCGCGGTGCAGGCGGTGCTCGCCGACCCGGCGCGGTACCGCGCCGCATACGACCGCCCCGGCCTGCTGGACAGTTGGACCTGGGAAGCGCAGGCCGAGGTGCTGGAAGGCGTCTACCGCCGGGTCCGACCCGACCTGGCGTTGCCGGCCGCGGGGCGCGCCGGGGCGGCAGTGGCCGCGGGCTGACGGGTCACCGGCAAGGACTCTGCCCCGTGCCGCCGGTGGTGCCTCCGCGCAGTCGGCCCGACCGGCCGCAGTCGGCCCGTCGGGCCGGCACTCACCCTCGGCCGCCCGGCAGGAACAGCTCGTCGAAGTCGTGTTGAACGACGCTCCAGTCCCAGGTCTTCGTCGCGTGTCCGGCCGCGGCGGCGCCCTCCGCCCGCCAGACGTCCTCGCTGGCGGTGGCCGCCCGGATCCGCTCCGCCGCCTCCGCCGGGGTGCCGACCACCCAGTCGGCGGGGAACAGCGTCCGGGCTCCGGTCTCCCGGCCGGCGAAGAACGGCCAGTCCCGCACGACCGGGACGGCGCCACTGGCCGCGCCCTCGACCAGTGCGCAGTGGAAGCTCTCCCGCACCGAACTGCTGAGGATGACGCCGAGGTCGCTCAGCACCCCGGGAACGTCGTCGACGTGCCCGATCCGGATCACCGCGCCGGACGGCTCAAGCTCGGCCAGATCCGCCGACAACGCCGCCTGGTAGCGGCGGACGGACTCGCTCGCCTTCGGGTCGAGGCCGCCGCCGACCAGCATCAGCCGGTACCGCTCGTCGTCCGCCCGCAGCCGGCGGAGCACCTCGATCGCCCAGCGCGGGTCCTTGGCCACGGCGCTGGTGCCGATCAGACCCAGAGCGAACCGGGCGGACGGGGCCTTCGGGCGGTCGAAGCGCCGCAGGTCCATCGCGTTCGGGATGACATGCAGGCGGGGGGCCTGCTCACCGGTGAGCGCCGGCACCACCTCGCAGGTCAGGTCCCGGAGGTGGTCCGAGACGAAGACCAGGTCGTCCACCCGGGAGAAGTCGATCAGGTGCGGCCAGTAGCTGAACGCCTCGAAGCTGTGCAGCCGCATGACCACCCGGGTGTCGCCGGGATCAACCAGAGTGGTCATCGCGGCAGCGGCGACGCACCAGTCGACGAAGAGGGTGTCCGCCCAGTCCACGTGCGGGCGTAGCCACTCCTCGACCCGGTTGCCGTACTCGCTCTGGCCGGCGACGAGATGCTCGACGATGCCGGCCGGGTTGCGGGTCAGCGGCGCGGCGACCGGATCGTCGGCCAGGTGCAGGTAGCGCAGCTCGACGCCGGGCGTCTCGGCGTACCGCTGCTTGATCTCCTGCAGGAAATGGGCGTTGCCGTTGGTCATGAGGAGCAGGCGCAGCGGCCGGTCCGCCGCGGGCGTCGCCGCGGGCGTCGCCCGGCCGCGCGGGGTGGCCAGTGCCCGGGCGGTCGCGCTGGCCCGCAGCGGGGCCAGGAACTCGGCCGGCCGCTCGGCCAGCGGTGAGGAGAGCTGATCAAAGTGCGGCACCCGGTGGAACAGCAACCGCATCGCCTTGTACAACGACTTCGCCGCGCGGGCCTTCTGCCGGGGAAGGAGCTCGTCGGCGAGCGCGAGTTCGGCCGCGACCGCCTCGGTGAGGCAGACCGGGACTTGACCCAGGTCGAGTTCCCCGGCGGCCTCTCTGGACAGCAGGTCGGCCCGGCTCTTGCGGCCGCCGATCCGATCCGCGGCGGCGGCGGTCGTCGCGGCCGCGAGGCTGGGGCGACCCGCCTGCACCGACCGCAGGTGCACGCGGTACGCGAGGGCAACCCGTACCCGCTCCGGCAGACCTGGGGCAGCCACCGCCGAGCGCCACAGCCGACCGCCGATGCGGCTGCGGAGCACCGCCGGCGCCATGGCCGCCTCCAGCGACTCGCGGGCCCCGGTCACCGCCGCCCGCCGCGCCCCGCGTACGACGATGCCCGCCCGGGCCGACAGCCGCTCCGACGCCGGCCGGGCGACCCGGTGCGTCCCCTCCTGCCGGGCCCGGACGATCCGCCCAGCCGCCCCGATCCCGTTGCAGGCGTCCGCCCGGGGCTGCCGCTGCGCCATCTCCCAGACCGCGTGGACGGCCGTCGAATCGAGCGCGACCAGCACGTCGGCGGTCCGCACCCAGCGGCGGGTCCACGGATCAGCCCAGGCCCGCAGCCACAGGGCACGGGACGGCTGGGGGATCCGGGCCAGGGCCCGGCGCAGCCGCGGGTCCGCCGGCTCGGCGGGGAGCGCGCGGACGTCGGCGAGGCCGGGGTCCAGGGCCAGCGCGTCAGAGTCGACGTCGCCGACGATGCCGATCGAGGCGCCCTGGTCACGGAACCGACGCAGCGCCTCGAGGAGCACCGACTTCTGCTGTGGCCGCTCACCGACCACGATGAGCACCTTCGTCATGCCTGTCCGCCTTCGATGGAGGTGCCGTCACTGCCGTGGCCGGTGGCCGCCGCACCGGTGACCACCGCGGTCGCCTCGGCGACGGCGGGGGCGAGTTGCGCGCGGCGGGTGTACCGGCGGGCGTGCGCCCGGGCGGCCGCCCGCTGCTCGTCCGTCGCCTCGACGGCGAGCCGTGCCGCCACGGCGAACGAGTCCGCGAGCCGGCGCGGGTCCAGTCCCACCGCCCCGGTCCAGAGGGGGTGGCCGGCGAGCACGGTCGCGGCGTCATGGTCGATCTCGTGCGCCGACACCACCGGCAGCCCGCTGGCGGCGTACTCGTACACCTTGCCGGAGGTGACGAAACGGCCACCCACCAGCATCAGCACCAGCGCGTCCCAGCGGCCGTAGGCGGCGGCGACCTCCGCCTTGGCCAGCGGCCCGCCGAACTCGACGCTGTCGCCCGCGGCGGCCCGCAGCAGTTCCATGTGCGCGTTCGCCTCGCGCAGCGCGCCCGCGCCGATGTGCCCGCGTACCTCGAACCGGCTCTTCGCGAGCAGGGGATGCTCCCGGCGGGCCATACGCCATGCGGTGAGCACCGAGTCGAGCAGCGCGGGCGAGAAGTTGATCGATCCGAGGTAGCCGAAGGTCAGCCCCGCGGCGGGGTCGGCGCGGTGGGTGCTCCCCGGAACGCAGTCCTCGTCGTAGCCGTTGCGCACGACGCGCACCCGGTCGCGCAGCGTCGGGTACCGCTCGCGGTAGAAGTCGGCGATGGGCTCGTTGACGCACCACACCGCCCGGGCCTCGGCCAGCACCTTCTCTTCCCAGCGGCCCGCTGGCGAGTCCTTGGCGAAGGCCGCCCCGCCGCCGATCACGTCCACGGACCAACCGTCGCGGAAGTCCACCACGTACGGCACCCGGTACTCCTGCCACAGCCGCCAGGTCGCCGCGAGGTTGACGTACGGGGCGCAGGTCGTCATGAGCAGGTCCGCCGCGTGGTCCCGGTGGACGCGCAGCACCGCCTTCTCCAGCTCCGGGCGCCAGCCCCCGAAGACCGGTTCCGGGAAGGTCTGCAGCTCCTGCCGGCGCTGCTGCTCGATCCACTGCTGCGGGTGCAGCGAGCGGGCCTCGGAGAACGCCCGGATGTCGGTCTCCAGATCCGCCCGGGCGAGCGTCAGCCGTTCGATGACGATGCGCGGGTCGACGCCCTCGGAGAGGGTGTGGTCGAGCCCGTACTCCCGCTCCCAGGACTCGTCCGCGAGGGTGATGACCGTGACGTCCCAGCCGGCCGCGGCGAACTGGTTGGCGGTCTCGCGCATCCGGTAGGCGGAGCTCTTCGCCGCCGGCGGGAAGCCGATGGCCAGGTAGATGACATGCGGCCGGGCGCCCCGACGGGGCCGACGGCGGCCGGCCAGGGTCAGGGCGGCGAGGGGGGGAAGTCTGCTCTGCATCGTGCGCTGGGGATCTCTTCCGGCTGGGGTGAGGGGCGTCGTGCGCGGGGTCAGGCGAGGGCGTCGGCCAGGACCCGTACCACCCGGTGGGCGGCCCGCCCGTCGCCGAAGGGCTCGCCGCGGGCGGTGGTCGGGGTCGGGCGGGTGGCCGTCGCCGCCAAGGTCGCCGTCCCCAGCAGGTGGGGGTCGGGAACGAGGCGGTTCCAGTCGCCGCTGAGGGTTTCCGGCCACTCGGTCTGTGGGCGCAGGGTCGTGCACAGCCGGCCGAGGAGGTACGCCTCCTTCTGCAGCCCACCGGAGTCGGTGACCACGCCCACCGAGCCGAGCACCGCGGCCACCATGCCCGCGTACGGCAGCGGCCGGCCGACCCGTAGCGCTCCCTGGTCCAGCTTCACGCCGTACTCCTCGGCCCGGGCCGTCAGCCGCGGGTGGGCGAGGAGCGCCACCGGCACCGGCAGGGCCGCCAGCGCGTCGACCAGGGCGGCGAGCCGCTCGGGGTCGTCGGTGTTCTCCGCCCGGTGCAGGGTGGCGACCAGGTACGGCTCGGTGGGGTCGATCCCCGCGGGCAGCGCCGGCGCGGGCTGGCCGCCGGCGAGCACGGTGTCCCGCACGGTAAGGCAGACATCCACCATGACGTCACCCACCAGCACCGACCTGCTCGCGAGGCCCTCGGTGGCGAGGTGCCGCATGGCCTCCTCAGTGGGCGCCAGCAGCAGGTCGGCGGCGTGGTCGGTGAGGATCCGGTTGTGCTCCTCTGGCATCCGCCGGTTGAACGAGCGCAGCCCGGCCTCCAGGTGAGCGACCCGCAGGTGCTGCTTCACCGCGGACAGCGCTCCGGCCAGCGTCGAGTTGGTGTCGCCGTACACGAGCACCCAGTCGGGCCGCTCGGCGGCCAGCACTGGGTCGAGGGCGGCGAGCGCGTGCCCCGTCTGCGCTCCGTGGCTGCCCGAGCCGATCCCCAGGTGGACGTCGGGCGTGGGGATGCCGAGACCAGTGAAGAACACGTCGGACAGGTCGGCGTCGTAGTGCTGGCCGGTGTGCACGATGACGTGCCGATGCTCCGTGCCGGCGAAGGCGCCGGCGAGCGGTGCCAGCTTGACCAGCTGGGGTCGGGCGCCGACGATGCTGACGACCTTCACGTGGCGGTACTCCAAGTCCTGCGGGCGGGCACGGGGCCGATGTCGTGCCGCGCGTCCCGGCCCCCGACGTGGGCGGGCCGGCGCTGATCATGCGCTGCGGCTACCTTACAGTGGGAGTCTAGCCAGTCCGGGGAGTGGCTACCGTAGACTCGCCAGGCCCCCGCTGGGGCGGGAGACAACGGGGAGGGACGCGGGCCGGATGATGTCCACAGGTGCCAACGGCGCCCGGCGCGGACGAATCGTGATGCTGGTGGACAATGGCGTCACCGGTGACTCCCGGGTCCAGAAGTCCGCCCGGTCCGCCGCCGCTGCGGGCTGGGACGTCACCCTCCTCGGCCGGTCGCCCTCCGGGCTCGCGGAGAGCTGGCAACTGGGGGACGCTGAGGTCCGGTTGCTGCCCGTCCCGGCCACCCTGGCCAAGCACCGGCACGAGTACCGCCGCCGCTGGTTGCGCGCGCCGCTGGCGTACCCGCCGGGTGGGCTGGCCGGCCACCGCATGCAGTGGGTGCGCGCCTGGCGGGCCGATCTGCGCCTGCGTACGGCGCGGTCCGGCGCGTCGCCGCGGCTGCGGGCGGAGGAGTTCGCGGCCGGGCTGCTGGAGCGCTGGGTCGACTATCGCGTCGCCCAGCACAAGCGCTCGCCCCGGCGGCTGGACGGGCCCTGGGACCGGACGTACACGGCCTTCTGGCAGCGGGTGATGGGTGACCGGGCGTGGCGGCGCCTGGCGCCGGGCCTGTGGGACTGGGAGCTGGCGTTCGGCACGCTGGTCGACCGACTGGCGCCGGATCTGATCCACGCGAACGACTTCCGGATGCTCGGGGTGGGGGCCCGCGCCAAGGTCCGGGCCCGCGCCAAGGGGCGCGAGATCAAGCTGGTGTGGGACGCCCACGAGTTCCTGCCCGGCGTGCGGCCGGTCGCGCACAACGCCCGGTGGCTGCCGGCGCACGTCGCCCACGAGCGGGAGTATGCGCCGTACGCGGACGCGGTGCTGACCGTCTCGGACTCGCTGGCCGAGTTGCTGCGCTCCACGCACAGCCTCCCCGAGCTGCCGACGGTGGTGTTGAACGCCCCGGAGGCGCAGCCCGATCAGCCGGCGGACGACGGCGAACCGGTGCCGGACGTGCGCGCCCGGTGCGGGGTGGGGCCGACGGTGCCGCTGGTGGTCTACAGCGGGGCCGCGGCCGAGCAGCGTGGGCTGGGTACGATGGTCGAGGCGCTGCCCCAGCTCGACGGCGTGCACGCCGCGTTCGTCGTCAACCGGCCGGACGGGCCCTACGTCCAGGGGCTGCTCGCCCGGGCCGCGGAGCTCGGGGTGGCCGACCGGGTGCATGTGCTGCCATATGTGCCGCATTGGCAGGTCGTACCCTTCCTGGCCGGCGCCGACGTCGGGGTGATCCCGATCCACCACTGGCCGAACCACGAGATCGCGCTGATCACGAAGTTCTTCGAGTATTCGCACGCCCGACTGCCGCTGGTCGTCAGCGACGTGAAGACAATGGCGTCGACGGTGCGGTCGACGAGCCAGGGTGAGGTGTTCCGGGCGGAGGACGTGGCGGACTACGTTCGTGCGGTCCGTCACGTGTTGGCCGACCCGCAGCCGTACCGGGCGGCGTACGAGCAGCCCGGACTGCTGTCGGGCTGGACCTGGGAGGCGCAGGCGCGGGTGCTGGACGACCTGTACTCGCGGCTCCTGCCCGCCGCGGCCGACGGTTCCACCGGACCCGCCGCCGAGGCCGGTGCGGCAAACGTGCGGCACCATGTCGAGACTGGGAGCACGCTTTCCGCCTGAGTTCGCCGACCGCCGGCCCGGTTCCCGCCGCGGCCATGACACCGACCAAAGAAAGCGCGATGCGACGAGACGTGAAGTCGACCGGCCCCACACAAGTGAGCGCGGCCGAGCTGTCGACAGGATCCGCCGGTGACGACAGTGCGCCGACTGCCGGCCCGCAGGAGACCGCGGGGCGCGAGGGTCGCCGTCCCCGCCTGCTCTACCTGGCCTTCTTCTTCCCGCCCAGCCGGGGAAGTGGTGTCTTCCGGGCCCGGGCCACGGCCAATCACTACGCTGAGGCGGGCTGGGACGTGACCGTCATCACCGCGCCCCGGGAGTTCTTCAGTTACTACCTGGATGGTGGTGCCGACGAGACCCTGGAGGCGACGGTCGACCCCCGGGTGCGCGTCGAGCGGCCCCCGATGAACAACTACCACTGGGAGACGGACGTCCGCCGGTTCAGCCGGCTGCGCAAGGCCGTGCCCGTGGTGGCTGACCGGTTCTACCGGCGGATGCAGAAATGGTTCCTGCCGGAGCACTACATCGGGTGGATCCCCGGTCTGTTGAGCCGGGCGTTCAAGCTGCACACCCGCCGCCGTTTCGACCTGGTCATCGCCACCGGCAACCCGTTCGTGTCCTTCGCCGCGGCCTGGTTCCTGGGCCGGGCGTGGCGGGTGCCCTACTCGGTCGACTACCGCGACGCGTGGACGTTCAACCAGTTCACCGAGCAGGTCCGGTTCGGCCCCGGAACGCGCACCGCCAGCTGGGAGTCCCGGATTGTGCGGGACGCCGCCGAGGTCGTGTTCGTCAACGACGGCATGCGGCAGTGGTACGCCGAGCAGTACCCGTTCGCCGCCGACCGGATGACCGTGGTGCCGAACGGCTGGGAGCCGGAGTTCGTCGGCCGCCCCGCGTTCCAGCCGCCGGTGCCGGATCGTCCGCTGCGCTTCGGCTACCTCGGCACCGTGACCCCGTATCTGCCACTCGACGAGCTCTTCGAGGGGTGGCGTCTGGCGCGCAGGGACCCGCTGCTGGCGGACGCCGAACTGCACGTGCACGGCCACCTCGGCTTCTTCGCCCAGACCGCGGAGACGCTGCGGGAGCAGTTGGCCGTCCACGAGGATGTCGGGGTCCGCTACCGCGGCTCGTTCGGGAAGGCCGACGTGGCACGGGTGTACGGGGAGACGGACGCGCTGGTCTTCTGCGTCCCCGGCGCGAAGTACGTCACGTCTGGCAAGGTGTTCGAGTACATGGCCTCGGGCAAAGCGATCGTCTCAGTGCACCGGCCGGACATCGCCGCCGCCGAGGTGCTGGAGGGCTACCCGCTCTGGTTCGCCGCAGAACGGCTCGATGCGGAGTCCGTGGCCGAGTCGTTCGTGGCCGCGGCCAAGGCGGCTCGCGAGCTGGACCCGTCCCGGCACGCCGCCGCCCAGGCCCATGCCGAGAAGTACACCCGGACCGCGACCCTGCAGCCGTGGGAGGCCCGGATGCGTGCGCTGGTGGAGGAGTCCCGTTGAGTGCGAATCCCGGTAAGGTCGTTTTCATGGCGCTGGGCCCGCACCGGGTCCGGGCGGCCGAGCGGCACATGGCGCAGCTTACAGCCGACGGTGCGCAGGTCGTGCTCGTCGCGCCCGACCTGCCCGAGTGGAGCGACGTCGAGGTGCCGCGGGACGTGCCGGTGCACCCGGTCGACGCCCCCGACTCGCGCGCCGCGTCACGCGCCGCCCGGCGGCTGTTGCGCGACCGCAACGGGCCGCTGCACGACGCCGACCTGCTCGTGGTCGGCGACCCGTACGCCTTCCCGGCGGCCTGGGACGCCGCCGCGCGGCGCGGAGACCTCACCGTCGCCTTCGAACCGACGGCGGAGCCGCGGCGCCGCCCGGCCCCCGCGGACCTGGCCGTCGTCACGCCCTGGTACCCGTCGGCCAACAACGCGCTGGCTGGCGCCTTCGTTCAGGCCACCATCGGGGCGGTGCGGCGGGACCACCCCCGGATCTCAGTCCTGCACACCGAGGACTGGCCCTACCGCTACGACGCACCGAATGTCGAGGCGATCTCCGTCGCGGCCCGCCGGCTGACCGACCGCGTCGGCCCGCTGATTCAGGACACGGCGGCGGGGGAGGTCACCCGGGTTCCGGTGCCCATCTCGTCCCGGCGCGACTACGCCGCCTGGGCGCTCGGCCACGTCGAGGCCATGCGGCGGACCCTGCCGACGGGACAGATCGAGGCCCCGCTCGTGCACGCCCACACCGGCATCTACGGCGGGGTCGTTGCCCAGCGGCTGGCCCGGCCCGACGCCCGGGTCGTCGTCACAGAGCACGCCAGCTTCTTGGAGGCGATCTTCAAGCAGCCCGCCGCGCGCCGGCTCTACGAGGAGGCGCTGCACCGGGCTGACGTGTTCCTCTGCGTCAGCCGGCACCTGCACGACCAGGTACGCGACGCATTCCCGCACCACGCCCACAAGCTGCGCGTCATCCCGAACGCGATCGACTTCACCGAATTCGCGCCGCGGCCGAAGCCGCCACGGGATCTGCTGCGCTGGCTGTACGTCGGCCGGCTGAGCGCGCAGAAGGGCGTCGACCGGCTGCTCGCCGCGTTCCTCGCGGTCGCGGCCGAAGAGCCGGAGGCCACGCTGACGCTGGTCGGCGCTGGACCGCTGGTCGAGCACATCCGCGAGGAGATCACGCGTAGCCCGTACGGAAACCGGATGGACCTCCGCCCGGCGGTCGCGCCTTCCGAGGTGCCCGAGTTGATGCGGACGCACGACCTGCTGGTGCACGCCAGCCCGGCCGAGACCTTCGGGATGACCGTGGTGGAGGCGGTGGCCTGCGGCACGCCGGTCCTGGTGGCGGCGAGCGAGGGGCCGCAGGAGACGTTGAGCGGGCTGAACGGGCGCGCCGGCCTCCTAGTCGAGATCAGCGAGGATCCGGCGGTGCTCGTGGAGGGCTTCCGGGAACTCCGCAAGCGGATCGACGAGCTGGACCTGCCGGCCGCCCGGGCGAGCCTGGTCCAGCGGTACGGGCGGGAGGCGGTTGCGGCCCGGCTCAGGGAGGTGTACGCGGCGCCGGAGCTCGCACCGGTCGAGGTGGCCGTCCCGGCCTCCGTCCCGACCGCTGCGGGCCACGTGGCCGCGCCGACCGCCCCGGTGATCGCCGGCGCCGCGCCGACCAGCTCGGACGATCCGGCCGCACCGCGGGTGGTGCTGGTGGCGATCAGCCCGCCGCAGTTCAAGGTCGTTCGGCAGTACGTCCGGCGCCTCGTCGAGCGCGGCTACGGCGTCGACGTGATCACCAATGACCCCCTGCAGTGGCGCCGTTCCGAGGTCGACGAGCGCGTCCGCCTGCTGCGGCTGGACACCGCAGAGCGCCGGCGGCCGGTGCTCTGGACCGAGCACCTGTTCGTCTACCGGGCGCCGGGGAAGGCCCTCTCCGTGACCCGCAAGCGGGCTCGCGCGAGTGAGTCGCTCTGGCCGGAGCTGTTCGTCTCCCGGCTGGAGCGCACCCACGGCTCGTTCGCCCGGTGGTTCCACACCTCGGTCTTCTACCCCGGCTACCGCGTGGTGCGCTCGCACGTGCTGTGGCGGATCGTGCGCCGGGACGTGCTGCCGAAGCTGGACCTTTCGCGGACCGAGCGGGTGGTGGTGGCCGGGGTCTTCGGCGTGTCGATCGCGTGGCAGTTGGGGCGCCTGCGGCCGGACCTGATGGTCACCACATCCCTCGTGCCGCCGGAGCCCGTGTCGCGTTGACCGCCTCCCGGTCCGTGGCGGGCGCCGCTGCGGACCGGGAGGCCGGTTGCGACGAATCGTCCGCAAAGGGCGAGGTGAGGTGGAGGCAGGTCGGGGAGAGCCTCGCGTAGACTCGCGGGGGCTCGCGGGCCGGCTGCGGCGTGTGGGGTCGACGGCCCCGGTCGGCGCGGGCCGTCCCCTAGGCAAACCAGAGGTTCGCAGAGAGGCGGTAACGGGCACGATGGCGATGGACCGCGCTGCCGCACAGCCGTGCGGGCGGGTTGTCATGTTGGTCGACAACGGCGTCAACGGTGACTCTCGGGTGCAGAAGGCCGCCCGCTCGGCCGCGGAGGCCGGCTGGGAGGTGGTCCTGCTGGGCCGATCGCCGGGCAGCCTGCCGCAGACGTGGCAGCTCGGCCGCGCCGAGGTGCGCCTGCTGGCCATGCCCGCCCCGCTCGCCCGCCGCCGGCACGAGTTCCGCCGCGCCTGGCTGCGTTGGCCGCTGGCGTACCCGCCCAGCGGGATCGCGGCGCACCGGCAGCAGAGCGTCAAGGCGTGGCGGGCGGACCTGGCGGTGCGGGCGGCGCAGCTCGCCGTAGCCGATTCGGCGACGCCGCGACTCGGCCTGCGTCGGCGCGTGTTGCGGGCCGAGGAGCTCGCCGCGCGGGCAGTCGGCAAGTGGGTCTCCCTGCGCTACTGGATGCTGACGCAGGCGCACCGCCGGCGGCGCTTCCGTAACCCCTGGGACCGGGCGTACACCCTGTTCTGGCAGGCGGTCAAGGGTGACGGTGCCTGGCGGCGGCTGGAACCGGGGCTGTGGGACTACGAACTCGCCTACGGGCCGGTGATCGACGAGCTGCGGCCGGACCTGATCCACGCCAACGACTTCCGCATGCTCGGGGTGGGCGCCCGCGCCAAGATCCGCGCCGCCGCCGAGGGGCGCGAGATCAAGCTGGTCTGGGACGCCCACGAGTTCCTGCCCGGGCTCAAGCCATGGCAGGACAACGCCCGCTGGTTGCCCGCGCACATGGCGCACGAGCGGGAGTACGCCCGCCACGCCGACGCGGTGATGACCGTCTCGGACGGTCTGGCCGAGCTGCTGCAGCGTGAGCACGGACTGACCACGACGCCAGACGTGGTGCTCAACGCCCCGGCCGCCGATCACGGCGAGCTGGTCCCGGACGCTCCCGCGCCGGATCTGCGGGCGCTCTGCGGTATCGGCGCCGACGTTCCGCTGCTGGTCTACAGCGGGGCCGCCGCGCGGCAGCGGGGGCTGGACATCATGATCAACGCGCTCCCGCAGCTGCCCGGAGTGCACGTCGCGCTGGTGGTCAACAAGCCGACCGGCCCGTACGTCTCCGACGTGCTCGCCCGGGCGGCCAAGCTCGGGGTCGCCGACCGTGTGCACGCCCTGCCGTACGTGGCGCACTGGCAGGTGGTGCCCTTCCTGTCGGCGGCGGACGCCGGGGTGATCCCGATCCATCACTGGCCCAACCACGAGATCGCGCTGATCACCAAGTTCTTCGAGTACTCGCACGCCCTGCTGCCGCTGATCGTCAGCGACGTGAAGACGATGGCCGGCACCGTCCGGTCGACCGGTCAGGGCGAGGTGTTCCGGGCCGAGGACGTGGCCGACTACGTGCGCGCCGTCCGGGCGGTGCTGGCCGACCCCGCACGCTACCGCGCGGTGTACGACCAGCCGGGTCTGCTGGAGAGCTGGACCTGGGAGGCCCAGGCCAAGGTGATGGACGACGTCTACCGCCGGCTGCTGCCCGGCCTGCCCCGGCCGATCCGCGCCGAGGCAGCCGGAAACACGACTGCGGGGACGACCGGCGCGCAGCCGGCGGTGGGGGTCAGCACGTGACCGTGCCTGACGTGACCGTCATCACCGCCGTCTACAACACCATGCCCTACCTGACCAGATGTCTGACCTCGCTCGTCGAGCAGACCATCGGCCGGGACCGGCTGGAGGTCATCGCGGTGGACGACGGCTCCACCGACGGCAGCGGCCGGGAGTTGGACCGGTTCGCCCGGCTCCACCCGGGCACCGTCAAGGTGATCCACCAGCCCAACTCGGGTGGCCCGGCCGCGCCGAGCAACCGGGGCCTGGAACAGGCCACCGGCCGGTACGTCTTCTTCATCGGCTCCGACGACTACCTCGGCCCAGAGTCGCTGGAGCGGCTCGTCGGGGCGGCCGACCGGTACGACTCGGACGTCGTGCTGGGGCGCACGGTCGGGGTCAACAGCCGCTACATCCACCAGGCCATCTTCGCCACCACCGAGCCGGACGTGGACCTCTTCGACTCCGCCCTGCCGTGGTCGCTGTCCAACACGAAGCTCTTCCGGCGGGCCCTGATCGAGCGGTATGGCCTGCGCTACCCCGAGGACATGCCGGTCGGAAGCGACCAGCCGTTCACCATCGAGGCGTGCGTACGGGCCCGTCGCATCTCGGTGCTGGCCGACTACGACTACTACTACGCGGTCCGCCGGCTGAACGCCCGCAACATCACCTACCGCAGCCGGCACCTGGAACGCCTCCGTTGCGCCGAGTCGATCATCGAGTTCGTGGCCGGCCTCGTCGAGCCGGGCAAGCGCCGCGACGCCGTGCTGCTGCGGCATTTCACCTGGGAGGTCGCCAAGCTCCTGGAGAACGACTTCCTGTCGCTGGACCGGCAGACCCAGGAGCAGGTCCGTCTCGGCGTCCGCCACCTGGGCGAGCGCCACCTGACCGACGAGATTCGCGACCGGCTGCCCGTCGAGTCACGGGTGCGCCTCGGCGCCGCCTGGCACGGCGGGCTGGATGACCTGCTCGCGGTGATCCGGCAGGACGCCGAGGTGGGCATCCCGCCGGCGGTCGTGGAGGGCGACCGCTGGTACGCCGGCTACCCCGGCTTCCGGGACGAGCGGCTCGGCATGCCCGACCGCTGGTTCGAGATCACCGACACGGCTGCGGACTGGATCGCCCGGCTGGACACCATCTCGGTGGCGCTCGACGGGAACCGGGCGCTCTCCGTCACCGCCCGCAGCCCGCGCTCGGACCTCCCGCGGCTCGCGCCCGGGATCCGGCTCCGCGCGGGGGACACGGTCGGCGTCACCGTCGACCTCACCGCGGACGCCACCGGCACCACGGTCCGCGCCCGGATCCCCCTGGCCGGGTTGCTGGCCGACAACGCCCTGGGCGGCGAGCTCCGGCTCATCCGGGCCGAGGTCGAGGCCCTCGGCACCCGCGGCGGGGCGGCCCTGCGTGGCACGGCGCGGCCCGTGCCGCAGCGTACCCTTGTGCGTCGCGGTCCCCGTCTGCACGTCATCACCACCACGACGAACCACAAGGGTCAGCTCGTGATCGCCGTAGCACCTGTGACGCCGCGCCGGCTGATGGCCCGCCTGCGGCGCAGGCTTCCACTAGGAGGAAAGTAGTAGTCATGAACATCTGCGTCGTCGCCCTCGGGAAAATCGGACTGCCGCTCGCCGTGCAGTTCGCGTCGAAGGGGCACCGGGTGATCGGGGCCGACGTCTCCGAGCGGGTCGTACAGCTGGTCAACGACGGCGCGGTGCCGTTCCCCGGCGAGACCGACCTGGACACCAAGCTCAAGGAGGTCGTCTCCGCCGGGCTGCTCAGCGCCACCACGGACACCGCCGCGGCGGTCGCCGAGTCCGAGGCGGTCGTCGTGGTCGTACCGCTCTTCGTCGACCTCGAGGGTGTGCCGGACTTCGGTTGGATGGACGACGCGACCCGCGCGATCGCTGCCGGCCTCAAGCCGGGCACGCTGGTCAGCTACGAGACCACCCTGCCGGTCGGCACCACCCGGAACCGGTGGGCGCCGATGCTCGAGCAGGGCTCCGGGCTCACCGCCGGCAAGGACTTCCACCTGGTCTTCAGCCCGGAGCGGGTCCTCACCGGCCGGGTCTTCGCCGACCTGCGCCGCTACCCGAAGCTGGTCGGCGGCGTCGACGAGGGGTCCGCCGTCCACGGTGTGCGCTTCTACGAGGCGGTGCTGGACTTCGACGAGCGGCCCGACCTCAACCGCCCCAACGGCGTGTGGGACCTCGGCTCGGCCGAGGCGTCCGAGCTCGCCAAGCTCGCCGAGACGACCTACCGGGACGTCAACATCGGCCTGGCGAACCAGTTCGCCCGCTTCGCCGACACCGTCGGCGTCGACGTCACCAAGGTGATCGAGGCTTGCAACACCCAGCCGTACAGCCACATCCACTCGCCGGGCATCGCGGTCGGCGGTCACTGCATCCCGATCTACCCGCGGATGTACCTGTGGAACGACCCGGCGGCCACCGTCGTGCGCTCGGCCCGCGAGGCCAACGCCGCGATGCCGCAGTACGCGGTCGACCTGCTCGCCGCCGCGTACGGCGACCTGACCGACGTCGGGGTGCTGGTGCTCGGCGCCGCCTACCGGGGCGGCGTCAAGGAGACCGCCTTCTCCGGCGTCTTCCCGACCGTCGAGGCGCTGCGCGCCAGGGGCGCCAAGCCGTACGTGTCCGACCCGATGTACACGAACGAGGAGTTGGTCGCACACGGCCTGCCGGGCTACGACGGTGAGCCGATCGGCGCTGCCGTGATCCAGGCGGACCACGCCGAGTACCGCACCCTCGCCCCGGCCGACCTGCCGGGCGTGACGGTGCTGGTCGACGGCCGCCGGGTCACCGACCCGACCCGCTGGACGGGCGTCCGGCGCGTGGTCATCGGCGGCTGAGCCGACCTGACGCCACGGGCCCTGACCGGATCTCTCCGGTCAGGGCCCGTCGCGTCTGACGGCCCGGGGCGCTGCCCGGTGCCGGGCCCCGCCCGATCAGCCCTGGGCCAGCTCAGCCGGCGGGTTGGCCGGGTCGCGGGAGACGACCTCGCCCTTGGTGTTGACCCAACCCTTCGGCCGCGCCGGGTTGCCGACGACGAGCTGGTAGGGGGCGACGTCGCGGGTCACCACCGAGCCGGCGGCGATCATCGCGTAGGAGCCGACCTCGATACCGCACACCAGGGTCGCGTTCGCCCCGATGGAGGCGCCCTTGCGCACCATCGTCGGCGTGATCTCCCAGTCCGGGTTCTGGGCGCGCGGCCGGAAGTCGTTGGTGAAGACCGCACAGGGGCCGACGAAGACCTCATCCTCGATGGTCACGCCCTGGTAGACGGAGACGTTGTTCTGGATCTTCACGAGGTCACCGACCGTGACGCCGGCGTCGACGTACACGTTGCGCCCGATGACGCAGCCGGCGCCGACCTGCGCGGTCGAGCGGATGTGGGCCAGGTGCCAGACCTTGGTGCCGTCGCCGACCTGGGCGCCCTCCTCCACGTCGGCCGTCGGGTGGACGAAGACAGGGGACCGGTCGTTGGTGTCAGTCATCCTTCAACTCGCATCATCGCAGGGCGCGGCGTCGCGCCGTCGGTGCCGTGCGACCGCGCCGGATGACCGCCGCGGCCCGCGCGGGCCAGGACCGCCCGGCCGCCCCGGCTCTCGCTGCCGGGTCGGGGTACGGGCTCGGCGTAGCATAACGAGTCCGTCAGGCCAGCAGCTCGGCCACCGCGTCGGCGGCGGGTGTGTCCGGTGGCAGCGCCCGCGCCGCCACCACCGCCTCTACCGGCAGCACACCGTAGAGGTGCGGGAAGAGTGCGCCGCCCCTGGACGACTCCCAGCGCAGCGCGTCGCCGAGCCGGTCGGGGTCGACGGTGAGCAGGGTCAGTCCGGTGACCCCGGCGAACACCCGCCGGGCGGTCTCCACCACCTGTTCGGCGCCGGAGAGGTGGACGTACCCGTCCTGCAGGTCCATCGCGGTGCCGGTGAAGTGCCCCGCGGCGCGGCCCCGGTCCCACTCGTCGGTCGACAGAATCTTGTAGATCATTACCGCAGCGTAGGCGGGAGCGAGGACCGGTTCACCGGTACCGCCCCGACCGGCCCCGCCCAGCCGGCATGCTCGCAGGGGAACGCCCGCGGAGGGATGGCGATGAAGAGCTACGACGACGACTGGACCGACGGCCAGCGGGCCGTCTACGACGAGTGCTACCTGGCCGGTGCCGACTGGGCCCGCGACCCGGACACCCCCAGCGCGGACGTCCAGCACGTCATCAACCTGGCGGAGGCGGACGACGACGCGTTCGATGACGCGGAGACCGACTACCCGCCCCTGGTCGACGCCGTGACCCAGGCCACCGGGGAGACCGTGACCAGCGTGCCGGCCAGCCACCACGATCCCGGGTTCCGAGGATTCGTCGACGGGGTCCGGGACGCCGTCGCCGACGACGTCTTCGGCCTCTGACCCCGGTGCCGCCCGCCATCCCCGGGCCCGCGACCGGGTCTCCGGACGGCTACGGCGACCACCTCCAGACCAGGCTCAGGTAGGTGCCGTACCAGCCGGAGACGAGGACCAGGAACGCGAACACGGTCACCATGGTGCTCCGGCGGGCCTTCGCGAGCCCCATGGCGATGGGGATGAGCAGCGTGAAGGCGGGCATCAGATAGCGGCCCTTCGCCCAGTAGTAGTTCTCCGTGCCGATCGTGATCAGGAAGAAGGCCACCGAGTAGACCACCAGGGGCAGCGGGTAGCGGCGCAGGACGAGCAGCGCGATCAGCACCACCGCGAGACCCATCAGCAGGGTCGACGTGTAGACGGCCAGCGAGGTCGGCTCGGTCAACACCTGCTTCAGCGTCTTCAGCGTCGACGCCCCGCCATCGAAGCCGATCTTCCAGGTTGTCTTCTGCATGTAGAAGTAGCCGTCGGCCCGCCCCAGCCGGTGCCCGATCCAGGCCAGGTAGCCCAGGTAGCCGAGCGGGGAGAGCACCGCCGCCGCCCACGGCCGCCAACCGTCCTGCCGACGGACGATCGCCACCAGCGCGGCCAGCCCGACCGCGGCGACCAGCGTCGTCGCGCTCGGCCGGGAGAGGCCGGCGACCAGGCAGAGCAGGCCGGCGGTCACCCACTGCCGGCGCAGCAGCGCGTAGAGCGTCCACGCCACGAGCGCGGTGAAGATCGTCTCCGTGTAGGCCATGTTCTGCACGATGGCGTGCGGCAGCACCGCCCAGAGGCCCACTAGGAGCAGCCCGACCCGGCGGGAGCCGAGGTGGGCGCCGACCGCGTAGATCCCCCACGCGGCGGCCAACCCGGCCAGCCAGGAGACGATCAGGGCGGCGACCGGTGTGGAGAACGGGGTGACGGCGGCGACCGCCGCGATGAGCCCCGGATAGAGCGGGAAGAACGGCAGGTTCGGCAGCGTGCTGCGGGACTCAGGGTGGTGGTTCACCAAGCCCGTGTCGTACCCGTCGTTGGCGATCTGCACGTACCAGATGCCGTCGAACCGGCTGTGCAGCAGGGACCAGAAGTCCGCACCCGCGCGGTGGGCGAAGAGCGCGAGGATGATCAGCCCGCTGAGCCGCAGCAGGGCGTAGAGCGCCACCGCCTGCGCCGCCGGGAACCGCCGCCAGAACGCCGGCCGACGCTCGTCGGCCGGCTCGTCCACCCGGTCCTCCCGAGCGGCGGGACCTGGCGTGCCGGTGGGGCGGTCCGGGTCGAGCGTGGTCGGGGCGTCGACGTCGCGGTGAGGCGCGGACGCGTCGTGGGCGGCGGCGGGAGCGGACACAAGGCAAGACCTTAACTGACCGGGTTCCGTGTCGTCCGACCCGACGGCGAGGGACGGGGGCCTCCCGCCGCGCGGAGCTGTCTGCCACCATTCGTCGGCAGCATGCCAAGAGGATGGGGGTACGGGTGCGGATCCTCCTGGTCGAGGACGACCGTCGGGTGGCCGCCGCCCTGTCGTCCGCGCTCACCCGGCGCGGGTACGAGGTGGAACACGCGGCCACCGTCGCCGCCGCGCTGTCGGCCGCCCCCTGCGACCTGGTGCTGCTCGACCTGACCCTGCCCGACGGCGACGGCACCGACCTGTGCCGGGAGCTGCGCCGACGCAGCAGCCAGCTCGGCATCATCGCGGTGACCGCCCGGGGTGAGGAACGCGACCGGGTGCTCGGCCTGCGGCTGGGCGCCGACGACTACGTGGTCAAGCCGTTCTCGATGGTGGAGCTGCAGGCCCGGATCGAGGCGGTGCTGCGCCGGGCGGCCCACACCGTGCCGGAGCGGAACCTGATCGAGGCCGGCCCGGTCCGCATCGACGTGGGCGGGCGGACGGTGAGCGTGGCCGGTCGACCGGTCACCCTCACCCGCAAGGAGTTCGACATCCTGGTCTCCCTCGCCCGGCAGCCCGGGGCGGCCGTCCCCCGGGACCGGATCCTGCTCGACGTCTGGGGCACCACCTGGGCCGACCGGCACACCGTGGAGGTGCACGTGGGCTCGCTGCGCGGCAAGCTCGGCGACCCGACCCTGGTGGAGACCGTCCGCGGGGTCGGCTACCGGCTCCGCGGCGAGTGAGGAGGCCGGGTGCGTCGTCGGCTGGTGATCAGCTACCTGCTGCTGATGGTGCTGGTGCTCCTGGCGCTGGAGACGCCGCTGGCGGCCACCCTGGCCAGCCGGGAGACCGACCGGGTCCGGGCCGACCGGCTCGCCGACGCCACCCGCTTCGCCTCGCTGGCCGGGCCGGCGCTGCGCGGCGGGGGACCCGGCCCGCTCGACGGTGAACTGGGCGCCTACGACGACCTGTACGGCATCGGCGCGGCCGTGGTCGACCGGGACGGCCGCACGGTGGTCGCCTCCACCGGCTGGCAACCCGGCCACGGCACCGCGTCGGCGCTGGATACCGCGCTGTCCGGGCAGCAGTACAGCGGGCCCGAGTCGGTGTGGCCCTGGGCGGACGGGCCGGTGGTGGTGGCGGTCCCGATCAACGACGGCGGCGAGGTGCTGGGCGCGGTGGTGACCACCACCCCGGTCGACCGCGTGCGGCGCACGGTCACCTCCTGGTGGCTGCTGCTCGCCGGGATCGGCCTGCTCGCGGTGCTGGCCTGCGTGTCGACCGCGTTCGGGTTGGCCGGCTGGGTGCTGCGTCCGGTCACCGAGCTGGACGCGGTGACCCACGAGATCGCCGAGGGCGACCGGGGCGCCCGGGTGCGCCCGCGCCTGGGCCCGCCGGAGCTGCGCCGGCTGGCGGCGAGCTTCAACAACATGGCCGACGTGGTCTCCGACGTGATGGACCGGCAGCGCGCCTTCGTCGCGCACGCCAGCCACCAGCTGCGCAACCCGCTGACCGCGCTGCGGCTGCGGGTCGAGGAGCTGGGGCCGAGCCTCACCGACCCGGACGGCCGCGCCGAGCACCGGCTGGCGCTGGAGGAGACCGACCGGCTCGCCCGGGTGCTCGACGCGTTGCTCACCCTGGCCCGGGCGGAACGTGAGGAGAACCAGCGGATCACCGTGGACGCCGCCGCGCTGGCCGCCTCCCGGGTGACCGCCTGGCAGCCGCTGGCCCGCCACCGGTCGGTCACCCTCCGGCTGGTCACGGTCGACGTCCCCGCGTACGCCCGGACCGTCCCCACCGCCATCGACCAGGCGCTCGACGCGTTGATCGACAACGCGGTGAAGTTCAGCGGCGCCGGGGGAGAGGTGACGGTGACCGTCCGCCCGGTCGACGGGGGCACCAGGCTGGAGGTGCGGGACACCGGCCCGGGCATGACCGCGAGCCAGCTCGGCCAGGCCACCGAGCGGTTCTGGCGGGCCCCGGACGTGCAGAACGTCGACGGCGCCGGATTGGGGCTGACCATCGCCGCGGTGCTGGTGGACGCCTCGGACGGCCGGCTCACCATGCGCCACGGCGAGCCCCGGGGGCTGGTCGCGGAGCTGTGGTTCCCGGCTCCGGACGAGATCGACTCCAACGCCGGCCAGGGCTAAGGCTTGCTGGCCCGGTACCAGTCGGCGGCGCCGGGATGCAGCGGCAGCGGGGTGGTGGCGATCGCCGAGCGGGGGCTCATCCGGCCGGCGGCCGGGTGGGCCGCGGCCAGCTCCGCCCGGCGCTCCATCAGCAGCCGGGTCACCTCGCGGACCAGCGCCTCGGGCAGGTCGGCGCGGACGATCAGGTAGTTCGGGTTCGCCACCGTGCTGACCGGCGCCACCCCGTACACCGACCGGGGAACGTCCCGGGTCACGTAGACCTGCCCGTACCCGCGGCGCAGCGGCTCGGTCCACTCGCCCAGGTCGACGATCCGGACGGCGGTGGTCGCGGCCAGCTCCTCCACGCCGCGCACCGGCAGGCCGCCGGAGAAGAAGAAGGCGTCGATCCGGCCGGCGCGCAGCGCGGCGACGGAGTCGTCCAGGCCCAGGTGCTCCTGGCGGACCTGGTCGCCGCCGAGCCGGGCCACGTCCAGCAGCCGGGTGGCGGTGACCTCGGTGCCGGAGCCCTCCGCGCCCACCGAGACCCGTCGCCCGCGCAGGTCGGCCAGCGTCCGCACCGGACCGTTGGCAGTGGCAACCAGGTGCAGCAGGTCGTCGTAGACCCGGGCCACGGCGAGCACGCCGGGGTGCTCCGGTGGCGCGGTCGGCAGCACGTCGGCCTGGCTGAAGCCCAGTTCGGCCTCGCCGGACCCGACCAGCCGGACGTTCTGCGCGGAGGCGGCGGTGACCACCACGCTGGCCCGTACCCCGGGCAGCTCCCGGTTGAGGATCGCCGCCAGCGACTGCCCGAAGGCGTGGTAGACCGCCGTCGGGCTGCCCGTCGCGATCCGGATCCGCACCGGCTCGGCGCGCTCGTCCCGGCACCCACCCACTCCGGCCAGCACGGTCACCAGCATCAGCAGCACCAGCGGCGTGGCGGCCCGACGCCGGCCGCGGACAGACCAGCTACGGCTCACGGCCTGCACTGTGCGCCGTGCACGGCGCCGCGCGCAAGCCCTCCCGGTCCGCCGGGGGTCAGCAGGCGGGGGCGAGGGCGGTGCGGTCCAGGATCCGGTCCCGGTGCGGGCCGTGCGCGACGCTCACCACGAAGCAGCCGGCGCCCGGCCGGAGCAGCGCCGGGACGTCCAGCAGCGCGGCGCCGCGGACCAGTACCGCCGCCAGCTCCCGGTCGGTCAGCCGGACACCGAGGATGTGCCGGCGGACGTGCCGGCCGCCGGCCAGCAGCGCCGAGCGCCAGGCCGCGGCGGCCAGCCGGGGGCGCCACACCCGCCGGGCGGTGGACGCGCCGGGCACCGGCCCGCCGAGCAGTTCCCGGCGCCCCTGCCGCCAGCCGGCCTCCAGCAGGGTCGCGTACGCCGACCGGTGCTCCCGGGGCACGTACAGCCGGTGCAGCTCGTACCGGCGGCGCAGGCCGCCGGTCGCCAGCTCGTGCTCCACCGGCACGTCGAGCCGGCCGAGCAGCTGCCGCATCCGGTGCGCCGCGTCCGCCCGGTTGAACTCGGCGACCCCGCCCCGGTACGTCACGGCAGCCGGCCGCCGGCCGTCGCTGGCTGGCGGCGGGGTGCACCGCACCAGGCAGGCGACCTCGAACGCGTCGGCCAGGGTCAGCCAGGCCAGTGGTGGCGGTGTCGACGGCAGCCGGGGTCGATCGAGCAGGGTGGTGGGTTCGAGGGCCATCGGACCGCTCCTTGTCGGCGTCGGGGTCCCCTAACCGTGGCCCGCTGGCCGGTGCGGCGAAACCGCTCCGGGCCAGCCTTGAGCAAAACTTGCGCCTACAGCTCGGTCACCACGACGTCGAGCTGGCGCGGGCGGCCGGCCGCCGCGGGCTGCTCCTCGACCGTGTACTTCAGGTCCCGAAGCGCGCCGACCAGGCCGTCGGCGGTCCGCGGCCGGACCCCGGCGGTGAGCAGGTCCCGGACCAGCCGGCCCTTGGTCGCCTTGTTGAAGTGGCTGACCACCGCGCGGGTCACCGCCCCGTCGACCGCCCGCTCGTGCAGCACCCGGACGGTCACCGTCCGGGCGGCCAGCTCGCCGCGGGGCGCCCAGGTGGCCGCGTACGCCCCGGAGCGCAGGTCCAGCACCGGCCCCGTCCCCGCGGCCGCCGCCATCGCCGGGCCGAGCGCCTGCCGCCAGTACGCCGACAACGCGCCGACCCCGGGCAGCCGCGCCCCGACCGGGCAGCGGTACGGCGGGATCCGGTCGGTGAGCCGGACGGCGCCCCACAGACCGGAACTGATCAGCACCGACCGGCGGGCGAGCCGTTCCGCCGCGGGCGGCAGCGCGGCCAGGTCGAGCGCCTCGTAGAGCACCCCGGTGTAGATCCGGCCGGCCGGCGCGGTGGCCGCCTCCCGCAGCCGGGCGTTGCGGCGCAGCTCGCCGCGTTGACCCTCGCTGAGGCCGAGCGCCGCCCGGGCCGTCGCCTCCTCCGGGCCGGCGCAGAGCGCCACCAGCGCGGTCAGCACCTCCGCTCGGGCTTCGGTGAGCTCCGGCAGGGAGAGCCGGGACGGGTCGAGCCGCCGGCCGGTGCCGGCGTCGGCCTTCCCCGCCGAGGGCGGCAGCAGGATCAGCACCCGGCCAGCGTACGGCCCGGGCTCAGCGCCACGGCCGGACGGCCGTCTCCGGGTGGTACACGCGATAGCCGCCGACCTCGGTGACCACGGCCGCGTCGGCCCGGTCGCCGAGCAGCCGGCGCAGCCCCCGCTCCGCCGACGACCCCACTGCCAGCACGTAGCCCGGCCGGTCCGCCCGGCCCACCCGCTTCCAGTACGCCGGGTAGCGGTTCTGCCCCGGGGTCAGGCTGCCGTCGAGGACCCCGCAGACCACCGTCTCGCCGGTGTTGAAGATCAGCCGGTTGCAGGTCCAGTAGTCGCCGTACACCTCGTGCAGGTCGGCCCGACGTACCGCGTCGGCCAGCTCGCGGGCGTGCCGCTCCTCGGCGTGCAGCGAGCGCGCGTCGGCGACGAACCGCCCGGTGGCCGCCACGGCGGCGCCGGTCAGCGCGACCAGCGCGGCAGCCGCCACCGCGCCGCCGAGCGAGCGTCCCGCCGCGACCCCACCCCGCCCGGGCCGGCCCGCCGTCCCGGCCGCGCCCCGCCAGCCGTGGGCCGCGGCCAGCCAGAGCGGCCAGAGCACCGCCGGCAGGGAGATCTGCAGCACCGACAGGTAGCGGGAGTTGCCCAGCGGGTCGGCCGCGGCGAGCGGGCTGTGGACGTACGCGAGTAGGGTCAGCGCGGCGCCGGCGACCAGGGCGAGTTGCGCGACCGGCCGGATCCGGTCGGCCCGGCGGGCGACCCGCCGGTACGCGACCAGGGCGAGCAGCGCGGCGGCCACCAGCAGCGCCGGGTAGAGCAGCCCGAACCACTGCTGCCAGCGGGCGCAGCCGGCCGGCGGGCAGAGCCCGGAGGCCAGCGGCACCCCTTCCAGCAGCCCGCCGCGCAGCCGGTCCGACCACGGCGGCGTCGGCCCGGCCTTGGTGCTGATCTCGCGGAAGACCGACAGCGAGTCCTGCCCGTCCGGGGCCACCAGGTTGTCCTTGATCATGGGCGATACCCCGAGCAGGAACCCGGCCACCAGCAGCAACCCCGGCCAGCCCACCAGGTCGCGGGGCGCCGCCCAGACCAGCAGCAGCCCGGCCGCCAGCAGGTACGGCACGATCAGCCAGTCCGACCAGAGCGACACCCCGGCGAGCAGCCCGAACAGTCCGGTGGCCAGCCAGCGGTGCCGGACCCGGCGTTCGGTGAGCGCCACCGCGATCAGCAGCATCGCCACCACCGCCGGCTTCACCTCGGGCCGGCCGCCGACCACGGTGAGCTGGTCCCGGACCACCCGCTCGGAGCCGAGCGCCAGCAGGCCGACGACCAGGACGGCGAACCACGGGGAGAAGAGCCGGCGGGTGAGTCGGTACATCAGCCAGAGGAAGAGCGCGTAGAGCGCCAGCAGCGGCAGCCGCAGCACCGGCCAACTCGGCCCGGCCAGCCCGATCAGCGGGGCCGCCAGGTAGGACTCCAGCATCCCCATGTAGTGCTGGCCGTAGAGGAAGACCGGTCGGTCCCGGCCGGTGGAGATGTGCATCGCGGCCAGGCCGAACGTCGCCTCGTCGCTGTTCGAGGCGGGCAGCGTGAACAGCGTCAGGACCAGCCGGTACCCGACCCCGGCCAGCCCGAGCAGCAGCGCGACGAGCGCCGGCCGGTCGAGCGTCGGGCGCCACCGCCCAATGTCCTGCACTGGTGTCGACACGACCACGCCCCCGTCGTCCCCCGACCGAAGTTTTTCACGCGGCAGCCGACGGCGGGGTGGATCGGCGGAGTCCGCCGCGGCCGACTCGCCTGGCCGCCTCCGCCCCGGTGTGGCAGGGTGGCAGCGTGCCACCCACACCCGCTGGCGAACTGGCCGTACCGAACCTGCACCGGGCAGCGCGGATCGAGGACGCCCTGCACAAGCTGGTGGAACGTCGGCTGCGGCGCACCGGGTGGCAGGCCAACATCATCGCCTACGCCGGCTACGGCGGTCCGGGTTGGGCGCGGGTGCTCGGTCGGGTGCTGCTCGGCCGCCCGGACACCCGGGAGCCCGGCCGGCTGGAAAAGGTACGCGGCTGGCGCAGCTTCGCCACCCTGCCCGCCAAGCACGCCACCATCACTGTCGAGGCGGGCGGCGTACGGCAGGAGGCGACCGCCGACCGCAGCGGCTTCGTCGACACCGTCATCAAGGCCGATTTCACCCCCGGCTGGGCCTCCGTACGCCTCAGCGTGCCCGACGCCGAGCCGGTGGAGGCGCTGGTCCGCATCCTCGATCCGGACGTCCGGTTCGGCATCCTCTCCGACATCGACGACACGGTCATGGTCACCGCGCTGCCCCGGCCGTTGCTCGCCGCGTGGAACACGTTCGTCCTCGACGAGCACGCCCGGGCCGCGGTGCCCGGCATGGCGGTGCTCTACGAGCGACTGGTCACCGCGCACCCCGGCGCGCCGGTCTTCTACCTCTCCACCGGCGCCTGGAACGTCGCCCCGACGCTGACCCGGTTCCTCTCCCGACACCTGTACCCGGCCGGGCCGCTGCTGCTCACCGACTGGGGCCCGACGGCCGACCGCTGGTTCCGCAGCGGCCGGGAACACAAGCGCGCCACCCTGGCCCTGCTGGCCCGGGAGTTCCCGGACGTGCGGTGGCTGCTCATCGGCGACGACGGCCAGCACGACCAGGAGATCTACCGCGAGTTCGCGGCCGCCCACCCCGACAACGTGGCGGGGGTGGCGATCCGCCGGCTCTCACCCACCCAGTCGGTGCTCGCCGGCAGCCTGCCCGCCCCCGCGGGCCTCCCGTCCGCCGGACCGGTGGGGCAGAAGTGGCTCTCCGCGCCGGACGGCGCCGGGCTGTGGAAGCTGCTGCGGGACGCGGGCCTGGTCTGACCTGGAGTGGATCAAGAGGCGGCAACCTGGGCCGCTGGGTCCACCGGCCCGGGTGCCCGGCGCGTCGGGAGAGAGAGCCCGCCGCTACGCGGGAGCCGGCGACGCGGAGGCAGCCGCCACCCGGATGCCGAGAGCCGCGAGGCGCTCCCGGGCGGCCGGCACCGTGGCGGGATCGGCCGCCAGATCCACGAGTTCGCCCAGGGGCAACGGCTCGCCGTCGGCGGTGAGCAGCTCCGGCGGCCCCGTCCAGGAAAGCCGCCAGGCGGCGGCGCCGGAGTCGACCGCTGCCGCCTCCACCGCCCCCTCGAACGCCGCGGTCAACGCCTTGAGGCCCTCCTCGGCGTCGGTGCCCGGGCCGAGTTCCCGGGCAAGGTCGGCGTACCGGTCGGCGGCGAAGAGGTCGAGCAGCTGATCAAGGTCAGCGTCGGCCCGCCCGGTCAGCCGTGCCGCCGCGCGGTGCAGCGGGTCCGCCAGATCCCGGGCGAACTGGTGCGCCAGGATCGGGGCGAGCCGGTCCCAGGGCAGCAGTCCGATGTCGGTCCGCTCGAAGAGGGCGGCCTGGAGCTCACCGCTTGTCGCGTCGAGGTCGGGAAGCAGCACGGTGGCGGGGCGGCCGTCCAGGATGACGGGCACGTCCGGTACGAAGCGCAGCGCGGCGATCCGTTCCCCGATCGGCGGGTGGGACTCCCACCAGGCGGACTCGGTCGTGGCCACCTCGACGCTGCGTTCGCGGATCTCCTCCCGGCACTCGGCCAAGTACGCGGCGAAGCCGCCGAACAGGTCCTCCGGTAGGTGCCCGCGGTCGTACGCCGGGTTGACGTGGTGCTCCAGGTACTCGTCCCAGCCGGTGGCGACCACCCGGATCTCGCGCAGCGCGCTGACCATTGTGTCGCGACCGGCGACGGCAACCGCGTAACGGTCCGCCTGGTACTCCATCTGCCAGCTCACGGCCTGCTCGACGGCGACATGGAGCCGGGCGTACCCAGTGAGTAACCCGCGCAGGAGGAAGAGGTTGATGTGGCGGGCGGTCTCCACCACCATCGTCCGGCCGCCGTGGGCCAGCAGCATGGTGGTGGTGTGCCGGCGGGAGAAGTGCCCCATCTCGTGGGCGAGGACCGCTTGGAGTTGGTCCACGGTGTACGCCTGCAGCAGCGGCAGTCCGAGGATCACCCGGCGTCGGCCCGGGATCAGGCCGAGGAGTCGGGCGTCGTCGGTCACGGCGGCGCTGGCCCCGGCGACGAGCCGGACCTCGTCCGGCTCCCGGGCAGCGACCCGCGCGGCGAGATCGCGTACGATCCGCCACAGCTCGGGTGCCTGCTCGGGGGTGAGCCGGACCCCGGCCGGTGGGGACGGCCGCACCAGGAGCACCCAGCCCAGGATGTACACGAGGGTGAAGAGCAGCATGAAAGCGGAGCCGAGTATCAGCGCCCGCGCAGCGGTAGTGCCACCGATGTCCAGGTAGCTGCCCCTGCCGAACCCGAGCATGCCGAGCGTCGCCACCAGGCCGAGTGCCAGCACGTAGAAGCCGATGAGCAGCACGATGGACAGCACCGCTCGCAGCGTCGTCTTCATCTGATCTTCCTCCCCGTGTGCGGCGAGCAGGCTATCGACGGGGGAGGATGCGTGACAAGACCCTTTCGGCGTGGATTCAGTCGCGGCGCAGCCAGAGCACGCCGAGCGGGGGCACCCGCAGCGGTGCCGAGGCGACCATCCCGTGCCAGGGGACGTCCTGGGCGTGCACCGCGCCGAGGTTCCCCACTCCCGACCCGCCGTAGTGGTGCGCGTCGGTGTTGATGACCTCGGTCCAGGTGCCGCCGGCCGGCAGGCCGACCCGGTAGTCCTCCAGCGGTAGGGCGGAGAAGTTCGCCACGCAGACCAGGGTCGCGCCGTCCGGGGCGATCCGGACGAACGAGACGGTGTTGTGGGCGACGTCGTCGCCGGCGATCCAGCGGAACCCGGCCGGCTCGGTGTCCTGCGTCCAGAGCGCCGGGGTGGCCCGGTAGACGGCGTTCAGGTCACCGACGAGGCGCTGCACGCCCGCCCGGGCCGGGTCGTGCGTCAGGTACCAGTCGAGGCCGCGTTGCTCGCTCCACTCCCGGTCGTCGGCCAGCTCGCAGCCCATGAAGAGCAGCTGCTTGCCGGGATGCGCCCACATGTACGCCAGGAGCGCCCGGACGTTGGCCAGTTTCTGCCAGGTGTCGCCGGGCATCTTGCCGGCCAGCGAGCCCTTGCCGTGCACCACCTCGTCGTGGCTGATCGGCAGCATGTAGTTCTCGCTCCAGGCGTACGCCAGGGAGAAGGTGAGCTGGTGGTGGTGGTGCTGGCGGTAGATCGGGTCCTTCGAGGTGTAGAGCAGGGTGTCGTGCATCCAGCCCATGTTCCACTTGAAGCCGAAACCCAGGCCACCCTCGGCGGTCGGCCGGGTGACCCCGGGCCAGGCGGTGGACTCCTCGGCGACCATCACCACCCCGGCGTGGTGCTTGTAGACGGTGGCGTTCACCTCCTGGAGGAAGGCGATCGCCTCCAGGTTCTCCCGGCCGCCGTGCACGTTCGGGGCCCACTGCCCCTCCTGGCGCGAGTAGTCAAGGTAGAGCATCGAGGCGACCGCGTCGACCCGCAGCCCGTCGATGTGGAACTCGTCCAGCCAGTAGAGGGCGTTGGCGACCAGGAAGTTGCGCACCTCCCGGCGGCCGAAGTCGAAGACGTACGTGCCCCAGTCGGGGTGCTCGCCGCGGCGCGGATCGGGGTGCTCGTACAGCGGGGTGCCGTCGAAGCGGGCGAGGGCCCACTCGTCCTTGGGAAAGTGCGCGGGCACCCAGTCCAGGATGACGCCGACGCCGGCCGAGTGGAGGCGGTCGACCAGGTAGCGGAAGTCGTCCGGGTCGCCGAACCGGGAGGTCGGGGCGTAGTACCCGGTGACCTGGTAGCCCCAGGAGCCGCCGAACGGGTGCTCCATCACCGGCAGGAACTCGACGTGGGTGAAACCCAGTTCGGTCACGTACGCGGTGAGCTGCTCGGCCAGCTCGCGGTAGCCGAGGCCGGGCCGCCACGAGCCGAGGTGCACCTCGTACACGCTCATCGGCTCCTGGTGCGGCTGCCGCTTCGCCCGCCGCTCCAGCCAGGCCGCGTCGTTCCACTCGTACGTCGAGTGGTGCACCACCGAGGCGGTGGCCGGCGGTACCTCCGCGAACGCGGCGAGCGGGTCGGCTTTGTCCCGCCACTGCCCGTCGGCGCCGAGGACCCGGTACTTGTACCGGGCACCCGGGTGCGCGTCGGGCACGAAGATCTCCCACACCCCGCTGGAGCCGAGGGAGCGCATCGGCCAACCGTCGTCCGGTCCCCAGCCGGTGAAGTCGCCGACCACCCGCACCCCGCCGGCGTTCGGCGCCCAGACGGTGAACGCGACGCCCTCGTCGAAGACCCGGGCGCCGAGCGCCTCCCAGAGCCGCTCGTGCCGCCCCTCGCCGATCAGGTGCAGGTCCAGCTCGCCCAGGGTGGGCGGGTAGCGGTACGGGTCGTCGTGCGCCGTGCCGTCCACCTCCACCCGGTAGTCGAGCACCTCGCCCGGCACGGTCGTCTCGAAGACGCCGACGTCGTGCACCCGCTTCATCGGGTGCCGCTCGCCGCCGACCAGCACCGCCACGTCGGCGGCGCCCCGGCGCATGGTGCGGATGGTGGTGCGCCCGTCGGCGGGGTGCGCGCCGAGGACGGCGTGCGGGTCGTGCGTCTCGCCGGCGATCAGCTCGTCCATCGTGCGTCGTCCTTCGCAGCAGGTGCGGTCGGGGCGGTGCCGCCCGAGAGGTCGGCGGGTACGTCTTCGACGGTCAGGTCCGGCGTCGCCGGCGCGGCCGGTTCCGGGCCGGCGGGCGGGGTCGGGCGGCGGACCGTCAGCACGTGCGCGGGCTGCAGGTACGGGTCGAGCCGGACCGCGTTGCGCTGGCCCCAGTCGTAGCTGGTCCCGGTCAGCTCGTCGTGCACGGTGAACCGCTCGTGCCAGTCGAAGCCCAGCGCCGGCATGTCCAGTGTGGTGTTGCCCCACTGGACGGTGCGCGAGTCGAACGAGCAGATCACGATCACGGTGTTGCCGGTGCCCGGGTCGTGCTTGGACCAGCAGAGCAGCGCCGGGTTGTCGATGTCGTGGAAGCGCAGGTTGCGCAGCTGGTGCAGGGCCGGGTTGTCCCGGCGGACCCGGTTGAGGGTGGCGACGAACGGCGCCAGGGAGCGGCCCTGCGCCTGCGCGCCCGCCCAGTCCCGGGGGCGCAGCTCGTACTTCTCGTTGTCCAGGTACTCCTCGGCGCCGGGGCGGGCGACGTGCTCGAAGAGCTCGTAGCCGGCGTACATGCCCCAGGAGGGGGAGAGCAGCGCGGCCAGTACCGCCCGGATCTTGAACATCGGCGGGCCGCCGTGCTGCAACGCCTCGTGCAGGATGTCGGGCGTGTTGGGCCAGAAGTTCGGCCGCATGTAGTCGGTCGCCGCGACCAGCTCCTCGCAGTACGCCCGCATCTCCGCCGCGCTGGTACGCCAGGTGAAGTAGGTGTACGACTGGGTGAAGCCGATCTTGCCCAGCCCGTGCATGATCGCCGGCCGGGTGAACGCCTCGGCCAGGAAGAGCACGTCCGGGTCGACCTTCTTGACCTCCCAGATCAGCCAGTGCCAGAAGTCGAACGGCTTGGTGTGCGGGTTGTCCACCCGGAAGATCCGGATGCCCTCGCCGACCCAGTGCAGCACCACCCGCAGCACCTCGGCCCGGATGCCCTCCGGGTCGTTGTCGAAGTTCACCGGGTAGATGTCCTGGTACTTCTTCGGCGGGTTCTCCGCGTACGCGATGCTGCCGTCGGCCCGGGTGGTGAACCACTCCGGGTGCTCGGTCACCCACGGGTGGTCCGGCGCGGCCTGCAACGCCAGGTCGATCGCCACCTCCAGGCCCTGGTCGGCGGCGGCGGCGATGAACTGCCGCAAGTCGGCCGGCGTACCCAGGTCGGGGTGGATGGCGTCGTGCCCGCCCTCGGCGGCGCCGATCGCCCACGGCGAGCCGACGTCGTCCGGCCCGACGGTGAGCGAGTTGTTGCGGCCCTTGCGGTTGACCCGGCCGATCGGGTGGATCGGCGGCAGGTAGAGCACGTCGAAACCCATCGCCGCGACGCCGGGCAGCCGGTCGGTCGCGGTGACGAACGTGCCGGACCGCGCCGGGGTGTCCACGCTGGCCGGAACCGCGCCCTCCGAGCGGGGGAAGAACTCGTACCAGGCGGAGAAGAGCGCCCGGGGGCGGTCCACCCAGAGCCGGTGCTCCTCGCCGGTGGTGACCAGCTCCCGCACCGGGTGGTCCCAGAGCAGGTCGGCCAGGTCGAGGGCCGGGGTGACCCGCCGGGGCAGCGGCAGCTTGGCGTCGCGCAGCGCCTTCGCCGCCGCCCGGACCCGCTTCCGGTCCGCCGCCGGCACCACCTCCGCCGCCGCCTCCAGCACCCGGGCGCCCTCGGCCAGGTCGTTGGCCAGCTCGGCCGGACCCTGACCGGCGGCGATCTTCTTGGTGACCGCGTTCTGCCAGGTCAGGTACGGGTCCTGGAAGGCCTCGACGGTGAACACCCAGTCGCCGACCGCGTCCGGCCGGATGGTGGCGTGCCAGCGGTCCTGGCCGGGCTCGCCGGGGCGCATCCGGGTGTACGGCCGGGCCGCGCCGTCCGGGCCGAGCCAGACCACGTTGCAGCCGAGCGCGTCGTGCCCCTCACGGTAGGCCCGGGCGGACACCGGCACGATCTCCCCGACCACCGCCTTGGCGGGATAGCGACCGCAGGAGACGACGGGGGAGACGTCTTCGATCGGGAACCGTCCAGTCACCCCGTCAACCTACTGCGCGAGATCGCTTCGCGCTCGGGTCAACCTGCCGCTCCCACCGACCGGTACACCTCCATCGTGCGGGCGGCGATCGCGTCCCAGGAGAAGTGCTCGACGGCCCGCCGGCGGCCGGCCCGGCCGAACTCGACGGTCCGCGCCGGGTCGGCCAGCAGCTCGTTGATCGTCGCGCCGAGGTCGGCCACGAAGCGCTCCGGGTCCAGCGGGCGGCCGCTGCCGTCGGTCGCCTGCTCGATGGGGACCAGCAGGCCGGTCTCGCCGTCGGCGACCACCTCGGGGATGCCGCCGGTGGCGGTCGCCACCACCGCCGTCTCGCAGGCCATCGCCTCCAGGTTGACGATGCCCATCGGCTCGTAGACCGACGGGCAGACGAAGATCGTGGCGTGCGTGAGCACCTGGATCACCTCGTGCTTCGGCAGCATCTCGGCCACCCAGACCACCCCCGAGCGGTTCGCCCGCAGCTCGGCGACCAGGCCTTCCACCTCGGCGGCGATCTCCGGGGTGTCGGGCGCGCCGGCGAGCAGCACCAGCTGGGTGTCGGCAGGCAGGTGGCGGGCCGCCCGCAGCAGGTAGGGCAGCCCCTTCTGCCGGGTGATCCGTCCGACGTACACCACGCTCGGGCGGGACGGGTCGATGCCGAGCCGGTCGAGCACGTCGGTGCCGGGGTCCGGGGCGTACTGGGAGGTGTCGATGCCGTTGTAGACCACCCGGACCCGGTCCGGGTCGACCGCCGGGTACGCGGTCAGCACGTCCCGCTTCATCCCCTCGCTGACCGCGATCACCGCGTCGGCGGCCTCCACGGCGGTCCGCTCGCACCAGGAGGAGAGCGCGTACCCGCCGCCGAGCTGCTCGGCCTTCCACGGCCGCAGCGGCTCCAGGCTGTGCGCGGTCACCACGTGCGGCACCCCGTGCAGCAGCTTCGCGGTGTGCCCGGCCAGGTTGGCGTACCAGGTGTGGCTGTGCACCACGTCGGTGCCGGCGCAGCCGGCCGCCATCTCCAGGTCCACGCCCATGGTGCGCAGCGCCGCGTTCGCGCCGGCCAGCCCGGCCGGCTCGGCGTACGCGGTGACGCCCGGCTCGGTGCGCGGCGCCCCGAAACAGTGCACCCGGACGTCGGTGAGCCGACGCAGCTCGCGGGCCAGGTACTCGACGTGCACCCCGGCGCCGCCGTACACCTCCGGCGGGTATTCCCGGGTGAGCAGATCGACGCGGAGCCGTGCGGAGTCGTTCATCCCCCGCACCCTAGTGCAGAAGTCCGGTCGTACGAGTGGTGAAGTTGCAGCCGGATGGATAGCGTCGTGACATGGCTGCAAAGGTGCTCGCGATCGTCCTGGCCGGCGGGGAGGGCAAGCGCCTGATGCCCCTGACCACCGACCGGGCGAAGCCGGCCGTCCCGTTCGGCGGGATGTACCGCATGGTCGATTTCGTCCTCTCCAACCTGGCGAACGCCGGCTTTCTGAAGATCGTCGTGCTGACCCAGTACAAATCCCACTCGCTGGACCGCCACATCACCAAGACCTGGCGGATGTCGACCATGCTGGGCAACTACGTCACCCCGGTGCCGGCACAGCAGCGCCGCGGACCGTGGTGGTTCGCCGGCTCGGCCGACGCCATCTACCAGAGCTTCAACCTCATCTACGACGAGCAGCCGGATTACGTGATCGTCTTCGGTGCCGACCACATCTACCGGATGGACCCGCGGCAGATGGTGGACGACCACATCGCCTCCGGCGCCGGGGTGACGGTCGCCGGCATCCGCCAGCCGCTGTCCATGGCCGACCAGTTCGGTGTGATCGAGGTCGGCGAGGACGGCCGGCGGATCCGGGCGTTCCGCGAGAAGCCCACCGACGCCGTGGGCCTGCCCGACGCCCCGGACCAGATCTACGCCTCGATGGGCAACTACGTCTTCACCACCGGGGCGCTCTGCGAGGCCGTGGAGCGCGACGCGGAGGACAAGACCAGCAAGCACGACATGGGCGGCAGCATCATCCCGATGCTGGTCGAGCGGGGCGAGGCCAACGTCTACGACTTCAAGGACAACGAGGTCCCGGGCAGCACCGACCGGGACCTCGGCTACTGGCGCGACGTGGGGACGCTCGACTCCTTCTACGACGCCCACATGGACCTGATCAACGTGCACCCGGTGTTCAACCTCTACAACTTCGACTGGCCGATCTACAGCAACCAGCCGCCGTACCCGCCGGCCAAGTTCGTCCACCAGTGGGGGGAGCGGGTCGGCCGCGCGGTCGGCTCGATGGTCTCGCCCGGCGCGGTGATCTCCGGCTCGCTGGTGGAGAACTCGATCGTCTCGCCCAAGGTGAAGGTGCACTCCTGGGCGCACGTGGACGGCGCGGTGCTCATGGAGGGTGTGGACATCGGCCGGCACGCGGTGGTCCGCCGGGCCATCCTGGACAAGAACGTGTACGTCCCGGAGGGCGCCGAGATCGGCGTCGACCTGGAGAAGGACCGCCAGCGCTACACCGTCTCCGACAACGGCATCGTCGTCATCGGCAAGGGCCAGCACGTCGAGCCCTGAGCCCGCCCCGCCCGTCACCGCAGAACGCACCAACCCGTCAGGAGGTCCCGCAGTGGCCCATCCCCGTGCCGGCCAGCCCGCCGAGCCCGCTGACCTGGTCGACGTGCCCCGGCTGGTGACCGCCTACTACGCCGAGCACCCGGATCCGGCGGACCCGGCGCAGCAGGTCTCCTTCGGCACCTCCGGGCACCGCGGGTCGAGCCTGAAGAACGCCTTCAACGAGGACCACATCCTCGCGGTCACCCAGGCGCTCTGCGACTACCGGCGCGAGCAGGGCCTCGACGGGCCGCTCTTCCTGGCCCGGGACACCCACGCGCTCTCCGCCCCGGCCGAGGTCAGCGCGCTGGAGGTGCTCGCCGCCAACGACGTCACGGTGCTGCGGGACAGCCGGGACGGCTACACCCCGACCCCGGCCGCGTCGCACGCGATCCTCACCCACAATCGGGGCCGCACCAGCGGGCTCGCCGACGGCATCGTGATCACCCCCTCGCACAACCCGCCCGACGACGGCGGGTTCAAGTACAACCCGACCAACGGCGGCCCCGCCGATACCGACGTCACGAAGTGGATCCAGGACCGGGCCAACGCGATCCTCGCCGCCGGCCTCAAGGAGGTGAAGCGCATCCCTTACGCGCGGGCGCGTACCGCCGACACCACCGGGACGTACGACTTCCTCGCCCACTACGTCGACGACCTGCCCGCCGCGATCGACATCGACGCGATCCGGGACGCGGGGGTGCGCATCGGCGCGGACCCGCTCGGCGGAGCCAGCGTCGCCTACTGGGGGGAGATCGCCGAGCGGCACCGCCTCGACCTCACGGTGATCAACCCGCTGGTCGATCCGACCTGGCGGTTCATGACCCTGGACGGCGACGGCAAGATCCGGATGGACTGCTCCTCGCCGAACGCGATGGCCTCGCTGATCGCCGCCCGGGCCGACTACCAGGTCTCCACCGGCAACGACGCCGACGCCGACCGGCACGGCATCGTCACCCCGGACGGCGGCCTGATGAACCCCAACCACTACCTCGCGGTGGCGATCGGCCACCTGTTCCGGACCCGGTCGGCCTGGGGCCCGGCCGCGGCGGTCGGCAAGACCCTGGTCTCCTCCTCCATGATCGACCGGGTGGCCGCCGACCTGGGCCGCCCGCTGCTGGAGGTCCCGGTCGGCTTCAAGTGGTTCGTGCCGGGGCTGCTCGACGGGGCGGTCGGCTTCGGCGGCGAGGAGAGCGCCGGCGCGTCTTTCCTGCGCCGCGACGGCAGCACCTGGACCACCGACAAGGACGGCATCCTGCTCTGCCTGCTGGCCTCGGAGATCATCGCCACCACCGGGCGGAGCCCGAGCGAGCACTGGGCCGAGCTGGCCGACCGCTTCGGCGCCCCCTCGTACGCCCGGATCGACGCCCCGGCCAGCCGGGAGCAGAAGGCGGTGCTGGCGAAGCTCTCCGCGGAGCAGGTGACGGCGACCGAGCTGGCCGGTGAGCCGATCACCGCCACCCTCACCACCGCACCCGGCAACAACGCCCCGATCGGCGGTCTAAAGGTGACCACCGCCTCCGGCTGGTTCGCCGCCCGCCCCTCCGGCACCGAGGACGTCTACAAGATCTACGCCGAGTCGTTCCAGGGCCCCGAGCACCTGGCCCGGATCCAGGAGGAGGCCAAGTCCCTGGTCGACGGGGTGCTCGCGCAGGCCTGAGCAGGGTCGGCGCCGGCCGCCGGCCGCCGGGCGGCGGCCCCGGTCAGCAGGGTGGCGGCAGCTCGCGCTGGTGGCGCTGCTCCTGCAGCTCCTCGGGGAGCAGCTCGCGGAGCTGGTCGGGGAGGAACGGCAGGTCGAGCAGGCTCAGTTTCAACTGGTTACGCTCCTGGTAGCGCCGCGGGTCGAAGCGGACCACCAGACCCGCGTCGCGGCGGTAGCTGATGTCCACGGTCCCCTCGGTCGCCGCTTCCCGGATCACCAGCCCGTCCATCTCGACGGCGACCGCCGCGGAGTTCGGCCGCAGCTCCAGCCGGATGCTCTCATCCGGCGAGAGCACCACCGACCGGGAGATGCCGGCCATCGGCGCCGACGGGGTCACCACCACCACATCCGCCGCCGGGGAGACCAGGGGGCCGCCCGCGGCGTAGCTGTACGCCGTCGAGCCGGTCGGCGTGCTGACCACCAGGGCGTCGCAGCGGTAGTAGCCGTACCGCTGGCCGTCCACGGCGAGGGTGGCGGTGACGAAACCGGAGCCGGGCTGGCGGACCAGCGCGACGTCGTTGAAGGCCACCACATCGTCGCCGCACAGGTCGCAGGCCAGGCAGGCGTGCGACTCGACGGTGAAGTCGTGCGCGCTGATCCGGTCCAGCGCCGCCGGCAGCTCCGGCGGCTCGACCTCCACGAGGAACCCCAGCCGCCCCAGGTGCACCCCCAGCACCGGCCTCGGGTTGCGCACGGCCATGCGCAGCGCGCCCAGCATGGTGCCGTCCCCGCCGATGCTGATCAGCGCGTCCGCGCGGGCGGCCACCTCCCCGGCGGGGACCGGCTCGACGCTGGACGGCACCCGGTGCGCGTCCTCCGCGCGCACCATCAGCGTCTTGCGGTGGCGCGACGCCCACCGTTCGATGATTCCAACCACCTCGGAGACGTCCCGGGTGGGGTGCAGCACCAGACCCAGTCCCGCCACCCGTACAGCTCACCACATCGGCGTCGGACGCGTCGGACGTACCGGAAGCTGCGTCGGCGGTGGCTCCACCGCCGGCGCACACCCGCGGACCGCTACCGGCGCGGCGCGCCGGTCAGGTGGGTCAGCGACCGGGCGACCAGGTCGTCCCGGGCCGTCGGGGAGCTCACCCGGGCGGACCGTCGACCATGCAGAGCGTGACCTTGCTGCACTTTCGGCTGAATGCTAGCTTCCGGGCTGGTTGTAGCCGGCGGGGGCGGCGGACCAGTCATGAGAGCTCTGGTCGCACGACGGCGGCGGGGCCGAGCACCGTCACCGGGAGATCATGTGAGAGCGCCCTCCCAGGCCCCCTCATCGCGCCTGTACGTCCTCGACGGCTTGCGGCTCGTCGCCGCGCTCCTCGTCGTGGGTTTCCACTTCACCATCTTCGCCAAGCCCTGGGGCGTCCCGAACGGCTCGGCGCTACCCGAGCTGGCCGTGGTCACCCAGTTCGGCTGGCTGGGCGTCTACCTCTTCTTTCTGATCAGCGGTTTCGTGATCTGCATGAGCGCCGAGGGGCGGAGCTTGGCGCAGTTCGCCACCGCCCGGATCACCCGGCTCTACCCCGCGTACTGGTTCGCGGTGCTCGCGACGACGGCGGTGGTCACCCTGTGGCCGGTGGTCGCCAAGCCGCTGTCGCCGGGTGACGTGCTGACCAACCTGACCATGTTCCAGGACCTGATCGGGGTGAAGCGGGTCGACGTCGTCTACTGGACCCTCTCGGTCGAGCTGCGCTTCTACCTGCTCTTCGGGGTGTTCGTGATGGTCCGCGGGTACACCCCGCGCCGGGTGCTGCTCTTCGCCGCGGGCTGGCTGGTCGCCAGCCTCTTCGCCACCAGCCACTTCCCGCTGCTCACCAAGCTGCTGGTCCCCAGGGACTCCGCCTGCTTCGTTGCGGGCATGGCGCTTTACCTCATCTACCGGCACGGTTCCAACATCTACCTCTGGGGCCTGGTCGGGGCGTCCTGGCTCGTCGCGCTGGAAATGATCGGCACGATAACGCCGACTGGACCGGTCCACAACGTGTTCTCCCCGACGCAGGTCGCCGTCGTCGAGGCGGCGGTGATGACGCTGTTCTTCCTGATCATGGCCGCCGTGGCGACCCGCCGGTTCGCGGTGGGCTGGCGCTGGCTCACCACCGCCGGGGCGCTGACCTACCCGCTCTACCTGCTGCACGAGTTCATCGGCTGGACGATGATCTACCACCTCCGCCGGATGCTGCCACCGTGGGCGACCCTGCTCGTCGTGGTGCTGACGTTCCTGGTGATCTCGTGGCTGGTGTACCGGCTCGTCGAGAAGCCGGTCGCCGGCTGGCTGCGGCGCCGGTTCGCCGAGGCCCGTCTCTCCTCGGACTTCCTGCGGCAGTCGCCGCCCGTCCGGTCGTCCGCCGCGCGGACCGACCTCGACCGGAAGGCGGCGTCGCCGGTGGCCGCCGACCCGGTGGCCGGGCGGCAGGAACACTCGCTGCCCGCGGTCGACGGACCGTCCCTGCCCCTGGCGCCGGCGATGGCGGGCACCTCCCGCTGAACCGACCGGGGCCGGGCCGTCGCCGCGGCTGACCGGGGCCGTTCCCGCGCTGGTTCCGCCTTCCGGGCCCGTACCAGCGGCCCATCAGCAGGGAGCGGGCGGGTGCCCCGGGACGTCCCCGGGGCACCCGCCCGCCATCAGCGTCACGACCGGCTGCGGTTGCCCCCGCTCAGGTGGGCCAGCGACCGGGCGACCAGGTCGTCCCGGGCCGCCGGGGTCAGCCCTTCCAGGCCGAAACCGAGGTACACCGAGTCGTCGGTGACCACCGCCGAGCCCTCCTCGAAGGCCTGCTGGCTGCGCGCCCAGTCGTTCGGCGCGCCGGCGGACCCGGCCGGCGGTCCGGCCACCGTCCAGCCGCCCAGGTCGGCCGTCTCGAACGAGGTCTCCGAGACCACGGCGCCGTCGGCGATCACCCGGGCGTCGTCGAGGAACACCCCGAGACCCTGGGTGCCCCAGTCGGAGACGTACGAGATGGAGACCTCGACCTTCTTGCCGGCGTACGTCGACAGGTCGACGGCGAACTCCTGCCATCCGTTGGACGCGCCGGTGGCCGCGTTCCAGGTGCCGGTGCTGCCCGTCGGGGAGCAGTCGGCGCCCTGGTAGTGACCGAGGAACGGGTGCAGCTGCGCCACCCAGCCGGACTGGCAGCTCTCCCCGGTCGCCGTGCCGGTGTGCCCGTTGAGGTCGGGCAGCGTGGTCCACTGGTCGCTGCCCACCTCGTGCGCCTCGACGATCAGGTAGTCCCAGTCCTGCTCGACGTCGTACGAGGTGAAGAAGCGCAGCTGGCCCGCGGACGCCGCGGTCAGGTCGACGGTCCGGGTGAGCCGCTTGTACGACTCGTCGGCCCGGCCGCTGTAGAGGTACCAGTCGCCGGTCCGCGGGTCGAACGGCGCCGCGCCCGGTCGCGCCCAGTCCACGGTCGCGGAGCTGGCGAACTGCGGGAACTGTGCCGGCGGCAGGAAGCTCGACGTGGTGAGGAACGACGCCGTGTGGTCCTGGTTACCCGCCGACCCGGCCGCGTTGAGCTGCCCGTCGAAGCCGGCGAACACCCCGTCCGAGCCGCGTACCGGGTACGGGTCGCCGTTCGGGTCGGTGCCGCCGTCGCTGACGTAGTTGTACGCCCCCAGGTAGTACTGCTGGAAGTCGTTGAGCAGCGGCAGGCAGGTCACGTCGTCCGGGTGGGTGCACTCCGGTGGGGCGCCCGGCCGGTAGACGTACGAACCGTTGGCGCCCTGGGCGAAGAGCGCGTACTTGCCGCTGACCAGCACCTTGCCGCCCTCGTTGAGGTAGTCGCGGACGGCCAGTTCGGTGGTGAGCGCGGCCTCGGCGGCGGTGCCGCCGACCTGGCCCGGGGAGCGGAGGATGATGTCGTCCCCGGTCTCCCAGACCACCGCCTTGTAGTGCGACAGCACGCCGAGCGGGTGCGGCGCCTTCCGGCCCATCGCGTCGAAGTCGTACACGTCGGCGTGGTGGCCGGCGGCCTCGACGGAGGCGGCGATCTGGCCGGCGTACTTCGCGCTGGTGGCGTTCTGCACCGGGCTGAGCCCGGTCACGTCCTCCGCGGCGAGCACCAGCACGTCACCGCCGATGTCGGAGTGCACCCGGTAGGTGAAGTGCTCGCTGGCCACCGGGCCCTTGCGGGGCTTGACCCCGGTGAACCAGACCTCGACCCGGTCGCCCGGCTTGGTGCCGGTCACCGTGCCGCGCAGCTCGGCGTAGTAGTCGTCGTTCGTGTCGCCGTACCGCTCACCGCCGCGCCACTCGCGGACCTGCACCGTCTTCGGCCGGCCGGCGTTGACCACGTAGTGCATCCGGACGTCCTTCAGCGCCCGCCGGGCGATCGAGGCGACCTGCTGCGTCCGCCCGTACGAGGTGTCGAAGGTGTCCACCCGGAAGTCCGGGGTGCTCCGGCCGACCACCGAGACCGGGTCGCCCGGGTCGGCCGCCGACTTCGCCACCGCGAGGGCGAAGGGCAGATTCTTCGCCACCTCCGCCGAGATCAGCTTCTCGTCGTCGGGGAAGATGAAACCGCTGACGCAGTCCTCCGGCCGCCACTGGTCGTCCGGGTCGGAGGCGGCGGCCGTCTGGCAGGTGGACATCTCGGGGGTGAACCCGAGGGTGCCGTACCGGACGTGGGCGTGCGAGTCGGTGTCGCCGTTCGTGGTGTACAGCTCGGCGGAGATGTCCGGGTCGTAGCCGGGCACCGCGGGGTGGCCGTCGTCGCCGGCCATCGCCTCGTAGATGACGTCGTCCGGGGTCGGCGTGCTTACCTGCCAGCCCACGCCGTAGAGCAGCAGCTGCGCGGCCGAGTGGTAGTTGATGAAGAACTCGAAGCCGACCCGCTTGAAGAGCGAGTCCAGGGCCTTGGTCTCCGGCTCCGAGTTGGGGCCGGTGCCCCGGTAGGTGTCGCTGTTCGGCTCGGGTGAGGAGCCCTCGTCGTCGTACCCCCACTTGAAGGCGAAGTTGCGGTTCAGGTCGACGCCGTCGGCGCTGGTGACCCGTCCGTCGCCGTCGTTGTCCCGCAGGTTCTTGCGCCACAGCCGGTTGCCCGGGGTGAAGGTGTGGTCGTAGCCGTCGGGGTTGGCCACCGGCAGGAACCACAGCTCGGTGGTGTTCACCAGCTGGGTGATCTCCGCGTCGGTGCCGTAGTTGTCCAGCACGTGGTGCAGCAGCCGCCGGGTCATCTCCGGGGTGATCCACTCTCGGGCGTGCTGGGTGCTGGCGTAGAGCACCGCGGGACGCTTGCCGTCCGCGACCGTCCGGGCGTTCTTCGTGACCTTGACGGCGAGGATCGGCTGCCCCTGCACCGTACGGCCGAGGGTCTCCACCTTGGCCAGCCCGGGGAACCGGGCGGCGGTGGCGGTGAGCTCGTCCCGGATGCCGCCGGGCTCGCTGTACGAGCGGAACGCCTTCCAGCCGGCGGCGGCCTGCTCGCGCAGCGCCTGTGAGGCGTCCTTGCCGTGCACCTTCTTGACGCTCAGCGGGACGCCCTGGCCGGTGAGCCGGGCCGCCTCCCGCCGGGTGAGCACGGTCTCGATCGTCGTGCTGCCGTTCGCGTCGGCGGACCGGTGGTCCTCGTCCAGGTCGACCCCGGCGGCCCGCAGCCGGTCGAGCTGCTGGGCGTTGACCGTGCCGACGTACACCTCCAAGCTGTCGCGGCCGCCCGGATCGGACGGTGGCCGCGCGCTCGCCGGTGCGGTCAGCGCCATCGCGCCGACCAGAGTGAACACGCCGGCGATCGCCAGCCGTGTCGGTCTCATCGCGCCCCCTTTGGTGGAAGGACCTGTATGGCGAGCCTTCCCGGTGGCGGAGACCGATGTCAATGAGACGGCCGGGCGATATTGACCGTGGACCCCGTGGGCCGTCAGCGGAGCAGCGGGGCGCCGACGGGCCGGTCGAGCCAGTAAGACGTGGGCTGGGGGCTGCGTCACGGCCCAGCTCCCGGCCGCTGCGCGCTAGGAGCCGGAACCCGTGCCAGCCAGGCCAGTGACGGGCGACCGCCCTCAGCGTGTACTCGGCACGCGGTCCGCCATCGTTATGCCCTCCGTGATGCCGGGCAGGGGGGCGGCGTGACCGCGCAGTCGGCGGGACAGCAGGACCATGGTCAACAGTGACAGACCTCCGTACAGCACGCTGGACGCGGCCGCTGCGCCCACCATCCCCCAGATCGGGATGGCAACCCCGTAGAGCGCGGTCGCCCCGACGGCGTTGGCGACGCCGATCATCGCGGCCGTCCGGCTCCATCCTCCGCCGACCAGCGCGCGGGCAGCGACCCAGTACGGGGCGAGACAGATCTCCGCGACGAGCAGCGGGACGATGAGGTGACGCGCTGGCGCGAAGTCCTGACCGAAGATCGGGATCACAAGGAGCCAGCCGCCGATCGCGACGGCGACGCTGGTCAGGGCGGCGCTGGCGACGGCCGCGCGAACCTGACCTCCCGGCCAGGTTGGGAGGCTCCGAGTGGCGGCGTCGCGCATCGAGAGTTGGCCGATCGCGAGAGGCACCAGGCTCGCCACTCCGCTTAACGTGGCCGCGAGCGAGTAGATCCCGACGGCGGCGGTGCCGGCCACGATGCCGAGGATGTAGCGATCTGCGCGTTGGGCCAGGACGAGGCCGATGTTGAGACCGAGTGACGGGACGCCCTGTCGGAACAGGGCGAGCTGCATCCGCCGCGACGGAGCCGCCAGTCGAATGAGGCCTCGTCGGCGCAGCGCGAGCCAGCGCGCGAGCGAGGCCCCGAGCAGTCCGGTGCCTTGCAGCAGTAACAGCAGCCATGCCTGGGCGGAGATCGCGACGGCGATGAGCAGCCCGGCGAGACCGGCGATAACCGAGGCCACGTTCCACGCGGCGCCGCGCTGGAAATCCCCGACGGCGAAAGCCAGTTCGTTGGACTGCAGGAGCAGTATCTGGGCGAGCGTGGACACGGCGACGGCGACGAGGAGCCGGAGGTCGGCGAGGCTCGCGTCGATGGCGGGCGCGGAGAGGCGTACGGCGACGGTGGCGACGGCGGCCCCGACGACGGCCGCGCCGACGGTCACCCAGAGGTATGAGGCGAGCAGGGAGATGCGGTGTCGGTCACTGTCGACGCGGGGGAGTTGCGAGCGTAGCGCGGTTCCGGTGCCCAGCGGTCCGACCAGGGCCACGAGCGCGCTGAGCGACGAGACGAGCACCATGACACCGCGTTCCTCGGGCCGTAGCACGATCGTGGCGGCCACGGCGGCGCCGCTGTTGGCCATGGCCGACAGCGCGCTCGCCCCGGTCAACAGGGCCACGGCGGTGGTGCGGGTGCGTGCCACCGAACTACCTCGCCGGTACGGGTGGCCGGGGCGGGACCGCCAGTGGCGGGCGTCTACGTTGCGCACTCAGCACCGCGTCCAGCAGCTTGGCGGCGCAGATGATCAGTAGGCACACCACGATGTCGAACACCACGGGCGTGAAGTCGTTGCGGACCCACACCAGGAGGGGGTAGGCGATCATCGCGACGGCGGAGCCGGGTATCGAGTCGACTGGCCGAGTGTCCAGCCATCCCACCAGGAGGCCGATGAGTCCCAGCACCACCACGATCCCGAGCAGGCCGGCGGACCGGAACGACTCGGCGGCCGGCGAGCCGCCGATCGGCCCGATGTGGTCCTGAACGGTGGCGGCGAAAACCCGAGGATCGTCGCTGGTTGGCGGCACGGCGAGTCCGAGTATCCGACCGAGGAGGAGCCGCTCCACCGGAGCCCAGTATGTGCCCCAGCCGACGAAGGGTTCCCCGTTGGCGTGCCAGGTCTGCATCTCGACGAGGGGTCGGAGCGAGCCACCGAGCTCGACTAACCCGTCCAGCGGGTTGATCGCCACCTGCCCAAGTCGATCTGGGGAGAACCCCACCTGGCGTATCTGACGGACCGCCGAACCCGCGGCAAGACCAGCGAGGAGCACCAGGACATGCCACGCCCGGACCCGGATTTGCCGGCGGCGGGCGACCGCTATGAGCCACGCGGCCGCCGGGAAGATCACCTCGCCGCGGAGACCGATGACGAGGGCGGGAATCGCGAAGATCGCAAAGGCAACCAGTCCCCAGCGCCGCAGCGGCGTGTCGGGGCTGAGCCCGAGTGCGCCGAGTCCCACCCCGATGAACAGATAGGCGAACGGTAACGGGGCGCCGGCTGTCCTGCTCAGGAAGCCGTCGTAGCTCTGCGTGACGAACGCCGTTCCGCTGACGGCGACAACCACGGCGAGCCATAAGACGACGCCACCCGCGACCAGCAACATACCCAGAATTCCCAGGCCGTGCCGCTGCGTGGGGGCCGTGGGTTCCGGATCCGGCAGGGCCGGAGGCGGATTGACCTGCCGGACGGAGAGGACCGCGGCATAGCCCGCCATGAAGGCGAGCAGGCTCACCGCCACGCCGGTGATCGCCGCCGATCGGGAGGGGCTGTCGAACCAGCCTCCTTCGCCGGCCAGCATGGCCGGTGCCGATCCGGTGATGACGTACGGCAGTGCCCCGACGTGGAACAGCGCGAAGAGCAGCAGGTACACCGAGCCGACGGTGAACGGCCGGCCGGGTATCAGGCGCATGAGCGAGACGATTCCGGCCACCGCGATGAAGAGCGTGATCACGGCGGCAGCTCGCTCGGAGCGGTTCATCACGTCGGCGAACAGGAGCACCCCCGCGAGCACGGTCGCCGAGAGGAGCAGGGTCGGCCGCGCGCCGCGCGTGCGCTGGATCATCGGCGCCCGCCGTCGGATCGGGCACGGTACAGGGTCAGGTACCGGTTCATCGCGGCCTCGAGCGAGAAGACGCTCGAGGCGAACCGCCGCAGCGCGTCCTCGGTGCCGTGCGGCCGGCCGGGCCGAAGTCCGAGCGCCTGCACCGCCCCGGCCCACGCTTCGGGCGGCGCGGCCAGGTCCACCATGGTGAGACCGGTGAGGTGTTCGCCGATGAACCGCACCCCGGGGAGGTCACTGGCGACGACGGGCGTCCCGAGCCCGACGGCCTCCAGCACCACGCCAGGCAGGCCTTCCCGGCGCGCCGGGTGGATGAGTACGTCCGCCTGCTGGAGCAGGGTGCCCACGTCGTCCCGTGGCCCGAGCAGGTGCACACGGTCCGCGACGCCGTGTGCCCGGGCCGCCTCGAGGACCTCCGCATCGTCGTCGGGATCCCGCGGTCCCACCAGCACGGCTCGGGCGGCAATCCCGCCGGTCTGCAACGCCGCCACGATCGCCGGCAACATAGGCCGTCGTTTGACCGGGTCCGGTCGGCCGATGCAGAGGCAGACCAGTTCCCCCGCCGCGGCGCCGACCGCCGCGCGCAGGTCGAAGTCGGAGGGCCGTCGGAGTCGGTTCAGGTCGAGGCCGTTGGCGACCACCCGGCAGCGGGGGTCGGATGTCCACGACGGCTGGTAGCCGTAGGTGAGCGCGCCGGGCGCGACACCGATGATGTCGGTGGCCGACACAGCGATCAGCTTCCGCATGACGGCGCGCTGCGCCCTCCGCCGGCGCGTGTCTTCCCGGCCGTCCCCGTCGGAGTGGAAGTGCGCTATCCGCACCGGTACGCCGGCGAGTGCGGCGATGAACAGGGGGACGCCGGAGAACGTGGCGAGGTCGGAGTGGACGGCACGGGGTCGGATCCGCCGCAGCAGCCGCAGGAATCGCAGTGGAAACCGAAGGTCGATCGGAAGTGGATGCACGCTGGCGCCGAGCCGTTCAGCCTCGGAGGCCAGTGATCCCCGTCGACCGCTGACCGTCACGAAGTGTGGGATCACCCCCGCCGCGACGAGCCTCGGCAACAGCTCGAGGCTCCGCTGCTCCGCGCCGCCGACGTCCAGCGAGCCGAGTATCCGGATCACCCGGACGGGAGCCGGGCGGTTCTGGGAGGCCGCCAACCGTGCGGGGTCGATCTGTTGGGTGGACACATGGCTCCTCAGCTGGTCGGGATCAGGTCGTGTTCGGTGCCGGACGGCCCCGCCCGACTCCCCGGGGGAATCCGTCGAGAGCGTTCTATCAGAGTCAGCGCCCCGCTATGGGCATTTCCGGGCGGATTTAATGTCGATAGGGAATATTCGCTGGTTTATGTCCACGTTGGGGCTATAGTCTAAGCAAGAGTGCGAGGCACCCGGCCCGGGTCAATGCTCGTTCGGTCGACTGACGACCCCGGGCGGCGGCGATGCCGAGTCGGTCGGAGAGTGGGGGCGTTGATTCGAATGCGGCTGTTGGTGACGGGAGGCGCCGGCTTCGTCGGCAGCAATCTCGTCCGGGTGGTACTGCGTGAGGCGCCGTACGCGGACATCCGCGTCATCGACGACTTTTCCACCGGGCTCGAGCGCAATCTCACCGACCTCGACGTGGAGCTGATCCGGGGTTCTATCCTGGACTGTGACGCGCTGGCGCGGGCAGTGGCGGGCTGCGACGCGATCGTGCATCTCGCGGCACTTCCGAGCGTGCCCCGCTCGATCGCGGACCCGGTGTCGTCCCACGCCGCCAACGCCACCGGGACGCTGAGCGTCCTGGAAGCGGCGCGCCGTGCGGACGTACCGCATGTCGTGGTCGCCTCGTCGTCCTCGGTGTACGGCGCGAATCCGGTCCTGCCCAAGAATGAGCTGTTGTGGACCAGGCCGCTCAGCCCGTACGCGGTCAGCAAGCTCTCCACGGAGGCGTACGCCCTTGCCTACCAGGCGTCGTACGGCCTGTCCACTCTCGCCTTCAGATTCTTCAACATCTACGGCCCCGGCCAGCGGCACGACCACCCGTACGCCGCGGTGATTCCCCGGTTCGTGCACGCGGTGCTCAACGGGGATCGGGTGCTTGTGCACGGTGACGGCCTCCAGAGCCGGGACTTCACCTACGTGGAAACGGTGTGCCGGGTCCTGCTGGACGCCGTGGCGCGCTCGGTGCACCATGACCAGCCGGTGAACCTGGCGTTCGGTACCCGGACCGATCTCCGGACGGTGCTGACGGAGCTGGAGCAGATCACGGGTCGGCCGATCGAGCCCACGTTCGCCGCTCCACGGCCCGGTGACGTCCGGCACTCGCAGGCGGACAACACCTCACTACGTCAGCTCTTCCCGGACGTCGTCAGCACGCCGCTCGCCGAGGGACTCCGGGCCACGGTGGACTGGTTCCGCGGATGCGTCGTGACCCCGGAATCGGAGGCGGCCGGCTTCATCGTCGAGCACGCGTCGCACGACCAGGCGTACAGCGTGACCACTTCGCAGGCGTAGCGCACGCCAGCGCCCCTCGCCCGCATTCAGCGGACGAGGGGCGCTCGTTGTCATGCGGAACTTTCGACGGCGTCCGCCGCTCGGTGACTGTCCCGGAGCTGGCTGTAGAAGGTGTCGCGCCGGTCGGCAAGGGACGCGGCCGAGTAGTGGCGGGCCCGGGAGAGATTACGCGCGGAAGCCTCGGTCATCCGTGCCGGATCGGCAAGCGTCCGCGCAATCGCCCTGGCCAGTCCGGGCGGGTCGTTCGGCCCGACCAGGTCCTCGTCGGGCAGCAGTTCCGGGATCCCGCCGACTCTGGACCCGATCGCCGGGAGCCCTCGCGCCATCGCTTCGATCAGCGCCCGCGGCAGTCCCTCCGTCCGGGACGGCATGACGAACAGATCCGCCGCGTCGAGTTGCCGCCGTACGGGTTCGCCGCTGGGCAGCGCGCCGAGGAAGTCAACCCGGTCGGCCACACCGAGCCGAGCCACGAGCTGCTCGAGCCGCGGTCGGAACCGACCGTGCCCGACGTGCACCAGGCGCACGTCGGTGCCGGCGCCCACCAGTTGTGCCAGCGCCTCGATCAAGGTGTCGACGCCCTTGTACAACTGGTCCAGCGAGCCGACCGAGACCAGCGTCGGGGCCTGTGGTGGGGCGGTTGACCGGCGCGGCTGCGGCACGTAGGCGGCGGGCGGCAGGTCCACGCTCGAGTAGGTGCCGGTGACGGCATCGTGACGAGCGGGATAGCGCGTCTGCAGCCACCGTTCGGTGACGTACGAGACCGCCGCCGCGGATGCGCACTGGCGACGGAGGGTTCGCGCGAACAACTGCCGCAGCAGTGGTCGGAGCGGGTGGCTTATCACTCCGGGCGCGAAGACGTCGTACGGATCTCCCACGACCTCCAGCCCGTACGGCAGCCGCAGCCGGTCGCGTTCCGTGGCCAGCAGCGCGCCGATCTGCGAGGGCACCCGGAGGATCACCGCGTCGTCGTGGTCGGCTGCCCGCTGTACCGCGTGGCGGATCTTCCGCCGGGATCGCAGATACCCGCGCGGTCCGACATAGTGGGGCACTGCCCAGACCTCGACCTGGCCCCCGTCGACCCGGATCGCGTCGTCCTCACGTTCTGGAACGTCCCGCACCCGCGCCACCACCCGGACCTGCTCGAAGGCTGACAGGTACCGCGTCCAGAACTGGTGCCCGTCACTGCCGATGGTCCAGATCGCTCCGTCCGGGGTTCGGGAGAGCCGCGCCTCCGTCGTCACCACAACCCTCATCGGCGCACCACACTGCCTTCGATGACGTCCGCGACCGCGACGGCAGCCGTCCGTTCGTCGAACAGTTCCACGGCGCGTCGGCGGGCCTGCTCGCCACGCGCGCCCAGCTGCCCCGCCTCGAACTCCCGGTAGGCGGCTGCGAGTGTGGACGCGAGTGCCGCCACGTCACCTCGCGGGACGATCCAGCCGCTGGTCTCGTCGACGGTCTCCGGCAGCCCGCCGGCGTCGCTGACGATGGTCGGTACGCCCATCGCCGCCGCTTCGATAGCGGCGCCGTGGCCTTCGGACAACGACGGGCTGACGCTGACGTCCGCCGCGACGTAGCACGGACGGACATCCGTGGTCGAAGCGAGCCATGTCACGCTCGGGTCCGCCGTGACACCGAAGCGGGCGATGAGTTCCTCGCGGTGCGTCTCGCCGGCACGCCCCCATCCGCCGCCCACGAGCAGCAGATGCGCCCGGGGGTGGTGGGCGCGGAACATCCGCCACGCCTCCAGGAGGACATCGTGACCCTTGATACCTCGGCCCCGGTGCACGAGACGCCTCGGCGGGTAGACGTAGGCGACCATGACGGCCACGAAGGCATCCTGCGGGATGCCGAGCTCGGTCCGCGTCCCGGCGCGCCGCTCGTCCAGCGCTGGGTCATGGGGTCGCGGATCGGAGGCCGCCGGTGTCGGAGCGAAGTGATCGGTGTCGACGCCGTACGTCACCACCGGCCGGCGGTCGGCGGGGCACCCAAGGGCGCCGTACAGCTCGGAGGTATAGCCCGTCCCGCAGATCGTCACATGGTCGAGCCGCCACAACAGCCGTTCGACCGAGCGGATGAGGGGAGACTCCAGGTAGAGCGGCCCGGCGACCATGTGTACGCGACGCAGGGGCAGTCCCGGTGCGCTCAGTCGTGCCGCCAGCGCCGAGGCGTACAAGTGGTACTGCACGACGTCCGGTCGAAGCCGACGGAGCAATGCGCGCAGTTCCCGCAGGCCGCGGAGCGTCGAGAGGCTCGGCCGGAAGGTGAAGGCGAATGGTGACCCGATCACCTCAAAACCTCGCTCCTGTGCCTCGGCCGTCAGTCCGCCGGCACCGGGCGGGATGATGAGGACGACCTGGTGGCCGCGGCGGCGAAGTGCCTCCACCTGGGGAAGGACCCACAACCCGCCGCTGTTCGTCTTCAGCAGGACGGCCACCCGTAGCCGCCGGCCGGGGTCAGCTCCGGTGCCGGACCGCACGGTGGATTCGCTGTGTTCGGTGGCGACGAAGGCACCTGGATCGAGGGAGAGCGGAGAAGTGCTGGCGGCCATGAGACTTCCAATCTGGACTGGTTGAGCGGCGTTGCGTCGGACGGGCGAGACCTAGCTCGTCGGCGGCTGTTCCGACCGGTCGGTGGGATCCGGCTGCTGCGCGCTGCGCCACAACTGCCGGCAGGCCGCCTAGTCGGCGATCAGCGATTCCAGGGCGGCGTTCGGGAGCGGGCTCGCTGGCTGGTGGCAGAGCCACGCCAGGTGCTCGGTAACCTTCTCCGGCTCGTCGAACGGATCCAGCGCCGTGACCTCGGTTGGGTTGAGCGGCGGAACCGGTACGTGCGAGATGAATGGGTGGAGCGGGCGCACGTCCGGCTCGCCCCGGCCGAACAGCTCCTCGTGCAGCTTCTCGCCTGGGCGCAGGCCGGTGTAGACGATCCGGGTCGGCCCGGGTGCCTGGGCCGCCATCTGGCGAGCGAGGTCGTCGATGCGGACCGGTTGGCCCATGTCGAGGACCAGCGCCTCTCCGTCCCTGCCGATCGCCGCCGCCTGCAGCACCAGGTGCACCGCTTCCTGCACCGTCATCAGATAACGCGTGACGTCCGGATGTGTGACGGTGACGGGCAGCCCGGCGTCGATCTGCGCGCGGAACGCGGTCACCACGGAACCTCGGCTGCTCAGCACGTTGCCGAAGCGCACGCTGAGGAACGTGCCGGGGTAGATCGTTGCGGCATGGGCGGTCAGGCGCTCGGTGATCCGCTTGGAATAGCCGAGCACGCTCACCGGATCGGCGGCCTTGTCCGTCGAGATGTTGACGAATTTGGCAACGTCCCGGCTCGCCTCCAGAACCGCCTGCGTCCCCGAGATGTTGGTCTTGACGGCTTCACCCGGGTGCCGCTGCAGGAGGGGAAGGTGCTTGAGTGCAGCCGCGTGGAAGATGATGTCGGGCCGCCGTTGCTGGATGACGCGCCGGATGCCCTCGTGGTCCCGCAGGTCGGCGAGGATCAGCTCGGGGCCGTCCAACAGGGCCCGTCCGGAAAGCGAGAGCTGCAGGCTGTGCAGTGCTGATTCGTCCCGGTCGAGCATCATCAGCTCACCGGGATCGGCCCGCATGATCTGCCGGCACAGTTCGGATCCGATCGATCCGCCCGCCCCGGTCACCAGGATCCGCCGGCCGGCGAGCCCGCTCTCGTTGGTCACCGGGTCGGTTACCACCTGCCGCCGACCGAGCAGATCCGAGATGTTGGGGCTGCGCACGTCGGTGACGCTGATCCGGTGATCCACCAGTTCGCGGACCGGGGGCAGCACCTTGAACGCGGCGCCCGCCGCCGACGCTCGCGCGCGGAGTTCTCGAATCAGTTCCGCGTCGGCGTTGGCGACGGAAAGGATCACTGTCGTGGCGCCGGTTTGCCGGACAGCGCTGGCGATCTCGCTGCGACCACCGAGCACCGGCACGCCGTCGATGCGCAGCTGTCGTTTCTCCGGGTCGTCGTCGAGCAGCCCCACGGGGAGGTACCGGCCACGTGGGTCGCTGAGCAACGCCCGCAGAAGGGCCCGCCCGGCTGAGCCCAGCCCGAACAGCAGCACGGGGGTTGCGGAGCGCGCGTCAGGACGTAGCGTCCGGTCATTCCGGAGGCGGTACGCGGAGCGGGTCGTAAGCATGCAGAGCAGCGCGAGCGCGGTCCCGACCAGCGGCGTACTGGCGGGTACCGGGCGGTCGGCGAGCGAGACGACGGCGAGGAGCAGCGCGAGACCGGTGCAGGCGGTTGTCGCGGACAGCGCCTGCGCCTCCTGCATGCTGGCGACCGGGTACCGGCCCCAGCGCTTGCGCTGCACCCACGAGATGCCGAAATGCAGCACTGCGGCGGCCAGACCAGCGCCGAGGGCCGGAGTCACCTCGCCGACGGTGAGGTCGAACTCGTATCTGGCCCAGACCGCAGCGGTCAGGCCCACGACCCAGGCCGCGCAGTCGGCGGCCAACAGGACAGCGACCGGTGGGCGCCGGAGCTTTCGGTGGGCAGGTGCGTCCGCGGTGTGCGGCGGTGCGGTGGTGATCGGCGGCATAGGTACTCCTGATGGGTATGCGAAGCGTGACGGCAAAATGCGTATAAATTAGGCAATAAGGAACGTGCTCGCTAGGGTGGATGCCATCGGCAGAAGATCCGCTAGATGTGGTGAACCCGGTCGATGGGCGAACCGGTTCCGGCGCGATGACCTGCTGCGGCCGCTCGTCGCTGCAGCCGTCGGTATGAATCCGTCCGGGCAGGTGGTCAGGGCGGCGCGAAGGACATCACGGTCACCTGCTCGCCTGGCGTGGCGCGCCGTAGTCGGCATCCGCGAGCGATTCCGCGGTGCCGAGGAACTCCGGGGCCGTCGCGTGGCCGTCCGCCGAGATGCCCTCGCGCCGCAGAACCAGGACGACCGTCTCCAGCAGAATTCGTAGATCGAGGCGGAGGCACCGGGCGTCCACGTACCGCACGTCGTAGGCGAACTTCTCCTCCCAGCTCAGCGCGTTCCGGCCGCGCACCTGGGCCAGTCCGGTAATGCCCGGTCGCACCTGGTGGCGGCGCGACTGCTCCGGCGTGTACCGCTCGAGGTACCGCACGAGCAGCGGGCGCGGTCCTACGAGGCTCATATCGCCGCGCACGACGTTCCACAGCGTCGGCAGCTCGTCGAGGCTGGTCGCGCGCAACCATGCGCCGAGGCGGGTCAGCCGCTCGCCGTCGCTGACCCGACCCCGACCGACCGGCTCCATTGTTCGGAACTTCCGCAGCTCGAAGAGCCTGCCGTGGACTCCCGGCCTGATCTGGCGAAAGAGCACGGGTCGGCCCATTGCCAGCGCAACCGCCGCGCTCACGCCCAGCAGAACCGGTGACAAAACCATGAGGGCGACGCTGGCGAGAAGAAGGTCAAGCACTCGCTTGAGTCGGTCGTGCGGGTGACGATGAGCGGTCACGTCCTGTGCTCCAGCAATCGGTCATGGCGTCCGGTGGGTCGCGCGCCCACAGGCCGGCGGGCTGCTGACGCCAGCTCGGCCCTGGACCTCCTGGCCGGACGCGAGGCCCGGCCAGGTTCCCGTGCGGACCCCGGACTGCGTGAGTAGGCGTACGGTCAGAGCCGCTCGACGTTGTCGGCGGCACAGCGGTTGCGGGCGTCGAAGACGTACCGGGCCGTGTGTGCGACCAGGTCGTAGTCGAAGTCGTCGTGGTCGGTCACCACCACCACGGCATCGGCGGCCCGCAACTCTCGTTCGGTGAGGTCGACGATCACCACCCCGTCGGGAACGTGATGCGGCTCGGCATAGGGCTCGACCGCGCGTACCTCGGCGCCGAGCGCCAGGAGTCGGCGGGTGATGTCGATGGCGGGGGAGTCGCGCATGTCGCCGGTGTTCTTCTTGTACGCCAGGCCGAGCAGCAGCAGCCGGGATCCGTTCACCGCCCGGCCCCGCTGGTTCAGGCCGGCCATGACGCGGTGGACGACGTGCTCGGGCATCTCGTGGTTGATGTCGTTGGCCAGCTCCACGAACCGGAACTGCCGGCCGAGGGTGCGCTTCACCTGCCAGGACAGGTAGCAGGGGTCGATGGGCAGGCAGTGGCCGCCGACGCCGGGCCCCGGCCGGAACGACATGAAACCGAACGGCTTGGTCGCCGCGGCCTCGATCGCCTGCCAGATGTCGATGTCGAGCTCGTGCGACAGGACCGCCAGCTCGTTGATCAGAGCGATGTTGACCTGTCGGAAGGTGTTCTCGATCAGCTTGGTGAGTTCGGCTACCCGGGTCGAATCGACGGGGACGGTCCGCTCGACGATCTGCCGGTAGAACCCGTCCACCTGGCGCAACGCCGCCTCGTCCACACCGGACACCACCTTGGGGGTGTTCTCCAGCCGCCAGCGTGGGTTGCCCGGGTCGATCCGCTCGGGACTGTAGCCCAGATGGAAGTCGCCGGGGCTCTGCAACCCGCTGGCCGTCTCCAACAAGCGGCGCAGGAGTTCCTCGGTGGTGCCGGGGTAGGTGGTGGATTCGAGGATCACCGTGCAACCCGGTCGCACGTACGGGCCGAGGGCCCGGCCGGCCTGCTCGATGTGGCTCAGGTCGGGGGCGCCGTCGCGCAGCGGCGTCGGGACCGTGATGAGGCAGACGTCGAAGCCGGCGGCGTCGGCGTAGTCGGTCGTCGGGCGGTACCGCCGGGTGTCCAGGGCGGAGTCGAGCCGCTGGGCGGGGATGTCCTCGACGAAGGACTCGCCTGAGGCGAGCCGCTTGACCCGGCTCTCGTCGAGGTCGATGCCGACGACGTCGAATCCGACCTCCACGGCACGCATCGCCAGCGGGAGTCCCACGTATCCCTGACCGACGACGACTAGCTTGCGACAATCCACCCCGTACCCTCCAAAATCGGGCGACTTTGACTGAGTGTCACGTTACCGCCGCCGTGGGTGAAATGTCCCCAAGATGGTCAAAGCCGGGCGGACTCCGGCTCGGCCGGTACGGGCCGAGGCGGACGATCGCTGCCCTGCTCGCAAAGGTCGCGCACGATCTCGGCGACCCGGTGCATGTCGTCGCTGCTCCACCTCGCGTCCGTGTGCAGATGGAGCAGCCGGCGGGAGAGGTCGAGCTGATGCGGTGGAACGTCCTGCGGGCTGAGCTCCCAGAGCACCGCCGGGTACACACTCCTGCCGATCAGACCCTGGCGGACCGCGTCGCGCCGCTGCGCACAGTCGAACTCGAGCACCACGCCGAAGCTGCGGACATGGACCCGCACGCGGGCCAGGTCCGGCAGGCCCGACGCCAGCTTGGCGGCGTTCTCGATCCGGCGGCGACGCAGCAGTGCGGCGGGCAGTACCCGCAGCGCTTCCCGGGAGAAGTCAGAGATGGCGCTCACCGTGGTCGACCCGAGTTCCGCCGCCCCGGCAGCGTAGAGCGGAAGGTACTGTTCCTTGCGCAGCGGCGAGCCGTTCAGGTAGGCGGCTTTCAGGCACATCGCGGCCAGGATCCGGCTGACCGTCGCGAGGTGACGGTCGGTCGGCGGCGCGGTGGCCGGCAGGGGGCGCCCGCTGCCGGACCAGAGCAGCCCGCCGTCGGGCAGGGGCAGCGTCTTGTGCAGTGACGCGAAGAAGTAGTCGGCACGCACCTGGTCGAGCCAGGGCGCGATCGGGTCGTGGGTGACGTCGACGACGAGTGTCGCGGCGGTGGCGGGCAGGACGGGCGGCTCCCCGAAGTACGAGGCGGCGATTACCACGTCCGAGGGGTCGGCCCGCGGTCGCGGGGGCGGACCCAGCGGTCCACTGTCGTACCGCCGCACCGGAAGCAGGTCGGCGATGTGCGGGACCACCGAAGGGCTGTAGTAGGCCGGGACGTGCACCGCTGTCCACCCGTACTCCCGGCGGCCGAACTCGAGGAGGGCCCGCACCGCCTGCCGGCCTGAGCCGAAGAGCCGGCTCTCCCCGGCCGGTTCGAGCAGACCCTCGCCGTGGGGGAGCAGCAACGGGTACGCGGCACCGACCTCCCAGCGATTGCCCTCGCTCATGGCGTCCCCGGCGCGGGCAACTCTTGCCGGTAAGCCGGAAAGAATTCGGGATCCGGTTGCCATCCAGGGAGCCGGTGCTGTCCCTGCGCGACGTGCGCGTCAACCAGTCGCGCGTACGTCCGTTCGTCGAACACCCGCGTGCCGACGGAGAACGGCACCAGGCCGTGCGGAGCGAAGGCGCGCTTGTAGCGGAAGATGCCATCGTCGGCCGCGTAGCCGCCACCGAGGACGAAACGCGCCTTGCCGTGCTCCTGTCCCCACCGGGTCACTTCGACCTTCAGCAGGTCGTTGGGGCGCAGGTCGAAGGCGGACCGTTCGGTGCCGCCCAGGAAGGAGTACAGCGTGTCGGCGGAGGAGAGGACGAGCTCGGTGGAGACGATCCGCTCCCCGTGCACGGCGTGGAAGAACACGAACTGTCCAGCCAGTTCGTCGATGATGGTCTGGAAGAACTTGCGGGGAAAGTAGAAGGGGGACCGGGCGTGCCGGCGATCCATCGTGGCTTCGTAGGTCCGCAGGAAGTCATCCACGCGCGCGCCGGTCTCGTCGACCTCGATGCTGACCCCCAGCCGCCGGGCCTTGTTCACGTTTTTGCGGACCTTGTGGTCGAACTCCCGCCACATCTCATCCTGCGGCGTCCGGAGGTCGCGGACCACGTTGACGAGCTTCTGCTGGGTCGGGCCGGGGTAGGGCAGCCGCCGGTCCTCGAACAGGCAGAGGCGGGTGAACTCGGAGACGACTCCACGGGACCGGCAGAACTCCTCGAAGGCCGACCAGAACTCCTTGGCGTCGACCTCCGTGGCCCCGCTGTGGAAGGCGCCGCCGTAGCCGTAGGGGCTGGTGAGGTCCACCGCCGGACGTGTCCCGTCGCTCAGGTGGGGCGCGGTGATCGGCCGTAGCACGAACGGGTACAGGATGAACCCGGACGGTGTCTCCGAGTACGCGGCGAGCGGCTCGTCATGGTCCTCGGCGAACAGACGCACGTAGGCGGGAGCGGCGAAGATCTCTCGTCCGGCCCATGCCCGGTGCACGGCCTCCCAGCGGCTCGAGTCGGCGGCACACCGGGCGTTCCAGATTTCGAGCTTCATCGCGTCGCTTCCCCGCGTCCCCTCAACGGCCGTCCAGGAACTGCCGCGTCGCCTTGAGGACGCGGACGATCTCGCGCTCGCTCAGCGCGGAACCACTGGGCAGAACCAGGCCGTCCGCGAAGAGTCGTTCCGCCGCTCCGGTGAGCAGTGACCGCGCGCCGGCGAAGACCGGTTGCAGATGCATGGGTTTCCACACCGGACGGGTCTCGATCCTTTGTGCGCCGAGATGGTCGGCGAGATCCTGCGCCCGCCAGCCGGCGACGGTCGGATCGACGACGATCGCGGTGAGCCAGCAGTTGCTCCCCTCGTCCTCGTCCGCGAGCAGGCGGACCCCCGGGACCGCGGCGAACAGTTTGGCGTAGCGCTCCCGCAGGCGCCGGCGCCGGGCGATCATCTCGTCCAGGCGGCGCAGCTGGGCCCTGCCCAGGGCGGCGAGCAGGTTGCTCAACCGGTAGTTGTAGCCCACCTCGGTGTGCTCGTAGTGGGTGACCGGCTGACGGGCCTGGGTCGACAGGTAGCGACAGCGGGCCACGAGCTCGGCGTCGTCGGACAGCAGCATTCCGCCGCCCGAGGTGGTGATGATCTTGTTGCCGTTGAACGAGACGACCGCCGCCCGGCCGAACGAGCCGGCGGCACGGCCAGCGTGGACCGCGCCCAGCGCCTCGGCGGCATCCTCCACCACCGGCACTCCGGCCTCCGCGCAGAGCGGCAGGATCCGGCCGTAGTCGGCGCAGCTTCCGAAGATGTCCACGGGCAGCACGGCGGCGACCCGGCGGCCCCGTAGCTGCAGGTCACGCAGCAGATCGTGGAGAAGGTCGGGATCCAGGTTGCCCGTTGCCGGCTCGCAGTCGACGAAGATCGGTTCCGCTCCCGTGTACACCACGGCGTTGGCCGTCGCCGCGAACGTCAGGGTCGGCACCACCACGACGTCCCCGGGGCCGGCGCCGAGCGCGACCAGCGCCAGGTGAAGTCCGGCGGTGCCGGAGGCGAGCGCCACCGCGTGCGCGCTGCCGACCCGGTGGGCGACCTCGCGTTCGAAGGCGTCGAGGTCGGGACCGGCGGGCGCCACCCAACCGGACCGGAGCGCGTTCAGGACGTACGACTCCTCGAGCGCGCCCACGTCGGGGGGCGACAGAAGGATCCGCTCGTCCACCGGATCGGGTCCGGGTTGGCGGACCACAGGTGCGCTCACCCGGTCCGGGAACGTCATCGGTCGACCTCCGGTTGCTGATCGCGTTGCCCGGCACAGACCGGTCGGACCGGCCGGGCGGGTTCTCGCTGACCTAACGAGACAAGGGGCGCTTTGTGACTATTTTGCCCGCAGTCATGACAATGCGGGCGATTCGGTCACCGCCACCTGGCTCCCGGCTGCGGGCACCGCGCCGGCCCGTCCGCGATGCCGCTCGACCGGGCGTCGCCCCGTACAGTGGCCCGGCCGGACCTGCCGTGCGTCAGGACGGGGGAGGAATGCTGCACCTGAGGATCATCGCCCCGACCGACGAGGCCGAGGCGGTGACGGACCTGCTCGCCGAGGAGGCCGGCGTGGCCCATCTGGCGGTGCTTCCCGGCGCCGCCCGACGGCCCCCGGGGGACCTGATCCTCTGCGACGTGGTGCGGGAGAGCGCCGACCAGGTGCTGCGCCGGCTCCAGGAGCTTGGGGTGGAGGCGCGCGGTGGGATCTCCGCCGATGACGTCGAGCTGACGGTTTCGGCCGCGGCGGAGAAGGCCGCCCGCGAGGCTCCGGGGCACGGCGAGGACGCCGTGGTGTGGGACGAGATCGCCGCGAAGACCGGCGAACAGACCGTGCTCACCGGCACCTACCTCGTACTGATCATGGTCGCCACGATGATCGCCGGCGTCGGCGTCCTGCTGGACCAGCCGATCCTCATCGTCGGTGCGATGGTGGTGGGTCCGGAGTTCGGGCCGCTCGCCGCCCTCTGCGTCGCGCTGCTGCGGCGCAACCGGCGGATCATCGTTCGCTCGGTGCACGCCCTGGTGGTCGGCTTCCTGGCGGCCATGGCGGTCACGGTGCTGAGCACCTGGGCGCTGACCGCGGCCGGCCTGGTCGGGCGGCAGATGCTGCTCGCCGAGCGTCCGCTGACCGACTTCATCTGGCGGCCCGACGCGCTCTCCTGGGTGATCGGGCTGTTGGCCGGGGTCGCCGGCATGCTCTCACTGACCGCGAAGAAGTCGGGCTCGCTGGTCGGCGTGCTGATCTCGGTGACCACCGTGCCGGCAGCCGCGAACGTCGCCGTCGCCGCCGCGTACGGGGTGTGGCACGAGGCCGCGGGCTCGGCGCTGCAACTCGTCATCAACCTCTGCGCCATCGTCATCGCGGGGCTGCTCACCCTCGGCGTGCAGCAGCTCTGGTGGTGGAACGTGGCGCGGCGGACCACCGGGCCGGTCAGGGCCAGTCGTCGCCGGCATCCAGTCGGCGGGTGAGGAGCGTGCGGAGCGGGATGGACTCGCCGTCGCGTCCGCCCTGCCCGACGATCAGCGGTGCCGGCTGCGGTTGCGGGTCGGCGCCGAAAAGGCGTGCCCGGAGGCTGGGCGGGTCGGCCAACAGATAGAAGTTCCCCCGCGCGTCGACGGCCCGCCTGCGGGCCCGGTCGACGTACCACCCGGTGAGCCGGCTGCGGTACCGGCCGCCGCCATGGTGAGGCTGGACGGTGAGCCGGGTGCGGCGCAGGCCGCGCCGGTCCGCCTCCGCCGCGAACCAGACCGCCAGCCGGGCGGCCTCCGCCGCCTCGTCGGCCCGGCGCCGCTCCTCCGCGGACGCGTGCGCCCGTACCGCCCGCTCCCGCTGCTCACGCCAGTCGTCCACCGGACAGACGGTACGCGACGGCAACCGGCGCGGCCCGGACAGGCGGGGGCAAGTCTGCCTGTTTTACCCTTTTGTAGGTTTCCGTGGCGTATCCTCCGTATCCATGGTGGAAAAGGTTCGTCCCGGCGGGCCGGGGCAGACGTCGCGGCCGCCGTGGGACCCGAACGGGCACCTGGCCGGGCTGGGTGGACGCCGCCGACGGTGGTGGCCCCGGCGGCGATGGGCGCAGGTGGCGGCGGTGATCGCGATCCTGGCGTTCGTGGTGATCGGCGGCGTTGGCCTCGGCAGTTGGCTGTACCTGCGATCGCTGGAGAACCAGGTCGACAAGGTCGACGCGTTCCAGGGTCTGCAGGAGGAGCAGCGGCCGGTACGGGCGGCGGATTCGGCGCGCAACTTCCTGGTGGTCGGCAAGGACAGGTCCGAGCCGGGCGACAACGTCTCGCGCACCGACACGATCATGCTGGTCCACGTGCCGCACAGCCGGGACCGGGCGCAACTCATCTCGATCCCGCGGGATACCTGGACCACAATTCCGCAGTCGCTGCCCGAGGACGGCGGCGGGCCGAGGAAGGCGAAGATCAACGCGGCGTACGCCTGGGGCGGGGCGCCCCTGCTGGTCCGCACGATCGAGGGATTCACCGGGGTACGCGTCGACCACGTCGTCGTGGTGGACTTCGCGGGCTTCGGCAAGGTGATCGATGTCCTCGATGGCGTGGACGTCACCGTCGACAAGCCGTTCAAGTCGGACCTCGCCCCCGGCGGGGTCCTGCAACCAGGGGTGCAGCACATGAACAGCGCTCTGGCGCTGGACTACGCCCGGCAGCGTAAGCAGTTCACCGACGGCGACTACAGCCGGATGCGGCACCAGCAGGCGATCATCGCCGCAGTGATGCAGGAGGCCAGCCGGAAGGGCATCATGACCAACCCCACCCAGCTCAAGGACTTCCTGGGAGCCACCGCCGGTGCCATGCAGGTGGACCGGGACCTGTCGGTGTTCGACACCGTGTGGAATCTGCGCCAGATCCGGTCCGCCGACCTCACCATGCTGATCAGCCCCACCACCGGCACGGGCATGGTCGGCGACCAGAGTGTGATCTTCCCTGACCTGGCCGCCTCGGCGAAGCTCTTCGCGGCGGTGAAAAATGACAGGATGGACGACTGGCTGACCCAGAACCCGACCGCGATCAACGGGAACTGAGTCGGCGGCCCGGGACCGACGGGGGGTCCCGGGCCGCCGGGCGGTCAGGCCAGACCGGCCCGGCGCAGCGCGTCGGCCATAGCGCTGTCGGCCGTTGCGGCCCCACCCTGCCGCTGCTGCCGGCCACCCCGGTCGCCGCGCGCCGCCGCGCTCTGACCACCGCGCGCACCGCCCTGGTCGCTCCGCCGGCCACCGCGCTCGCGTCCGCCGCCGTCGCCCTGCGGTCGACCGCTGCCGCCCGAGGTCTCATCCTCCAGCCGCAGGGTCAGCGAGATCCGCTTGCGGGGCACGTCGACGTCGAGCACCTTGACCCGGACCACGTCGCCGGACTTCACCACGTCCCGCGGGTCTTTGACGAAGGTGTTCGACATCGCCGAGACGTGCACCAGGCCGTCCTGGTGGACGCCTACGTCGACGAACGCGCCGAACGCGGCCACGTTGGTGACCACGCCTTCCAGGAGCATGCCGGGGACCAGGTCGCTGATCTTCTCGACGCCCTCGACGAAGGTGGCGGTCTTGAACGCCGGCCGCGGGTCCCGGCCGGGCTTCTCCAGCTCGCCCAGGATGTCGGTGACGGTGGGCAGGCCGAACGTGTCGTCGACGAAGTCGGTCGCCTTCAGTCCGCGCAGGATCGTCGACTTCCCGATCAGTGAGCGGAGGTCCTGCCCGGTGCTGGCCAGGATCCGCCGCACCACCGGGTACGCCTCGGGGTGCACACTGGAGGAGTCGAGGGGGTCGTCGCCGCCGGGGATGCGCAGGAAGCCGGCGCACTGCTCGAACGCCTTCGGGCCGAGCCGCGCCACCTTCTTCAGCTCCGCCCGGGACCGGAACGGCCCGTTGGCGTCCCGGTGCAGCACGATGTTCTCGGCCAGCCCGACGCCGATGCCGGAAACCCGGGTGAGCAGGGGAGCGGAGGCGGTGTTCACGTCCACGCCGACGCCGTTGACGCAGTCCTCGACCACCGCGTCCAGCGAGCGGGAGAGCTTCACCTCGGACAGGTCGTGCTGGTACTGCCCGACGCCGATCGAGCGCGGGTCGATCTTGACTAGCTCGGCCAGCGGATCCTGGAGCCGGCGGGCGATGGAGACCGCGCCGCGCAGCGACACGTCCAGCCCGGGCAGCTCCTGGGAGGCGTACGCGGAGGCGGAGTAGACCGACGCGCCGGCCTCGGAGACCACCACCTTGGTGAGGTTGAGCTGCGGATACCGCTTGATCAGGTCACCGGCGAGCTTGTCGGTCTCCCGGCTGGCGGTGCCGTTGCCGATCGCGATCAGCTCGACGCCGTGCGCCCCGGCCAGCTTCGCCAGGGTCTCGACGGAGGCGTCCCACTGCCGGCGCGGCTCGTGCGGGTAGATCGTGTCGGTGGCGACCACCTTGCCGGTGGCGTCCACCACGGCGACCTTCACGCCGGTCCGCAGGCCCGGGTCGAGGCCCATGGTGGGGCGGGTGCCGGCGGGCGCGGCGAGCAGCAGGTCACGCAGGTTGGTGGCGAAGACCCGGACCGCCTCCTCCTCGGCCGCCTGCCAGAGCCGCATCCGCAGGTCCGCGCCGAGGTGGATGAGGATCCGGGTACGCCAGGCCCAGCGCACCGTGTCGGTCAGCCATTTGTCGGCGGGCCGCCCGTGGTCGCTGACGCCGAAGCGGCCGGCGATGGCCGCCTCGTACCGGCTCGGGCCGGTCGTCGCGGTGTCGGAGTCGCCCTCGGCCTCCGGGGCCATGGTCAGGTCGAGCACGCCCTCCTTCTCGCCGCGGAACATGGCGAGGATCCGGTGCGAGGGCAGCTTGGGGTACGGCTCGGCGAAGTCGAAGTAGTCGGCGAACTTGGCGCCGGCGGCCTCCTGGCCGTCGCGTACCCGGGAGACCAGCCGGCCCCGCGACCACATCTGCTCGCGCAGCGTGCCGATCAGGTCGGGGTCCTCGGCGAACCGCTCGATGAGGATGTGCCGCGCCCCGTCGAGGGCGGCCGCGGCGTCCGCCACGCCCCGCTCCGCGTCGACGAAGCCGGCGGCCGCCCCGCGCGGGTCCTGCGCGGGGTCGGCCAGCAGCGTGCCGGCGAGGGGCTCCAGCCCGGCCTCGCGGGCGATCTGCGCCCGGGTCCGCCGCTTCGGCTTGTACGGCAGGTAGATGTCCTCCAGCCGCGACTTCGAGTCGGCCGCCATGATCTGGGCTTCCAGGGCCTCGTCGAGCTTGCCCTGGCTCCGGATGGACTCCAGCACCGCGGCGCGCCGCTCGTCCAGCTCCCGCAGGTAGCGCAGCCGCTCCTCCAGGGTGCGCAGCTGGGCGTCGTCGAGCAGGCCGGTGGCCTCCTTGCGGTAGCGGGCGATGAACGGCACGGTGGCGCCGCCGTCGAGCAGCTCCACGGCCGCGCGTACCTGCCGTTCGGCGACGCCGAGCTCGTCGGCGATCCGCTGGTCCACAGACTGAGTCACGATCTTCATCCGCCTTTTCGGGTGGGTTCCGCAGTGCATTGTGCCGGCCCGCTCGGTGCGGGCCGCGCCGCACCCGCCGGCCGCGTCCGGCGCACCGTCGGCGGACGCGTCGCCGCAGGCCCGCCGGCTGCGCTAGCGTGCGATCATGGAACCACCTGCCGACCCGCGGGCGCGGCGGCTCTTCGGCGGCAGCGCCCGGGCCCTCGGCGACCTGGCCGCCAGCCCGTTCCGGGCCGACCGGGACCGGATCGTGGCCTCCCCCTTCTTCGCCCGGCTGAACGGGGTGACCCAGGTGGTCAGCCCGGGCGGCTCGGGCCTGCTGGTGCACAACCGGCTCACCCACAGCCTGAAGGTGGCCCAGGTGGCCCGCGCGGTCGCCGAACGGCTCACCGCCGACGGGGAGCACCGCGCGCTGCTCGAGAAGCTGGGTGGCTGCGACCCGGACGTGGTGGAGGCCGCCGCGCTCGCCCACGACCTCGGCCACCCGCCCTTCGGGCACCTGGGGGAGCGGGTGCTGGACCGGCTGGCCCGGCAGCGGCTCGGCCTGGCCGACGGTTTCGAGGGCAACGCGCAGTCGTATCGGATCGTCACCAGCACCGAGATCCGGGGCGCGGCGACCACCGGGCTGGATCTCACCGCCGCGGTGCGGGCGGCGATGCTGAAGTACCCGTGGACCCGGCTCGACCACCCCGACCCGCACCCGCGCCACCTCGGCCCGGCGCCCCGGGGCGCCACCCCGCCACCGGACGACCCGGAGAGCGGGTCGTCGAAGTTCGGCGCGTACCGGACCGAGGTGGACGACCTGCGGCAGGCCCGGGAGCCGTTCGCCGGGCGGATCCCGGACTGGCAGCAGACACCCGAGGCGTCCATCATGGACACCGCCGACGACATCGCGTACGCCATCCACGACGTGGAGGACTTCTACCGGGTCGGGGTGCTCCAGCAGGGCACGGTGGCCGCCGAGCTGATGGCCTGGCAGCGGGAGAGCGGGCACTTCCGGGCGGTCACCGACGCCGCGCTGGCCGCCGCGGCCCGCCGCCCCGGCTCGGCGATCGAACGGCTGCGCCGGCAGCTGCACCGCAAGGACGCCTGGGTGGCCGACGACGACGCGTTCGCCGCCGCGGTCGAGCACGTCCGCGAGGAGCTGGTGGAGGGGCTGCTCGCGCTCCCCTTCGACGGCTCGATCGAAGCGGAGCAGTACGTGGCCCGCTTCTCCGCCCGCTGGTCCATCCGGTTCGTGGAGTCGATCACGGTGGCCGCCGAGCCGGACGTCCGCTCCGGCCACGTGCTGCTGGCCAAGGCGCAGTGGCACGAGGTGCAGGTGCTCAAGTTCGTCCACCACCGGTTCGTGCTGGCCCGCCCCGACCTGGCCCTGCACCAGCGCGGTCAGGCCCGGCTGCTGGACACCCTGGTGGAGGCGCTGTGGGAATGGCTGCTCGACCCGGAGGAGGAGTCCCGGCTGCCCCGCCGGCTGCACGACCTGGTGGAGCTGGCCGAGGCGGAGCTGCACCCGCGTACCCCGGACCGGATCGGCCGGGCCCGCGGCCGGGCCATCGTCGACTTCGTCGCGCAGCTCACCGACGGGCAGGCGGTGGCGATGCTGGACGCCCTCTCCGGCCGCTCCGGCGCCCTCTGGACGGACGCCTTCGTGCTCTGACGCCAGCCACGCCACGGCCGGATCGCTCAGGCGATCGCCTGCCACCAGCCGTCCACCGCCGGCGGGTCGTCCACCACCACCCGCTCGCCGGGGCGCGGCACCGCCAGGCGGACGTCGCGGGCCTTCGCCTCCACCCAGAGCCGGTTCACCGGCTCGGACCAGTCGTGCAGGGCCAGGTTGAACGTCGCCCAGTGCACCGGGATGAACAGCCCGCCGCACAGGTCGAGGTGGGCGGCGACCGCCTCCTCGGGGAACATGTGGATGCTCGGCCAGGCCCGGTCGTACGCGCCGATCTGCATCAGCGTGACGTCGAACGGCCCGTGCGCGGCGCCGATCTCGGCGTACCCGTCGAAGTAGCCGGAGTCGCCGGTGTAGAAGACCCGGCGGTGTGCCCCGGCCACCACCCAGGAGCTCCAGAGCGTGCCGTCGCGGCGCAGCCCCCGACCGGAGAAGTGTTGGGCGGCGGTGGCGGTGACGGTCAGGCCGCCGACCTGGTGGCTCTCCTCCCAGTCCAGCTCGATGATCCGCTCCTCGGGCACGCCCCACCGGTCGAGGTGGGCGCCGACGCCGAGCGGCACCAGGAACGGGGCGGACTGATCGGCGAGCAGCCCCCGCACCGTATCCATGTCCAGGTGGTCGTAGTGGTCGTGGGAGATGACGATGGCGTCCACCGGGGGCAGCTCGTCGAGGCGTACCGGCGGCTCGTGGATGCGGCGCGGGCCGACCAGGGCCGACGGGGAGCAGCGGTCGCTCCAGACCGGGTCGACCAGCACCCGGTGTCCCTCGATCTCGATCAGCGCCGAGGCGTGGCCGTACCAGACGACGTTGAGCTCGCGGGACGGGTCGGACGGGGGTGCGGCGGACGGGCGCAGCAGCGGCACCCCGCCGTCGGGCCGCCGCTTCTGCTTGCCGAAGATCAGTTCCTTGACCAGGTTGCGCCCCGGGTCGGCGACCATGGTCCGGGTGCTCGCCGGGTTGTGGAAGGTGCCGTCGCGGAACCGTGGCGAGCGGGCCGCCCGTTCCGCCCGCGCGCCGGTGAGCCGGCCGCCCAGCTGTGCCGGCACGTCGCGGCCCACCCAGCCCACGCCGGCCAGCGCCGCCACGCCGGCCATCCGCCACAGCCGGCGGCCGAGCGCCCGCTCGACCGTCCGATCCGCCGTCTCGCCCATCGTCGTTCCCTCCGCCGTGTCCCGCAGTACACGGTAGCCACCCGGACACCGTCGTGCCTCCCCGCTCAGCGGCCGTCGTGCGGCGCCACCGACCGGTTGCTCAGCCCGGCCAGCCGCATCAGCGGACCGACCAGCACGTCGTGGACGCCGGGCAGGACGCTGAAGCCGAACCGCCTCACCACGCTGAGCCGGCCCACCCAGACCTCCCGCAGCGTGGCGCGGGCCAGCCCGTCCACCGCGTCGGGCGTGGTCACGTCGGTCGGTACGACGAGCACCGGCGCGCCGGCGGCCCGGCACTCCTCGCGTACCTCGGCGAGGGGGGCGGGGGAGCGGGCGGCGAGGACCAGACGGTCCCTGCGCCCGGCGGACGTCCGGGCCGCCGCCCGGCCGATTCCGCTGGTCGCGCCGGTGATCACCACCGTCCGGGTCACGGCGTGAGCACGACCTTGACGTGGCCGTCCTGCTTCTGCTGGAACATCTCGTACGCCTGCGGCGCCTGCTTCGGCGGCACTCGGTGGGTACGCAGGTCCTCGACGCCCAGCGGGTCGTCGGCCCCGGCGGGCAGCGGCATGATCTCGTCGACCTTGTCGGTCATGGTCTGGGCCAGCCGTCGCCGGGCTTCAGGTACGGCCCGAGCACCTCGTAGAGGTGCGGGTCGGAGCCGCAGATGGCGGTCGAGGTGATCCGGACGACGGCGTCGGTCGGCTCCTCGATCCGGGGGTCCGGGACGTCCTCGACCCGGACGTCACGCTTGCCCTGCCAGGTCAGTGCCTTCATGCCGGAATGTCCCCTCTTCGGTGCCGTCCATGGGACTGCTACCCGGTTCGGGGGACTTGAACCGGCGTGGGTTGCCCGGCCGGCCGTCCGCTCCAGGCGGTGTGCCACGTGGGGAGTTCACCCGCCTCGCCGTCGCCCGGCCTTGTCGCACCGCCCATCGCCGACCTGGGTCACCCCGGGGTGGTCGGCCGGGTCGAGGGCCGGAAAGGGGTCGACCGCCGCACCCCGGGTGGGGTACGGCGGTCGGTGTCGGCGTCGGTGGGACGTCGGGCTCAGGTGCCCGGGGTGTCGCCGCGCTTGGCGGTCGCCGCGAGGTAGTCGCGGTTGAGCCGACCGATGGTGTTCAGCGGGATGCCCTTCGGGCAGACCACGGTGCACTCACCGGCGTTGGTGCAGCCGCCGAAGCCCGCCTCGTCGTGCGCGTCGACCATGCCGATCACCCGGGTGTACCGCTCGGGCTGGCCCTGCGGCAGCAGCGAGAGCTGGGTGATCTTGGCGGCGGTGAAGAGCATGCCGGAGCCGTTCGGGCAGGCCGCCACGCAGGCGCCGCAGCCGATGCAGGCGGCCGACTCGAAGGCGGCGTCCGCGTTGGCCTTGGCCACCGGCGTGGAGTGTGCCTCGGGGGCGCTGCCGGTCGGCGCGGTGATGTACCCGCCTGCCGCGATGATCTTGTCGAAGGAGCTGCGGTTGACCACCAGGTCCTTGATGACCGGGAAGGCGCGGGCCCGCCACGGCTCGATGTCGATCGTCTCGCCGTCGGAGAACTGCCGCATGTGCAGCTGGCAGGCGGTGGTGCCGCGCTGCGGGCCGTGCGCGTCCCCGTTGATCATCAGGCCACACATGCCGCAGATGCCCTCGCGGCAGTCGTGGTCGAACGCGACCGGCTCCTCGCCCTGGAGGATCAGCCGCTCGTTGAGCACGTCGAGCATCTCCAGGAACGACATGTCCGGGGAGACGTCGTCGACCTGGTAGGTCACCATCCGACCCTTGTCCTCAGGGCCCTTCTGGCGCCAGATGCGCAGGGTCAGGTTCACTTGTAGCTCCGCTGCGTGGGGTGGACGTATTCGAACTTAAGGTCTTCCTTGTGCAGCACGGACGGCTCGCCGGTGCCGGTGTACTCCCAGGCCGCCACGTACGCGAACCGGTCGTCCTCGCGCTGCGCCTCGCCGTCGGGGGTCTGGTGCTCGGCCCGGAAGTGGCCGCCGCACGACTCCTCGCGGTGCAGGGCGTCGATGCACATCAGCTCGGCCAGCTCGAAGAAGTCGGCCACCCGGCCGGCCTTCTCCAGCGACTGGTTGAGCCCCTCGCCGTCGCCCGGGACGCGGACCCGCTGCCAGAACTGCTCGCGCAGCGCCCGGATCTCGTCGATCGCCTTGCGCAGGCCGGCCTCACTGCGCTCCATGCCGCAGTGCTCCCACATGATCTGGCCCAGCTCCCGGTGGAACGAGTCCACCGTCCGGTCGCCGTTGACGGCCAGCAGCCGCTGGATCCGGTCCTCGACGTCCGCTCGCGCCTCCACCACCGCCGGGTGGCTGGTTTCGACCTTGTCCAGGGGCCCGGAGGCCAGGTAGTTCGCGACGGTGCTGGGCAGCACGAAGTAGCCGTCGGCCAGCCCCTGCATCAGCGCCGAGGCGCCGAGCCGGTTTGCGCCGTGGTCGGAGAAGTTCGCCTCGCCGATCACGAACAGGCCAGGGATGGACGACTGCAGGTCGTAGTCGACCCAGAGACCGCCCATCGTGTAGTGCACGGCCGGGTAGATCCGCATCGGGACCTCGTACGGGTCCTCGCCGGTGATCCGCTCGTACATCTCGAAGAGGTTGCCGTACTTGGCCTCGATCGCCTTGCGGCCGAGCCGGTTGATCGCGTCCGCGAAGTCGAGGTAGACGCCGAGCTTGGTCGGCCCGACGCCGTGGCCCTCATCGCAGACGTTCTTGGCGGCGCGGGAGGCGATGTCCCGGGGGACCAGGTTGCCGAAGGACGGGTAGATCCGCTCCAGGTAGTAGTCCCGCTCGTCCTCGGGGATGTCCTTCGGGCTGCGGTCGTCGTCCTTGGCCTTCGGCACCCACACCCGGCCGTCGTTGCGCAGCGACTCGCTCATCAGGGTCAGCTTCGACTGGTGGTCGCCGGAGACCGGGATGCAGGTCGGGTGGATCTGCGTGTAGCAGGGGTTGGCGAAGTACGCGCCCTTGCGGTGCGCCCGCCAGGTGGCGGTGACGTTGCAGCCCTTGGCGTTGGTGGAGAGGTAGAAGACGTTGCCGTAGCCGCCGGAGGCGAGCACGACCGCGTCGGCCAGCTCGGTGGTGATCTCGCCGCTGACCAGGTCCCGGACGACGATGCCCCGGGCCTTGCCGTCCACGACGATCACCTCCAGCATCTCGTGCCGGGCGTTCATCTCCACGTTGCCGAGGCCGATCTGCCGCTCCAGCGCCTGGTACGCGCCGAGCAGCAGCTGCTGGCCCGTCTGGCCCCGGGCGTAGAAGGTGCGCTGCACCTGCGCGCCGCCGAAGGAGCGGGTGTCCAGCAGGCCGCCGTACTCGCGGGCGAACGGCACGCCCTGTGCGACGCACTGGTCGATGATGTTGACCGAGACCTCGGCCAGCCGGTGCACGTTCGACTCCCGGGAGCGGAAGTCGCCGCCCTTGACGGTGTCGTAGAAGAGCCGGTGCACCGAGTCGCCGTCGTTGCGGTAGTTCTTGGCGGCGTTGATGCCACCCTGCGCGGCGATCGAGTGGGCCCGCCGCGGGCTGTCCTGGTAGCAGTAGGACTTGACCCGGTAGCCCTGCTCGGCCAGGGTGGCCGCGGCCGAGCCGCCGGCCAGGCCGGTGCCGACCACGATCACCGTCATCTTCCGACGGTTCGCCGGGTTGACCAGCTTGGCCTCGAAGCGGCGGCGGTCCCAGCGGGTCTCGATCGGACCCTCGGGAGCCTTGGTGTCGGCGATCGGGTCGCCCTCGGTGTAGAGATCCATGGTCAGGACACCCATCCGGTGAGTACGGCGAACGGAACCACCAGGTAGCCGGCGCAGAGGACGACGGCGAAGACCAGCGCCCCGGTACGCGCCCGGCGCTCACCCTTCGGGGTCTGCTGGCCGAGGCTGCGGAACGCGCTGAAGGCGCCGTGACGCAGGTGGAAGCCGAGCGTGACGATCGCCAGGGCGTAGAAGAGCGTGACGTACCAGCGCTCCGGCGCGAAGTCGGCGACCACGTTGCCGTACGGGTTGCTGGCGTCGCCCTGGGGGTTCAGGTGACCGGTGGTCAGGTCCAGGATGTGGTAGATCACGAAGAGCAGGATGATCACCCCACCCCACCGCATGGTGCGCGCCGCGTAGCTGCCCCGGATCTTCTTGCGGTGCGCGTACTTCACGGGGCGGGCGGCACGGGCGCGCAGGGCCAGCACGGTCGCGGCGCCGATGTGGGCCAGTACCGCCACGGTCAGCACGGTCCGCTGGATCCACAGGTACCAGGTCGAGGGGAGCAGCGGCGTGCCGATGTCGCGCAGCCAGTGCGCGTAGTGGTCGAACGAGGTCTCCCCCGTGAACACCTTCAGGTTGCCGAGCATGTGCGCGATGAGGAACAGCGCGAGGACAATGCCCGTCACCGCCATGACGGCCTTCAGGCCGACGTTCGAGCGGATGGGCGACCGAGTTTTCGTGATTACCACGTGACCGACGCTAGGAGGACTTTGATCAGTCGTCCAATGCATCGACCTCGCAGTCTTGATAGCCGTAGGCTATGTAGATGCAGCTACATCAGCTCCGGTACTTCGCCGCGGTCGCAGAAGTACGACATTTCACCCAAGCCGCGGACCTGGTAGGCATCACCCAGCCCTCGTTGAGTAAGCAAATTCACGCCCTGGAGACCGACCTCGGGGCCCCGCTCTTCGAACGGGTAAGAGGCAACATCACCCTCACCGCCGCGGGCGAGGTGCTGCTCCCGTTGGCCAAGCGGATCCTCGCCGACGTGGACACCGCGACCCGGGAGGTGCAGGAGCTGGTCGGGCTGCGCCGCGGCCGGGTGCGGCTCGGCGCCACCCCCAGCCTGGCCACCTCCCTCGCCCCGCCGGTGCTGCGGCGGTTCCGCGACGCCCACCCCACCGTCGACCTGCGGGTGGAGGAGAGCGGCTCGCAGGACCTGGTCCGCGACCTGCTCCGCGGCGACCTCGACCTGGCGCTGATCATCATGCCGTCGACGGGTACCGACCCCGGCCTGCGTGCCGACCCGATCCTGCGGGAGAGCCTCGTGGTCGCCTCGGTGGACCCGCTGCCGGCCACCTCGGCCAGCGGGGAGCTGCGCATCACCGACCTGCGCGACCAGCCCCTGGTGATGTTCCGGGAGGGCTACGACCTGCGCGACGCCACCCTCCAGGCCTGTCGCGACGCCGGGTTCGAGCCGACCCTCTCCGTCGACGGCGGGGAGATGGACGCCGTGCTCAGCTTCGTCGAGGCCGGGCTCGGCATCGCCCTGGTCCCCGGCATCGTGGTGGCCCGCCGCCCCGGCATCCGGGTCACCCGGCTCGTCCCGCCCGGCGTACGCCGCACCATCGCGGTCGCCCGCCGCCGGGACGTGGTGCCCACCCACGCCGGCCGCGAACTCCGGCGCATCCTGCTCGAGTACGTCCACGCCGCCACCGCCACCGACGAACTTCCGCCCGGCGTCGAACCGCTGTCGTAGCCCGTCGCCTCCGGCGCCGGCGGGCGTCAGCGCCCCTCGGCGTCGTCCATCGCCCGGTAGATCCGCTGCTCCGACACCGGGTACGGGGTGCCGAGGGCCTGGGCGAAGACGTTCACCCGCAGCTCCTCGATCATCCAGCGGATCTGCCGGACCGCCGCCGCGTTCCGGCGGTTGGGCGGCAGCGCGGCCAGCATGTCCGCGTACTCCTTCTGCACCACCGCGACCCGGTCCTGCTGCTGCTTGTCCCGCTGCGGGTTGCCGGGCAGCCGATCCAGCCGGCGCTCGATGGCGGTCAGGTAGCGCAGCAGGTCGGGCAGGCGGGCGTACCCGGTCTCCGTGATGAATCCGGCGTGCACCAGGCCGCCGAGCTGGTTGCGGATGTCGGCGAGGGCGGCCACCACGGCCAGGTCCCGGGTCGCGCCGAGCCGCTGCTCCACCGTGTACACGGCGGCCAGCACCCGGCGGACCCGGTCCATCACGTCGACCACCGTGTCCACCAGGTCGGCGCGGACCTTGTCACGGAGCGCGGCGAAGCCCTCGGCGTCCCAGGCCGGGCCACCCGCGTCGGCGATCAGCCTGTCGATCGCCGCCCCGGCCGCGTCCTCGATCAGCTGCTGCACGCCGCCGTGCGGGTTGCGGCTGAGCGCCAGCTTCGCCTCGTTCGACAGCCGCCCCTGGAGGAACTTCGCTGGCGACGGCACGGTCAGCCGGAGCAGCCGCCGGGTCCCCGCCCAGTGCGCCGCGGCCTGCTCGGCCTCGGAGTCGAAGACCTTCACCCCGACCGTGGTGCCCTCGTCGGCCAGGGCCGGGTACGCGGTCACCGCGTACCCGGCGCGGACCTGCTCGATGGTGCGTGGCAGCGCGCCGATGCTCCATTCCCGCAGCCCGGTCCGGGCCACGTCCGGCGCGGCCGCGGCGACGACCTGGCGTACCTCCTGGCGGAGCTGGCGTTGCAGGGCCGGTAGGTCCTTGCCCTCGGCGACCGGCCTGTCGTCCTCGCCGAGCACCCGGAACGTCACCCGCAGGTGCGGCGGCAGCTTCGCCGGTTCCCAGGCGGTCCTGGGGACGGTGACCCCGGTCATCCGGCGCAGCTGCCGGGTGAGCGCGTCGAGCAGCGGCTCCTCGCCGGCCGGCATCTCGGCCAGGGCGGCGCGGGCGTAGTCCGGCACCGGGACGAAGTTGCGGCGGAGCGCCTTGGGCAGCGACCGGATCAGCGCGACCACCAGCTCCTCGCGCAGTCCGGGGACCTGCCAGTCGAAGCTCTCCGCCGGCACCTGGTTGAGCATCGGCAGCGGGATGTCGACGGTCACGCCGTCGGTGGGGGTGCCCGGCTCGAAGCGGTAGGTCAGCGGCAGTGAGACCCCGTCGGCCCGCCACTCGTCCGGGTAGTCGGCCTCGTCCACCCCGCCCCGGCCGGAGTTGACCAGCAGCTCGCGGGTGAAGGTGAGCAGGTCGGGCCGCTCCCGGCGGGTCGTCTTCCACCAGGAGTCGAAGTGCCGGCCCGAGACCACGTCGGCGGGAATCCGCTCGTCGTAGAAGTGGTAGATCGTCTCGTCGTCGACCAGGATGTCCCGCCGGCGGGCCCGGCTCTCCAGCTCCTCGATCTCGGTGAGCAGGCGACGGTTGTCCGTCCAGAACTGGTGGTGGGTCTGCCAGTCGCCCTCCACCAGGGCGTGCCGGATGAACAGTTCCCGGCTCACCGCCGGGTCGATCCGCCCGAAGTTGACCTTGCGGGAGGTGACCAGCGGGATGCCGTACAGGGTGACCTTCTCGTAGGCCATCACCGCGGCCTGCTTCTTCTCCCAGTGCGGCTCGCTGTAGCTGCGCTTGACCAGGTGCTGGGCCAGGGGCTCGACCCACTCGGGCTCGATCCGGCCGTTCACCCGGCCCCAGAGCCGGGCGGTCTCCACCAGCTCGGCGGCCATCACCCAGCGCGGCGGCTTCTTGAACAGCGCCGAGCCGGGGAAGAGCCCGAACTTCGCCCCCCGGGCACCCAGGTACTCGTGCTTCTGGGCGTCCTTGAGCCCGATGTGCGAGAGCAGGCCGGGCAGCAGTGACTGGTGCACCTTCGGGGTGTCGATCTCCTCCGGCAGGTCCGCGCCGACCCCGCGCCGGCCGCCGTCGGCGTCGCGCGCCGGTCGCCCTCCATCCGGCGTACGCAGCACCTGGCGCACCTGGCTGACGATGTCCTGCCACTCGCGGACCCGCAGGTAGTTCAGGTATTCCGCCTTGCACATCCGGCGGAACGCGCTGGACGACAGGTCCCGCTGCTGCTCCCGCAGGTAGCGCCAGAGGTTGAGGAAGGCGACGAAGTCCGACTCCTTGTCGGCGAACCGGGCGTGCGCCTGGTCGGCCTGGGCCTGCTTCTCCGCCGGCCGCTCCCGCGGATCCTGGATGGAGAGGGCGGCGGCGATCACCACCACCTCCGTGGCGCAGCCGTTGCGCTCGCCCTCGACGACCATCCGGGCCAGCCGCGGGTCGACCGGGAGCTGGGCCAGCCGCCGGCCCAGCGGGGTGAGCCGCTTCGCCGGGTCGGTCTCGGTCGGGTCCAGCGCGCCCAGCTCGTGCAGCAGGTTCACGCCGTCGGTGACGTTGCGCCGGTCCGGCGGGTCGAGGAACGGGAACGCGCCGATGTCGCCCAGCCCGATCGCGGTCATCTGGAGGATGACCGAGGCCAGGTTGGTGCGCAGGATCTCCGGGTCGGTGAAGTCCGGGCGGGAGAGGAAGTCCTGGTCGCCGTAGAGCCGGATGCAGATGCCGTCCGAGGTACGACCGCAGCGTCCCTTGCGCTGATTGGCCGAGGCCTGGGAGACCGGCTCGATGGGCAGCCGCTGCACCTTCAGCCGGCTTGAGTAGCGGGAGATCCGGGCCGTGCCCGGGTCGACGACGTACTTGATGCCGGGAACGGTCAGCGAGGTCTCCGCGACGTTGGTGGCGAGCACCACCCGGCGTCCGCTGTGCGGGGCGAAGACCCGGTGCTGCTCCGCGGTGGAGAGGCGGGCGTACAGCGGCAGGATCTCGGTGCCGAGCAGCGACCGCTTTTTCTGCACCAGCTTCCCGAGCGCGTCAGCGGTGTCCCGGATCTCCCGCTCGCCGCTGAGGAAGACCAGGATGTCGCCGGGCCCCTCGGCGGCCAGCTCCTCGACCGCGTCGCCGATCGCCTGGATCTGGTCGCGGACGTTCTCCTCGTCGTCGCCCTCCTCGTCCTCGCCGTCGGTGACCTCGACCAGCGGCCGGTACCGCACCTCGACCGGGTACGTCCGCCCGGACACCTCGACGACCGGCGCGGGGACCCCGTCGGGCGCGTCCTCGGTGGGCGGCCCGGCGAAGTGCCGGGCGAAGCGGTCGGTCTCGATGGTCGCCGAGGTGATGATCACCTTGAAGTCGGGGCGGCGCGGGAGGAGCTGCCTGAGGTAGCCCAGAATGAAGTCGATGTTGAGGCTGCGCTCGTGCGCCTCGTCGATGATCAGCGTGTCGTACTGGCGCAGCATCCGGTCGGTCTGCAGCTCGGCCAGCAGGATGCCGTCGGTCATCAGCTTGACCAGGCTGTTCTCGCCCACCTGGTCGGTGAAGCGGACCTTGTACCCGACCACGTCGCCCAGTTCGGTGCCGAGCTCCTCGGCGATCCGGTCGGCGACCGTACGCGCGGCGAGCCGGCGCGGCTGGGTGTGCCCGATCAGGCCGTTCACCCCACGCCCCAGCTCCAGGCAGATCTTGGGCAGCTGGGTGGTCTTGCCGGAGCCGGTCTCGCCGGCCACGATCACCACCTGGTGGTCCCGGATCGCGGCGGCGATGTCCTCCCTGCGCTCGCTGACCGGCAGCTGCGCCGGGTAGCTGATCACCGGCACGGCGGCCCGCCGGCTCTCCAGCCGCGCCTCGGCGCGTGTGACGTCGGCACTGATCTCGGCGAGCGCGGCCTCCAGGCGCTGCGGGTCGCGCAGCCTGCGGACCCCGTCCAGCCGCCGCTCCAGCCGGCGCTGGTCGCGGAACATCAGGGCGGGGAGGCGGCGGTGCAGCTCGCGGACGGTGTCGGGCGCGGCGGGTACGGCTGGATTCTGCATGTCGTCGCCAAGGATAGGCAGGCCCGCGGCGAAGCGCCGCCGGGTTACCGGCAGCTGGCCGGCGCGGGCGATGCCGGGCGCGGGTGGTGCCGGCGCGGCGGACCACACCCTCGCGTGCCCTCCCAGGTCGGGGCCGGTCCCTGGGCCAGCTCGCCCAATAGGCGAGGATCCACAACACCCACCGCAAACCGGTGAACGTCAGTGGACACCGCACTAGAGTGGCCGCCGACCCACATTCTCGACGGGACGGGATGATCATGCGGGACACCGACCGGGCGCTGGTGCAGGCGGCCACGGCCGTCGCCAAGCTGCGCTGCCGCAGCGAGAACCACACCGTCGCCGCCGCCGCACGCAGCGCCGACGGGCGCGTCTTCACCGGCGTGAACGTCTACCACTTCACCGGTGGACCGTGCGCCGAGGTGGTGGCGATCGGCGCCGCCGCCACCCAGGGCGTGACCGAGCTGGAGACCATTGTCGCGGTGGGGGACCGGGGTCGGGGCGTCATCCCACCGTGTGGCCGCTGCCGGCAGGTGCTGCTCGACTACTTCCCGTCGATCAAGGTGATCGTCGGCCCGGCGGACGGGCTGCGCGCGGTCCCGGTGGCCGACCTGCTGCCCGAGACGTACGTCTGGGCCGACCAGCAGGTGGAGTTGGCGACCGTGCCGCGGACCGGGGTGTGGCCGATGCCCGTGGTGCCCGCCAGTCGCTCGGCCGCGGAGGACTGAGCGGGGTCAGTCGCCCGACGCCGCCTCCAGCATCGACCGGGGGACCGGCACCTCATCGAAGCGCACGTTGCCCTCCGGCACCATCCAGCTCATCACCTGGGCGACCAGCCGCCCGGCCCGGACCGCCGGGTCGTTGGCGTAGAGCTCGCGGGCCATCTCCGGGTCCACCGAGAGCACAGCGAAGCCGCGCAGGCGTTCGTCGTCCGCGCCGAGGAACGGGCCGGCGGCGAGGACCGCGCCCTGCGCCACCAGCCCGGCCTGGTGGGCCAGGTGCGCGTCCTGCAGGCGGTCGATCGCGTCCAGCGGCAGCTCGGGCGCGTCCGCCGGACGGACCAGGAGGACGACGGTGTGCTGGTCGAATCGCATGCCGCCAGCCTAGGGGCGGCACCTCCGCTGGTCGCCGCTCTCGCGGGTAGCAGACCCTTTTCCGGCTTTCCCGGCGGCGCGGGCGGCGGCGACCGCCCCGTTCCGGCCGGTTGGGACCCCGCATCGACGAGCCCGAGTTAGGCATACCTAACCCGCACAGCTAAGGTAAGGCGATCCTAAGCTGAAGGGGCGGAAAACTGCCGTGACCACCGTCGCCACCCGACCTGACCGGGTCGGCGTCCCGAGCCGCCGGCGGGACGGCCGCCGGGCGGCGGTCGCCGGGGCGGCGGCGCTGCTGCTGGCCGTGGCCCTGCTGGCCAGCCTCGCCCTCGGCAGCCGTCCGCTCGCCGTCGACCAGGTGTGGCAGGCGCTCACCGCCCCGGACGGCGGCGAGGCCACCACCATCGTCCGCGAGCTGCGGCTGCCGCGTACGGCCCTGGGGCTGACCGTCGGGCTTGCGCTCGCCGTCGCCGGGGTGCTCTTTCAGGCGCTCACCCGCAACCCCCTGGCCGAACCGCGCATCCTCGGCGTCAGCGCCGGCGCCTCGTTCGGCGTGGTGCTCGCCATCGCGGTCTTCGGCGTCGGCAGCCTCGCCGGGTACGTCTGGTTCGGCGTCGCCGGCGCGCTCGCCGCCGGCCTGCTCGTCCTCGCCGTGGCCGGCGGCACCCGCGACGGCGCCAGCCCGGTCACCCTCGCGCTGGTCGGCGCGGCCCTCGACGCCAGCCTCGCCTCAGCGGTGTACGCCATGCTCAGCATCGACGCGCGCACCTTCGAGGAGTACCGCTTCTGGGTGGTCGGCGGGCTCACCGGCCGGGACGTCGGCGTTGCCGGGCAGGTGCTGCCGTTCGTCCTCGTCGGGCTGTCGCTGGCCGCGCTGGTCGCCCGGGGCCTGGACGCGCTCGCCCTCGGCGACGACGTCGCCCGCGGCCTCGGTCACCGGATCGGCCTGGTACGCCTCGGCGGCGGTGCCGCCGCCGTGCTGCTCACCGGCGCCGCCGTGGCCGCCGCCGGGCCGATCGCCTTCGTCGGGCTCGCCGTGCCCCACCTGGCCCGGGCGCTGGTCGGCGCCGACCACCGGTGGACCCTGGCGGTCTCCGCCCTGCTCGGGCCGGCGTTGCTGCTCGGCGCCGACGTCGTCGGCCGGTTGGTCGCCCCGCCCGGCGAGGTGCCGGCTGGGATCGTCACCGCGTTGATCGGCGCCCCGCTCTTGGCGTATCTGGTCTGTCGCGCGAAGGTGGTGACCGCGTGACCGCCGTCCAGTCGTCCCGCCCGACGGCCGCCGGACTGCCCGGTCGGTCGCTGGTGCGGCTCGGGCCGGTCAGCGTGCAGGTCCGCCGCCGGGCGATGCTCGTCGCCGCCGTGACGACCGTGCTGCTCGCCGCCGCCGTCGTGCTCAGCCTCTCCCTCGGCACCCCGTACGTCGCCCCGGCCGACGTGCTCCGGTCGCTCTCCGGTGCCGGCACCCCGTACGACCTGGTGGTACGCGACCTGCGGGTGCCCCGGATCGTGCTGGCCGCGACGGCCGGGGCGGCCTTCGGGATCGCCGGCACGCTCATCCAGAGCGTCGCCCGCAACCCCCTGGCCAGTCCGGACGTCATCGGGATCACCCAGGGCGCCGGCCTGGCCGCCACCGTGGCGATCACCACCGGCGCCGCCGCCGTGCTGGTCGCCCCGGCGGCGCTGCTCGGCGGGCTGGGCGCCGCGCTGCTGCTGCTCGCCCTCGGCGCCCGGCACGGCCTGGCCGCCCAGCGGTTCGTGCTGGCCGGGGTGGCCGTCGCGTTCGCCCTGCGGGCGCTGACCGAGGTGGTCATGCTCTCCGCCGACCCGATCGACGGGCTGCGGGCGCAGATCTGGCTGATCGGCACCCTGGCCGGCCGGGGCTGGTCCGAGACGCTGTGGATCGCGCTCACCCTGGCCGTCCTGCTGCCGGTGCTGGCCTGGGCCGGCTGGGCGCTGAACGGCACCGCGCTGGACGACGACACCGCCCGGGGGATCGGGCTGCGCCCGGGCGCCCGACGGGTCGGCCTGGCCACCACCGGCGTCGTGCTGGCCGCCACCGTCACCGCCCAGGTCGGCGCGGTCGACTTCGTCGCGCTGGTCGCCCCGCAGGTGGCCCGCCGGCTGGTCCGCGCCGAGCGGCCCCCGCTGGCCTGCGCCGCCCTGGTCGGCGCGCTGCTGCTGGTGCTGGCCGACCTGGCCGGCCGGCGGCTGTTCGCCCCCACCCAACTGCCGGCGGGCGTGCTCACCGCCGCCATCGGCGGCCCGTACCTGATGTTCCTGCTGGTCCGACGTCGGCGGAGGTTCGCGTGAACCGCACCCCTGACAGCCGAGGCGTGATGCTCTCGACCAGCGACCTGACCGTCGGCTACGACGAGCGGACCGTCCTGGACGGGCTCGACCTCGACCTGCCCGCCGACGCCTTCACCGTCATCGTCGGGCCGAACGCCTGCGGCAAGTCCACCCTGCTGCGGACCATGGCCCGGCTGCTCACCCCACGCCGCGGCGCAGTGCTGCTCGACGGCGCGGCGATCCGCGACCTGCCCACCCGCGAGGTCGCCCGCCGTCTCGGCGTGCTGCCGCAGAGTCCGCTGGTGCCCGAGGGGGTCACCGTGGCGGACCTGGTCGGTCGGGGTCGCCAGCCGTACCAGCGGTGGTGGCGGCAGTGGTCGGAGCAGGACGCCGCCGCCGTCGACCGGGCGATGACCCAGGCCGACGTCGCCGGGCTCGCCGACCGTCCGGTGGACACCCTCTCCGGCGGGCAGCGGCAGCGGGTCTGGATCGCGATGACCCTGGCGCAGGACACCGAGGCGCTGCTGCTGGACGAGCCGACCACCTTCCTCGACCTGGCCCACCAGGTCGAGGTGCTGGACCTGCTGCACCGGCTGCGCGCCGAACGTGGCCGGACCGTGGTCGCCGTGCTGCACGACCTCAACCAGGCCGCCCGGTACGCCGACCACCTGATCGCGATGCGCGAGGGCAAAGTGGTCGCGGCCGGTCCGCCGCGCGAGATCCTCACCGCGGACCTGGTCCGCGACGTCTTCGGCCTCGACTGCGTGGTCGTGCCCTGCCCGGTCACCGGCGCGCCGCTGGTGGTGCCCGGCCTCACCAGCCCGCACCTCGCCCCGACCGCGGCGGGCCCTGCCGTGCCGGTCCACTCCCCGGGCGGAGATTCGGCCGCGCCGGCCCACTCCTTGGCGGGAGACCCCGTCATCCCAGCTCCGGCCGTCCCGGCCACCACACCGGCCCCGGCCGGTTCCTCCGCCGGCGACGCGGCTGACCCGCTCGCCGGCCCGTACCCTTCGAAAGGACACTGATGCGTCGTCTCGCCGCCGCCCTCACCGCGGCCCTGACTCTCGGCGTCGGCCTCACCGCCTGCGGTGAGAGCGACCCGGCCCCCGGTGCCGCCACCGGGGAAACTCGGGAGATCACCCACGCCATGGGCGTCACGAAGGTCCCGGCGGACCCGCAGCGGGTCGTGGTGCTCGACACCGACAAGATCGACACGGCGCTGTCGTTGGGCGTCACGCCGGTCGGCGCCGCCACCGCTGGCGAGGCCAGGAGCTGGCCGACCTACTTCGGCGCGGAGAAGCTCGCCGGCATCAAGGAGGTCGGGGTGCTCACCGAGCCCGACCTGGAGGCGATCACCGCGCTCAAGCCGGACCTGATCCTGGGCAGCAAGTTCCGCCAGGAGAAGTTCTACGACGAGCTGAGCGCCATCGCCCCGACCGTCTTCACCGAGAAGGTCGGCATCACCTGGAAGGAGAACCTGCTCCTCGACGGGCAGGCCCTGGGCCGGGAACAGCAGGCCCGCGACCTGCTGACCAGGTACGAGAAGCGGGCCAGGGACTTCGGCGCGAAGCTGGGCGACGCCGCGGCGCGGGAGATCTCCATCGTGCGCTTCATCCCGGGCAACATCCGGGTGTACGGCCCGGACTCGTTCTCCGGCATCGTCGTCGGCGACACGGGGCTGGGCCGCCCCGCACGGCAGCGCCTCGACGGCAAGGAGGACAAGCGCTTCGACCTGGTCAGCCCCGAGCGGATCAGCGAGGTCGACGGCGACGTCATCTTCGTGACCGCGTACGGCGAGAAGGCCGCTGCCGAGCAGACGAAGACCACCGGTGGCACCCTCTGGCAGGGTCTCTCCGCGGTCAAGGCCGCCCGGGCCTACGTCGTCTCCGACGAGACCTGGATGACCGGCATCGGCGTCACCGCCGCCAACAAGATCCTCGACGACCTCGAAAAGCACCTCCCCGCCTGACCCGCCCCTCCCGCGCCCAAGATCCACGCAAATTCACGGAAAGAGTGGCTATTCTCGGCGGAATGGCCACTCTTTCTCTGTAGGAGTGGAGTCAGCGCCCGGTGCGGCGGGCGTGAAGAGCGGAGCGGATCTCCGCGAGGACGCCGTCGAAGTCTTCCTTCATGCGCTTGCTCGTCACGTGCAGAACGATCCAGTCCTCGCCGAGCAGACGGTTGAGGCGCTGCCGGTCGCGGTGGAACTGTTCCGGATCGTGGTGCCAGACGCCGTCGTATTCGACGGCGACCTTGAATGCCGGCCAGGCGAGGTCGACTCTCGCCACGAAGCGGCCGTTGCGGTTGATCACATGTTGAGTCACTGGTCGGGGAAGGCCAGCCCGAACCAGCCGCACCCGGAGCCGGGACTCGGGCAGTGACTCTGCGCCGCCGTCCACCAGGCTCACCGCCTCGGCGAATCTGCGAGCGCCCCGATCGCCGTGGCGGGAGACGAGGTACGACGCCAGGTCGGCGGAGTGAACCACGCCGCCGTGCAGCAGCGCGTCGATCAACGCCACCGCCTCAACCACGTCGAGCCAACAGGCCAGGTCCCAGCAGGTCCGAACTCCCGCCGTGACCGGCATTCCGTCGATCCGCTGGACCTCGCCCTCGCGCCAATGCGCCACGTGAATGAGCAGCCCCGTCAAAGGGCCGAATCGAGATGGGGGATCCACCAGCACCTCGACCGGCTGCTGGGCGCCCGGTGCCGGTCCGCCCAGCAGAGCGACGGCCGACCGGCCCGCCACTGCGCATCCCGGCGGGAAGAGCCAGGATGCGGCAGCCCAGCACCGGGTCCGGTGCGATATCTCCAGGCGCGCGTCGGCATACACGTGGTGGAACAGTTGCCGCCAGGCACTGCTACGAAGGTCGTTCTTGCTGAGCAGGCCGCGACGGACCGCGTCCGGCGCAAAAAACACCTTCCCGGCCAACTCGGCCGGCCGTCGAGGAATACGAGCCACGCCCCCACCCTGACGAAAACCCCTTCCCCACAAAACCCCCTGTGGAAAACCCGGAGACCACCCGAGGTCAAGATCAGCGCATTTTCACGGAAAGAGTGCGTATCTAGGTGGGAATAGCCACTCTTTCCGTGAAAGTGCGTGCTCGAGATGGGCGTGGGGGGTGGGGTCAGGCGGCGGTGGACCAGATGGCGCGGAAGGCGGCGGCTTCGCCGGCCAGCCAGTGCTCGATCTGGTCGGGCTTCGCGGTGTCGGGCATGCGGTGGGACTCGCCGCGCCGGACGTCGACCAGGACCGGCTCGGCGTGCGGGAGGACCGCGTCCATGTGGCGGGTCATCAGGTGCAGGGTGGCCAGGGTCGCCTCCTCGCTGGGCGGGGTCTCGTCGAAGTGCAGGCGGACCGCCTCGGCGCGGCCGTCGGCGTACCGGATGCCGAAGTGGGGGTTGATCTTGACGGGCAGGTCGCCGAGCATGGCCAGGGCGTCGCGGGTCTGGGCCAGGTCGACGCCGGCGGGCTCGCCGAGGGACTCCAGCCACGCCGTCGCCCCGGGGACCAGAGCCTGGTAGAGCGGGCGCCACCGGGGCTTGACCAGGTCGGCCACCTGGGCGAGGTGGGTGCCGCCGGTGTGGAACGCGATGTCAGCCTTGAGCGCCTTGACGAACTGACCGTGCGGGTTGAAGCCGGAGCGGCTCGCCCGCTGCTTGCGCAGGCCCCCGACGAAGGTGGCCTTGGTGGGCCCGGTGCGGTCCACGTACCGGGTGAAGCCGAGGAGGGTGGCGTACGGCGTGAGGGGGGTGGAGATGGGCGCGGTCACGAGCATCCTCCCAGGTCAGGAACTCGATTAGTACATACATTCTAATCGACGGGTCTGACATCGCCCAGGGAAGAAAAGGGGGCCGTCCGGATGCACCGGACGGCCCTTCGGAAAGAAAATTCAGAGCTGCCCGACGGAGGTGATCCGGATGGCCGCGGCACCGATCTCGTCGGAGGCGGCCAGGTCGACCTCGGCGCTGATGCCCCAGTCGTGGTCGCCCTCCGGGTCGTCCAGGATCTGCCGCACGGTCCAGCGCTCCCGTCCCTGCTCGATCATGAGCAGCGCCGGCCCGCGCGCGTCCGACCCGACCCCGATCGAGTCGTACGACTCGAAGTACGGCTCCAGCGCGTCCGCCCAGGCGTCGGCGTCCCAGCCGTCGCCGGCGTCGAGTTCGCCGAGGAGGTCCCAGCGGCGCAGGGCGGCCAGCTCGACCCGGCGGAAGAGCGCGTTGCGCACCAGCACCCGGAACGCCCGGGCATTGCGGGTGACGGCCGGCGGCCGGTCGTCCAGGGCGGCGTGGGCCTGGGCCACCTCCGCCACGTCGGACGGGTTGCGCAGCCGCTCCCACTCGTCGATCAGGCTGGAGTCGACCTGGCGGACCAGCTCGCCCAGCCACTCGATGAGGTCGACCAGCTCCTCGGTCTTGGCGTCCTCGGGCACGGTCTGCCGCAGCGTCTTGTACGCGTCGGCGAGGTACCGCAGCACCAGGCCCTCGGAGCGGGTGAGGGAGTAGAACTGCACGTACTCGGTGAAGGTCATCGCCCGCTCGTACATGTCCCGGACGACGGACTTGGGGGAGAGCTGGTGGTCGGCGACCCAGGGGTGGCCCTGCCGGTACATCTCGTACGCGCCGTCCAGCAGCTCCGCGAGCGGCTTGGGCCAGGTCACTTCGTCGAGCAGTTCGAGCCGGGCCTCGTACTCGATGCCCTCGGCCTTCATCGCGGCGACGGCCTCGCCGCGCGCCTTGAACTGCTGCGCGGAGAGCACCTGGCGCGGGTCGTCGAGGATCGACTCGATGACGGAGAGCACGTCGAGGGCGTACGACGGGGACTCCGTGTCCAGCAGCTCGATCGTGGCCAGCGCGAGGGGGGAGAGCGGCTGGTTGAGGGCGAAGTTGAGCTGGAGGTCGACGGTGAGGCGGACCCGCCGGCCGGTCTCGTCCGGCTCGTCGAGCTGCTCGACCACGCCGCCGGCCTTCAACGCCCGGTAGATGGCGATGGCCCGGCGGATGTGCCGGCGCTGGGCGGCGGCGTCCTCGTGGTTGTCGGTGAGCAGGTGCCGCATCGAGGCGAACGCGTCGCCGGGGCGGCCGATGACGTTGAGCAGCATCGAGTGGCTGACCTGGAAGCTGGAGGTGAGCGGCTCCGGCTCGGCGTCGACGAGGCGCTGGAATGTCGGCTCGCCCCAGCCGATCGAGCCCTCCGGCGGCTTCTTCTTGACCACCTTGCGGCGCTTCTTCGGGTCGTCGCCGGCCTTGGCGAGGGCCTTCTCGTTCTCGATGACGTGTTCGGGCGCCTGCACGACGACCCGGCCGAGGGTGTCGAAGCCCGCGCGGCCGGCCCGGCCCGCGATCTGGTGGAACTCGCGGGCCTTGAGCAGCCGGGTACGCGTCCCGTCGTACTTGGACAGGCCGGTGAAGAGCACGGTGCGGATCGGCACGTTGATGCCGACGCCGAGGGTGTCGGTGCCGCAGATGACCTTGAGCAGTCCGGCCTGGGCGAGGGTCTCCACCAGGCGCCGGTACTTGGGCAGCATGCCGGCGTGGTGCACGCCGATGCCGTGCCGGACCAGCCGGGACAGCGTCTTGCCGAAGCCGGAGGTGAACCGGAAGTTGCCGATCGCCTGGGCGATCATGTCCTTCTCGGCGCGGGTGCAGACGTTGACGCTCATCAGCGCCTGGGCCCGTTCCAGAGCGGCGGCCTGGGTGAAGTGCACGACGTACACCGGGGCCTGCTTGGTCTGGAGCAGTTCCTCCAGGGTCTCGTGCATCGGGGTCGTCAGGTACGAGAAGAGGAGCGGGACCGGCCGTTCGGCCGTGCGGACGACGGCGGTCGGCCGGCTGGTGCGCCGGGTCAGGTCGTCGACGAACCGGGTGGTGTCGCCGAGCGTGGCGGACATCAGGACGAACTGCGCCTGCGGCAGCTCGATGATCGGCACCTGCCAGGCCCAGCCCCGGTCCGGCTCGGCGTAGAAGTGGAACTCGTCCATGACCACCTGGCCGACGTCGGCCCGGGCGCCCTCGCGCAGCGCGAGGTTGGCCAGGATCTCCGCGGTGCAGCAGATGATCGGTGCGTCGGCGTTGACGCTGGCGTCGCCGGTGAGCATGCCGACGTTCTCCGCGCCGAAGACCTCGCAGAGGGCGAAGAACTTCTCGGACACCAGCGCCTTGATCGGCGCGGTGTAGAAGGTGGTCCGGCTGTCGGCCAGGGCGGCGAAGTGGGCGGCGATCGCGACCAGGCTCTTGCCCGAGCCGGTCGGCGTGTTCATGATCACGTTCGCGCCGGAGACGATCTCGATGACCGCCTCCTCCTGGTGGGGGTAGAGGTCGAGGCCGCGCTCCTTCGCCCAGCCGGCGAACGCGTCGTAGAGGGTGTCGGGGTCGGCGCTTCGAGGCAGCGCGGCAGTGAGCGTCATAGCCCGTCCATCGTGCCCGGATCATGGGCCGCGGCGCCAACCGGGTGCCCGCGGCCGGGGCCCGGCGCGCGGTTCGTCCCGCGCGTCCCGGTGCCGCCGGGGGCCGCCGACGATCCGGGGGTACGCCCCGGCGGTCAGCCCCGCCCGGCGGTGGCGTCCGGGGTGCCCGGTCGGCGGTGGTGGATCAGGTCGAAGATCGGCCGGCCGGCGGTCAGCGCGCGGCGTTCGAACTTCGTGACCGGGCGGTGCGCGGGGCGGGGAGCGAAGCCGTGGTGGGCGTCGACCAGCTCCGGGTCGGCGGTCAGGGTCTCCCGCATCGACCCGGCGTACTCGGCCCAGTCGGTGGCGCAGTGCAGCGTCCCGCCGGGGGCGAGCCGGGAGCGCAGCAGCGCCACATGGCCGGGCTGGATCAGCCGGCGCTTGTGGTGCCGGGTCTTCGGCCAGGGGTCGGGGAAGAAGATGTGCACCGCGTCCAGCGAGCCCTCCGGCAGCGCCCGGACCAGGTCCAACGCGTCGCCCTGGGCCACCCGGACGTTGCCCAGCGCCTGCCGTTCCACCAGGTCGAGGAGGTTGGCGATTCCGGGCGTGTGCACTTCGACCGCCAGATAGTGTCGGTCCGGGTCGGCCGCCGCCATCGCGGCGGTGGCGTCGCCCATGCCGGAACCGATCTCCAGCACCAGCGGGGCCTGCCGGCCGAAGAGCGCCGTCGGCTCGAACGGCCCGTCGAGGTCGGCGATGTCGAGGCCGTACGCCGGCCAGAGCCGGTCCAGCGCGTCGAGTTGGCGGTCGCTCATCCGGCCCCGGCGGGGGTGGAAGGTGCGGATCCGCGCGGTGTGCGCGGGCGGGGCAGCGGGGTTCTGGTCGGTGGAGGTCACAGCGGTTCGAGCGTACGCGAGGGTTCGGCCGATCGGATGTGAGGTGCGGCCGGGGGTGAGAGGATTCATCCCGTACGGCAGGACGGGCGGCCCGCTGTCCGGTATCGCCCTACGGCGCCGGGAGGGGTCATGGTGTCAGTCACGCGCCGCGCGGCGTTGGTGATCGCGGCTGCCGCGTTCGCCGCCCCGCTGGTCGGGGCGGTCCCCGCCCTGGGTGCCCCGCCTCCCGTCGTCGAGCCGGCGCCCGGCCAGTCGCAGCCCGGTGACGTGATCTTCGTCGAGGTCACCCCGAGCACCGTGGAGCCCGGCTTCCTGGTCGGCATCCGGGCGAGCTGCCGGGACAACTCGGTGCCGGCCACGGTGGTGTCGGACGCCTTCGGCCGGGTGCAGGTGCAGCCGCAGCGGGGGCTGCTGACCGCCTCGCCGATGGTCAACGAGCGCACCCGTCCCGGCAACTACCGGGTCAAGCTGGAGTGCCCGAGCGGGCAGACCGCCTCGACGATGCTGCAGGTGGTCAAGCGGGTCGAGCCGAGCCGCGGGCCGGCGACCGGCTTCGGCGGCACCGCCGGCATCGGCCTCGGCGGGCTGCTCGTGCCGATGGGACTCGCGTTGACCCTGGCCGGGGCGACCGTCGGTGTGGTGGCGGCCCGCCGGCCCCGTACCGTCCGTGGCGCTGCCCGCCGCTGACTCCCGCCATGGCCTCGCATCCCGCTCCGCAGCCGGCCGCCCGGGCACCGCGTGACCGACGGCCGGGGCGCGGCCCCTGGTCGGCGCCGCTGGCCGTGGTGCTGGTCCTGATCGGGGTCTTCGCCACCGGGGCGGGGCTCGGCCGCACCGCCGGGCCGTTCGACTGGGCCGCCGACGCGGCGCGCCCCGCGCCGAGCGACCGGCAGTCGGAGGGCCGGCCGCCGGCCAGCCGCCCGGTGAGCCTCTCCGTGCCGGCGATCAAGGTCAGCGCGCCGGTGACGCCGGTCGGGCAGGCCAAGGACGGCTCGGTCGCCGTGCCTCCGCTGAGCAGACACAACGAGACCGGCTGGTACGACCGCGGCCCGACCCCGGGGGAGCCGGGCCGGGCGATCATCGTCGGACACGTGGACACCAAGAGCGGCCCCGCGGTCTTCTACGAGCTCGGCAAGCTCAAGCCCGGTGACCGGGTCGAGGTGACCCGGTCCGACCGGAGCGTGGTGACCTTCAAGGTCGACACGGTCGAGCACTTCGACAAGGCGAACCTGCCGGCCGACCGGGTGTACGGCGACGACGGGCCGCCCGGCCTGCGCCTGATCACCTGCGGCGGCGACTGGCGGGGCGGGAGGACCGGCTACGCGGACAACGTGATCGCGTTCGCCTCACTGGTCGACACCCGGAAGCCCTGATCGGGCTCAGCCCTTGCCGGGCACCTGCTGGACCACCTCGAACTCCAGCAGCGTCGCCCCGCTGGAGACCGGTCGGCGCTGCTCGCCACCCGCGCCGCCGCCGTGCGCGGCCCGGGACGGTTCGGCCGCCCAGGTCTGGTACGCCTCCTCGGACTCCCAGCGGGTGTAGACGAAGTAGCGGCTCTCCCCGGCGACCGGGCGGAGCAGTTCGAAGCCGAGGAAGCCGGGGGAGTTCTCCACCGCGCCGGCCCGGGCCGCGAACCGCTTCTCCAGCTCTTCGCCGGCGCCGGACGGGACGTCGATCGCGTTGATCTTCACGACTGCCATGGCTCCACCATAACGACCGGCCCGGCCGACGGGCCGGGCCGCGCCGACGGGCGACTCAGAACGCCTCGACGGCCGGCACCAGGTCGGCGTCGACCACGATCGGGGCGTGGTCGGAGGGGCCCTTGCCCTTGCGCGCCTCCCGGTCCACGTACGCGGAGCGGACGACGCGGGCGAACGGGGCGGAGGCGTACACCAGGTCGATCCGCATGCCCTTGTTCTGGTGGAACATCCCGGCCCGGTAGTCCCAGTACGTGTACGGGTGCGGCCCCTTCATCGGCGTGGGAACGACGTCGCTGAGCCCGAGGTCGCGCAGCGCGGCGAGGGCCGCCCGCTCGGCGGGGGTGACGTGGGTGGAGGTGGCGAAGAGCGCCGGGTCCCAGACGTCGGCGTCGGTCGGGGCGACGTTGAAGTCGCCGCAGACGGCGAGGGGCGACCCGCCGGCCAGCTCCGGTTCGAGCGCGTCGCGCAGCGCGGCGAACCAGGCCAGCTTGTAGGCGTAGTGCGGGTCGTCGGGGGTGCGGCCGTTCGGCACGTACACCGACCAGACCCGCAGCCCGCCGCAGGTCGCCGAGATGGCCCGGGCCTCCGGCTCGGGGAAGCCGGGCTCGCCGGGGTACCCGACGGCCACGTCGGCCAGCCCGACCCGGGACAGGATGGCCACGCCGTTCCACCGGCCGTCGCTGTGGCTGGCCACCTCGTAGCCCAGCACGCCCACCTCGGCGACCGGGAACGCCCCGTCGGGGCATTTGGTCTCCTGCAGGCAGACGACGTCGGGCTTCGTGGTGGCCAGCCAGTCGAGCAGCCGGGGCAGGCGGGCCTTCACCGAGTTGACGTTCCAGGTCGCCAGGCGCATGCCTCCAGCCTGCCGCATCTCGCGCCGACCCGCGCGGGCGGTCGCGATCGACTCCGCGTGCGGCCGGTGGCGGTATCCGCCGGCCGGGGGTGCCGGGTGCCGCACGTGGCGTCGATCAGTGCCCGGCCGAGGCCCGGGTCAGCTCCCCGGGGTGTCGCCCGGGCGGGTCTGCTCGGCCAGGAAGCGTTCCAGCTCGGCGCCGAGCTCGTCGGCGGTGGGCAGCGGGCCGGTCTCGGCGGCCATCAGGTTCTTCTCGCCGCGGCCCCGGGCGAACGCGTCGTACTGCTCCTCCAGGGCCTGGACCAGGGTGGCCGCCTCCTCGGTCTGGGCGACCTGGCGGTCGATCTCCACCCGGACCACCTCGGCGGCCGCGCGCAGCCCGTCCCGGGGCAGCAGCAGCCCGGTGCTGCGGGACACCGAGGCGAGCAGCGCCTCGGCGGCGGCGGGGTACTCGGTCTGGGCGACGTAGTGCGGCACGTGCGCGGCGAAGCCGAGCGCGTCGCGGCCCTGCTCGCCGAGGCGGTACTCCAGCAGGTGGCCGACGCTGCCCGGCACCTGCACCCGCTGCAGCCACGGCTCGTAGCCGGCGATCAGCTCCCGGCGGGTGGCGTGCGCGGTGACCCCGGCGGGGCGGGTGTGCGGCACCGCCATCGGGATCGAGTTGAGCCCGACGGTGAGCCGGACGTCCAGCCGGGCGGCGAGCCCGGCGACCGCGGCCGCGAAGCGCTCCCACTGCAGGTCGGGTTCGGGGCCGGTGAGCAGCAGGAACGGGGTGTCGTCGTCGTCGCGCAGCAGGTGCAGCTCCAGCGCCGGGGCGTCGTAGTCGGCCCAGTGGTCCTCGACGAAGGTCATCACGGGGCGGCGGGAGCGGTAGTCGAAGAGCTGGTCGACGTCGAAGCGGGCGATCGGGCGCGCCTCCAGGGAGGTGAGCAGCTGCTCGCGGGCCAGCCGGGTGGCGCTGCCGGCGTCGACGAAGCCGGTGAGCGCCTGGATCAGCACCGGCTGCCCGAGGTCGGGCAGTTCGTCGGTGAGTTCGTAGAGCTCGTGTGGGTCGAGCACCGGTTCGGACCTCCCTGGATACGCGCGTACGGGTGACCGTGCGTGCACGGCACCCGGTTCGGGCAACGTACCCGCCATCCTGATCCATTCCGGCAGCACCCAGCTCGGCAGCCGCTGGATGATCACAATTCGGCGCCTCGGATGATCAAATCGGGGCCAATAGGCTGATCTTGTACCGCGCAGCCGCCGTACGGTCGATCGGTGGATCGTCCGAAAGGACTAGTTAGTCGTTCATGGCCCGGGTCCTCGTCGGGCGCGTGCTACCTCCCCGGAGCGGCGCGACTCGTGAGCCGGCGGAGGTTTGACCGATCCGCGAGGATCGCCCCGGCCGCGCCCGAGGTCGGCTGGCCGGTCCGGTTCGGGAGGGGGCAACTGTGGGAAGAGCCACTCCATGGCGCTGGGTGACCGGCGCTCCCCCTGCCTAGCCTCGTCAAATGCGTGACGACGGCACCCTCGACGACCAGTACGGCCTCGGCGGTTCGGCTGACCGTTCGGACGATACCCCATCCGCCGACCGGTCAACCAGCCTCTCTGAGCCCCCCGCCCCCCGGCTCTCCGGCCTCAACTCCCTCCGTACCCGCCTCGGCGGGTTCGCTAACCCCCTCAGCGCCCGACCCGGCCGAACCCGGATGGCCGCCGCCACCGGCCTGGTCTGCTGCCTCGGACTGGTGGGCTTCACCCAGGTCGGCGCCGACGCCGTCGGTGGCACCGAGGCCCCCGCCCAGCCGGCGGAGGTCGCCCTGCGGGCGACCCCGGACGCGGCCTCCCGGGGCAGCGCCCGCCAGACGCCCGCGCCGGTCGCGCAGACCGCCGACCCGGACGTCTCCCCGTCGGCGACGAAGAAGCCCGTCGCCAAGCCGAAGCCCAAGCCCAAGCCCAAGCCCAAGCCGACGCGGATCGCCCCGGTGGCCGGCCTGGACGAGGACCAGATGGACAACGCCAAGGCGATCGTGCGCGCCGGGCGGGACATGGGCGTGCCCCGCCGGGGCCTGGTCATCGCGGTGGCCACCGCGATGCAGGAGAGCGACCTCTACAACTACGCCAGCGCGGTGCTGCCCGAGTCGCAGAACTACCCGCACCAGGCGATCGGCTGGGACCACGACTCGGTCGGGCTGTTCCAGCAGCGCCCCAGCAGCGGCTGGGGGGCGGTGGGGGACCTGATGGACCCGAAGTTCGCCACCCGCCAGTTCCTCGCCGCACTGGAGCAGATCCCCGGCTGGCAGGACCTGCCGCTGACCGTCGCCGCCCAGGCCGTCCAGGTCTCGGGGTTCCCCGACGCGTACGCCCAGCACGAGTGGCGGGCCGAGGAAGTCGTCGGCGCGATCCTCGGCTGATCGGGCCGCTGTCGGCGCCTACTGTGGACGCCTACCGGAGGGCGGTTCCGGGTACCAGGTATTGCCGGTTCCGGGTACACATGATGGGGACCGCCCACAGGAGGACGACATGTCACTGGTGCAACGGATCAGCACGTTCCTGCGCTCGCCGCGCGGTCAGCAGCTCGTCGAGCGCGGTCAGCGGGAGGTGGCGAAGCCGGAGAACCAGCGCAAGCTGAAGCAGCTCGCCGCCCGGCTGTCCGGCCGCCGGCGCTGACCCCGTACGCCGCGAACCGACCTCGGGAGCCCTGGTGACCGACTCCGCGCCCGTCGACGGCGAGCCCACCGTCCCGACCCCGACCACCGCGCCGGCCGACGCCCCCGAGGCGCCGCCGGCCACGCTCTGGGACCGGATGCGGGACGACCCGCAGTACGCCCCCGAGCACCTGGCCCTGGAGGCCGTCCGGCGACTCGGGCCGGAGGCGGCGCAGTGGGCCGCCCGGGAGCGCTCGGAGCGGCCCGACGTCCCGGGTGACGAGCTGGCCGACCAGGCGGTCCGCCGGTTCGTCAACCGGGCCCGGCTCTCCGGCGCGGTCTCCGGCGCCGCCGGGCTGCCCGGCGCGGTGATCGACGTGGGCGTGCTGGCCTGGACCCAGGCCCGGCTGGTGCTGCACGTCGCGGCGGCGTACGGCGTCGACCCGGTGCACCCGGACCGGGCCACCGACCTGCTGGTGCTGCAGCGGGTGCACAAGGTCGCCGAGAGCGCCCGGATCGCCCTCGGGGTGGCCGCCGGGCGGGAACGCGCCGGGGTGCTCTTCGGGATGGCCGGGGAACGCCCGCTGGGCAAGGTGATGCTCCAGCTCGGCGTCCGGCTGGCCCAGATGGCCGGGATGCGGGCGGCGAAGCGGGTCGTCGCCAAGGTGGTGCCCGGTGCCGCGATCATCCTGGGCACCTGGGCCAACTCCTCGGCCACCAAGGAACTCGCCGAGCGGGCCCGTGCCCTCTACCGCAACGGCCCGGACGGCCTGCCCCGGCAGCGCCGCCCCTGACCCGGCCGCCGGGTTCCCGCGCCGCTCCCGGTCGAGCCGGGCGGCGCCGCGTCGGTCAGTCCGACCAGCCGGCGGCCGGCCAGCTCACGTCGGCGAGCCGGTCCTGGCCGGAGGCGTTCGGGTGGAACCAGTCCAGGGTGTTGACCAGGTCCAGACCGAAGCGGAGCCGGTGCGCGGCACCGCCGTCCCACCGGCAGCGTGACCCGTACGCCCGGCAGGCCGCGCGGAGTTGCGCGTTGTAGTCGTCGATCCGCTGCCGGAACCGGGTCCGGCGGGCCACCGCGGCGGGCGCCGTCGAGGTCGGGTCGGCCAGCAGTGCCGGGCAGATGCCGTGCGCCCACGCCCGTACCGCCCGGGGCTCGGTTTGCCCCACCTCCCAGAGCCGGTGCAGGTCGGGGATGCTGACGACCAGCACCCGCGCCTTGGGCCGCCCCTTGCGCAGCACCCGCAGGCCCCGGTCGACCTGGTCGCGGAAGGTGGCGACCGGGGTCATCGCGTCGATGCCGCCGTGGCAGGCGTCGTTGGCGCCGATCAGCACCGTGACGTAGTCCGCCTTGTCGCGGACCGCCGCGCCGGCCTGCCCGGCCAGCGCGGTCGCCCGGGCCCCCGGTTCTGCCCGGTCGTACGCCCGCAGCTCCCGGTTTCCCTCGCGCAGCCGCCGGTAGTGGCTCTTCACCCGCACGCCGTTCCCGGTCGACCAGGAGTTGCGTTCGCAGGTGACCAGCACCAGGCAGGAGGCGAAGCCGGTGGTGATCGAGTCGCCGAGCGCCGACATCGCCGTCGGCGAGCCGGGACGCGCGGAACCCGACGGTCGCGGCGAGGCGTCCGCCCCGTCGCAGGCGATCGCGACCAGCGCCGCCAGGCAGGCGAGGGCGGCGACCCAGCGTCGAGGCATCACGTCCCCCGTCCGGCGGCGCAGAGCAACGGCACGGTGACCCTATGCGCGCCGACGGGCGGGAAGCGGCTCCTGTCAGCTTTCAGGCATTGACAACTGTCGTTAAAATCAGCGTGCTACCCGACCGTTCCGCCACGGGGCCGGCTGGCCGTGCAGCCACCAGTGCAGGGCCCGGGTGATCCGGGGCAGCACCAGGTAGGTCATCAGCGGGGTCAGGCAGAGCGTCATCAGCAGGGTCCGCGCCGCCAGCGGCACGTCGGCGATGAACCGGGCGGTGAGCAGGGTCGCGGTGAGGCTCAGCGGGAAGAACGCCAGCCAGATCGTCACCGCCTGCTTCCACCGGGGCGGGGTGACCGGAACGGCCGGCTCGGCGTCGACCGGGACCAGGGTCTCCACCACGTGGTCGACCGGCGGGTCGAACCAACCCTCGATGCCGGTCCGCCGCTCGACCCGGGTGTGTTCGACGATGCCCTGGGCCGAGGTGAGCCACCAGTGCCGCTGCGGGGACTCCTCCCACCGGCGCAGCGTCTCGTCGTCGGCGAAGCGGTACAGCATGTGCCACTCGGGCGACCCGGGCGCATGCTGCACGAACCCGGCGCCCAGAAAGCCGGGGAAGCTCTCGGCCAGCGCCGTGCCGGCCCGCATCCACGCCACCATCTCGTCGGTGCGCGCCGGATCGGCACGCCGGGCGATGGCGACGGTCACCGGCACCGTGTGGGTCATGGTCATGCCCTCAATCCTTCCCGCCGCCGTCCGGATCGGCCCGGTCGCGGCGTACCGGTGTAACGCAACCCACCGGGCGGTCGCTTCCGCCGGATACCCGCTCGGTGGCCGGTATCACCAGCTCCGGCGTCCGGCTCCGGCTCCGGGGGCGGGGTGGGCGCCGGCACGGCGTCGGGCGCAGGTTAGCCGCCACGGGGGCCGGGTAGGTCGGAGCAATGACGCGATCACAGCCCCGCCGGAGGGTCAACGCCGCGTACAGCGCGTTGAACCTGCGGCTCGCGCTCGCCACCTTCGGGCTGGTGACCATGACCGTCTTCGCGGTGGTGGCATTCTGGGTCGGCCTGGCCTGGCTGGGCGTCGTCTGCGCGGTCCTCGCCGTCGTGGCCGTGGTCGACCTGATCGTCATCCAGCGCCGACGCGCCGCCCGCCACCGCGAGGAACCGGGCGCGCGGCACTCGCTGTTCGAGTGACAGGAGTACGAGAATGCCCATCGCCACCACCAACCCCGCCACCGGACAGGTCCTCAAGACGTACGACCCGATGTCGGGAGAGCAGATCGACGCCGCGATCGAGCGGGCCCACCTCGCCTTCCGGGACCTGCACGGCACCACCGTCGCCGAACGGGCGCAGTGGATGAACGCCGCCGCGGACCTGCTCGACGCCGAACGCGACGACACCGCCCGGCTGATGACCACCGAGATGGGCAAGACGTACGCCGCGGCCAAGGCCGAGGTGACCAAATGCGCCACCGCCTGCCGCTTCTACGCCGCCCACGCCGAGCAGATGCTCGCCGACGAGCCGGCCGACGCCGCCGCGGTGAAGGCGAAGCGGGCGTTCGTCCGCTACCAGCCGATCGGCCCGGTGCTCGCGGTCATGCCCTGGAACTTCCCGCTCTGGCAGGTGCTGCGGTTCGCCGCGCCGGCCCTGATGGCCGGCAACACCGGCCTGCTCAAGCACGCCTCCAACGTGCCGCAGACCGCCCTCTACCTGGAGGACCTGTTCCGCCGGGCCGGCTTCCCGGAGGGCGCGTTCACCACCCTGCTGGTCGGCTCCGAGGCCGTCGACCGGATCCTCAGCGACCCCCGGGTCCGCGCCGCCACCCTGACCGGCAGCGAGAGCGCCGGCCGCTCGATCGCCCAGATCGCCGGCCGGGAGGTGAAGAGGACGGTGCTGGAGCTCGGCGGCAGCGACCCGTTCGTGGTGATGCCGTCGGCCGACCTGGACCGGGCCGCCGAGGTCGCCACCACCGCCCGCTGCCAGAACAACGGCCAGTCCTGCATCGCCGCCAAGCGGTTCATCGTGCACACCGACGCCTTCGACGCCTTCGCCGAGAAGTTCACCGCCAACATGGCGGCGCTGAAGGTCGGCGATCCGATGGACGGCAGCACCGACGTCGGTCCCCTCGCGAGCGAGCACGGCCGCGACGAGGTGCACGCCCAGGTGCAGGACGCGGTCGACAACGGCGCCACCATCCTCTGTGGCGGCGAGAAACCCGCCGGCGACGGCTGGTACTACCCGCCGACCGTGGTCACCGACCTGACCCCGCGGATGCGGATGTGGTCCGAAGAGGTCTTCGGCCCGGTCGCCGGGCTCTACCGGGTGTCGTCGTACGACGAGGCGATCGAGGTGGCCAACGGCACCACGTTCGGCCTCGGCTCGAACGCCTGGACCGCCGACCCGGCCGAGCAGGAGCGCTTCGCCACCGATCTGGACGCCGGCAACGTCTTCATCAACGGGATGACCACGTCCTTCCCGGAGCTGCCCTTCGGCGGTGTGAAGAACTCGGGCTACGGCCGGGAGCTGTCCGCCGTGGGCATGCGGGAGTTCTGCAACACCAAGACCGTCTGGGTGGGGGAGGGCGTCGCCTCCGCCGGGGCCGGCGCGCACTCCGAGTAGCCGCGATTGGCCGGACACCGTCATGGGTAGGAGGTGGCCCCATGACGGTGTTCGGCTTCCACGCGTCCCACGAGCAGATCCACCCCGGCAAGCTGCTGGATGCGGTGGTCCACGCCGAACGGGCGGGCTTCGACGCCGCCATGTCCTCGGACCACTTCTCACCCTGGAGCGCCCGCCAGGGCCAGTCCGGCTTCGCCTGGTCCTGGCTGGGCGCCGCCCTGCAGGCCACCAACCTGCCGTTCGGCGTCGTCAACGCGCCCGGGCAGCGCTACCACCCGGCGATCATCGCGCAGGCCATCGGCACCCTCGGCGCGATGTACCCGGGCCGGTTCTGGGCGGCGCTGGGCACCGGCGAGGCGAGCAACGAGCACATCACCGGCGACGGCTGGCCGCGCAAGGACGTCCGCAACGCGCGGCTGCGCGAGTGCGTCGACGTGATCCGGGCGCTGCTGGCCGGCGAGGAGGTCAGCCACGACGGCCTGGTCCGGGTCGACCGGGCGAAGCTGTGGACCCGCCCCGAGCAGCCCCCGGCGCTGATCGGCGCGGCGGTCAGCGTGGCCACCGCTCGCTGGTGCGCCGAATGGGCCGACGGCCTGATCACCGTCAACGCGCCCGTCGACCACCTCCGCCGGATGATCGACGCGTACCGGGACGCCGGCGGGCGGGGGCCGCTGCACCTCCAGGCGCACCTGAGCTGGGCACCCGACCAGGCCGAGGCTGAGACGATCGCGTACGACCAGTGGCGCAGCAACGTCTTCCCGCCGCCGATCTGCTGGGACCTGGACACCGCCGAGCACTTCGACGTGGTCAGCGAGGACGTGCCGATGGAGAAGATCGCCTCCACCGTGCATGTCTCCGCCGACCTGGGCCGGCACGTCGGCTGGCTGGAGGAGTACCTGGCGCTCGGCTTCGACCAGATCGCCCTGCACCATGTCGGGCAGGAGCAGCGGGCGTTCATCGACACCTTCGGCGCCGAGGTGCTGCCGAAACTGCGGACGGCCGCCTGATCACCGGGCGCCGCCGCGACCCCTAGGCTCGTACCCCATGGAAGCTCTGTTCGAGGTCGTGGTCTTCCTCGCGATCGCGACGTTCGGCGCGGCCCTGGCCCGCCGGTTCGGTCTGCTCGCCCCGATCCTGCTGGTGGTGCTCGGCCTCGGGCTCTCCTTCCTGCCGTTCTTCCCGCAGGTGCGGCTGGACCCGAACCTGGTGCTGGTGGGCATCCTGCCGCCGCTGCTCTACGTCGCGGCCCTGGAGACCTCGGTGCCGGCGTTCCGGCTCAACCTGCGGCCGATCCTGTTGCTCGCGGTCGGGCTGGTGCTGTTCACCGCGTTCGTGGTGGGCACCGTCGTGCACCTGTTCCTGCCCGACCTGCCGTACGCGATCTGCCTGGCGCTCGGCGCGGTGGTGGCGCCGCCCGACGCGATCGCCGCCACCGCGGTGGCCCGGAAGGTCGGTCTGCCCCGCCGGATCGTGACCATCCTGGAGGGCGAAAGCCTGGTCAACGATGCCACCGCGCTGGTGCTGCTGCGGGTGGCGATCGCCGCGGCCGGCGCGGCCGGCGGCAGCGTCGGCTCCGGGTACGTCGCCAAGGAGGTGGTGGTCGCCACCGGCGGCGGCATCCTCGTCGGGCTGCTCGGCGTGGTGCTCTTCGGCTTCCTGCACAAGCACACCACCGACCCGCTGCTGGACAACGCGCTGTCGCTGATCGTGCCGTTCGCGGTGGTCTTCGCCGCGGAGCGGATCCACGCCTCCGGGGTGGTCGCGGTGGTGGTGACCGGGCTGGGCATCGGCCACAAGATGCCACTGCTGCTGTCGGCCGCCTCCCGCCTGCAGATCGGCGCGTTCTGGCGACTGGCCCGGTTCCTGCTGGAGGGGCTGGTCTTCCTGCTGGTCGGCCTCCAGTTGCGCGAGGTGGTACGCGAACTGGACGAGCCGACCGGATTCCTGGTCGGGATCACCGCCGCGGTGCTGCTCGCCGTCTTCCTGACCCGGTTCGCCTGGCTGTTCCCCGCCACCTACCTGGGCCGCCTGGTGCCCCGGGTCCGCCGCCGGGACCCGTCCCCGCCGGTGCAGGTGCCCATCGTGATCGGCTGGGCGGGAATGCGGGGCGTGGTCACCCTCGCCGCCGCACTGGCGCTGCCGCTGACGCTCGCCGGGAACCGGCCCTACCAGCGGGCGCTGTTCATCTGGCTGGCGTTCGCGGTGATCGTGGTGACCCTGGTGGTGCAGGGCGCCACCCTGCCGGCGGTGGCCCGCCGGCTGAAGCTGCCGCCGGACGACCCGGTGCAGGACGCCCTCACCGCCGCGGCGGTGCAGCAGCAGGCCGGCCGGGCCGCCCGGGAACGCCTCGACGCGCTCTCCGAGGGGGCGCCCCCGGCCGTCGTCGAGCGGCTGCGCGGCCTGGTGCAGAGCCGCACCAACCTGGCCTGGGAGCGGCTGGGGGGTGCCGAGCGGGAAACCCCGTCCCAGGCGTACGGTCGGCTGCGGCAGGAGATGATCGACGCCGAGCGGGAGGTCTTCCGGGCCGCCCGCGACTCCGGGAAGATCCCCGAGGAGGTGCTGGTGCGCGCGTACCGCGACCTGGACCTGGAGGAGTCGCTGCTGCGTCAGGAGACCGACGAGTGAGCCGGCGAGCCGAGCGGGAGGATGACCGATGAGCTGCCAGCATCTGGCCGAGCCGGGCACGGCCGAAGCGAAGACCACCGACGAGTGTCCGGACTGCGTCGCCATCGGCAACGCCGACTGGGTGCACCTGCGGGCCTGCCTGACCTGCGGGCACGTCGGCTGCTGCGACTCCTCTCCGTACCAGCACGCGACGAAGCACTTCGAGTCCACCGGGCACCCGGTGATGCGTTCCGTCCAGCCGGGCGAGGCGTGGCGCTGGTGCTTCGTGGACGAGGAGATCGGCTGAGCGTCGGGCTCAGTCGAGCCGGCGGGCGAGGACCTGGCCGGGCCAGGGCTCCCGGCCCGGGCGCTCGACCGTGAACGGGTCGGTGGCGGTGAAGCCGCAGGCCTCGTAGAAGCGGACCAGCGCCCGGTCGTCGCCGCCGTAACAGTCCACCCGGAGCAGCCCCAGCCCGCGCGCCCGGGCCAGCTCCGCCGCGTGTTCCAACAGCCGCACCCCGATCCCCAGGCCGGCGTGCGCCCGGTCGGTCACCAGCAGGTTGACGTACAGCTCCGGCTCGGTGGCCGGGGGCACGTAGTCCGTGGCGGCGCCGACCACCAACGCGCCGACCGGGGTGTCGCCGAGCACCGCCAGGTGCAGGCCGCCGCCCCCCGCCCAGTCGTCGGCCTGGGCGATCCGGCGCGGATCGGTCGACGCCGGCTCGGTGCCCCACTGGCCGGTCCGGCCGCGCCCGACCAGCCAGGCGGTGGCGCGGTCGAGCAGCCGCAGCACCGTGGCGGCGTCGGCCGGCCCGCCAGGCCGGATGGCGATCGTCTGCTGGTCCGTCATGCCGACCATGCTGCTACACCGGCGCGGACCGTCGATCATCGGATGGCCGCCACCGGCGGCCGGCGCGGCGGGACAGACCGACGCTCAGCCGGCACGGCCGGCCGGCGTGGGCGCCGCAGCCTCCGCGTCGGGTGCCGGGCGGGTGGCGAGCGCCCGCCGGACCAGCGCCGGGGTGGCCAGGCCGACGATGGCGAAGAGCGCGCCGACCGCCAACCAGCCGGGCACGCCGCCGTCGAGCACCACCAGGGTGAGCAGGGCCGGGCCGACCGCCCGGGCCAGGCCGGCGAGCATCCCGTCCGCCCCCTGGTAGGCACCGACGGCGTCCGGCGGGGCCAGGTCGTAGGCCAACCCCGCCCCGGCCGTGCCGTGCCACAGGTCGCCGACCGTGTAGACGACGGTGGCGACCAGCAGCAGCGCGACCGCCGGGACGGCGGGCAGCCCGGCGGTGGCGGCGTAGAGCAGCATCGCCGCGGCCAGCACCAGGCCGGCCCGGCGGAGCTGCCGGGCCGCCGGGGCGGCGGCGTCCGCGCCCCGGCTCAGCCGTACCGCCAGCAGCACGGTGAGCACCGTGTTGGTGAGCAGCACCGCCGACACCACGGGCGGTGCCGCGCCGACGCGGGTCACCGCCCACAGCGGCACGACGAGCGTGAGCACCGTCCAGTGCAGGGCGAGAACCGCCGACGCCCCGCTCACCGCGAGGAAGCGTCCGTCGCGCAGCGCCCGCGCCCGGCGCGGGGCGGCGGCCGTCCGGGGTTGCGGGGCGGGCGGGTAGGCCGGCAAGCGCAGCAGCAGCGCCGCCGACACCAGATAGGTGGTCGCGTTGCCGGCCACCAGCACCTGGTACGCCAGATGCGTGTCGGCGGCCAGCGCGAACCCGGCCAGCCCCGCGCCCACCGCGATGCCGAGGTTCGCCACCGCCCGCAGCGTGGCGAAGGCGTGCACCCGTCCGTCGGGACCGCCCACGGCGGCGACCAGGGCGGCACGGACGGCCAGGTTGCCGGAGGTGAGCAGCGCGTCGAGCACCGCCACCGCGAGGAACACCGGGAACGAGCCGACCAGCAGGTACGCCGCGGCGACCGCCGCCTGGCCCAGTTGCAGGACCGCCCGGAGCGTACGCGGGTCGTGCCGGTCGGCCAGCCCGCCGAGCGGCACGCTGGCGGTCAGCCCGACCAGCCCGGCGACGGTGAGCCCGGCGCCGACCGAGGCGGCGGAGAGCCCCACGTCGCGCGTGAGGTAGAGCGCGGCGCCGGCCAGCCACAGCCCCGAACCGACGGTGTTGGCCAGGGTGGCCAGGGAGAGGGTGCGCAGCCGCCCGGGCGGCGGGATCGGCGAGAAGCCGTCCCGCCGCATCAGCGCCGGCCCGCGGCCGGGACGGCGGCGGAGACCTCGGTGATGAGTGCGGCGACCTCGTCGCCGAGCGGGCGGCGGAACAGCAGCGTCAGCGCCAGGCAGAGCAGGTTCACCCGTACGTCGTTGTAGGCCCAGCCGGTGCCGGGGGCGCCCTCGCGCTCGAACCCCTCCCGCCGGCTCTGCGCGTCCACCCCGGTCGGCTTGCCCCACAGCTCGCCGGTCCAGCCGCTGGTCTGCTGGAGCAGGTGCTCCCAGGTGATCCCGTCGACCCGCAGGGCGGCAAGGGACGGGTGGTCGACGGTGGCGAGCAGCGGCGCGGCCGGGTCGAGCATGCCCCGGTCGAAGGCCACCCCGACGAGGGTGGCGACGACGGCCTTGGTGCCGCTGAACAGCATCTCCGGGGTGGTCGGGTCGCCCCGGGTGGCGACGACCTCGCCTCGGTGGCGGATCACGCCGCTCGCCCCGGAGCCGGACCGCAGCGGACCGGTTACCTCGCGGTGCGACTCGTCGGCGACCTGCGCGGCCAGGTACCGGGCCATGTCGTCGACGCCCTCGGTCACCCGCTCGGCCTGCCGGGCGACGGCGGCGCGGAGCGCGTCGACCTCGATCGTGACGTCCTCGTTGCCGGTCATAACGCCGACCCTAGGCAGGCCGGGCGGGGCCGGTGGTCCCGAGTGACGCGACGCCGGTCACATCGGACGCCGCGCGCGTACCTCCCGGGCGAAGTGGAGGATCTCCGCGCGGAGCGCCGGGTCGGCCTGGCCGCGCAGGTCGCACTCCAAGCGGTCGAGGAGGGTGAGGAGCCGGGTGACCGCGGCGTCGTCCGGCTCCTGCGTCAGGGTGCCCAGCAGCCGGTGGGCGCCGCGCTCCACGGCCAGCGTCCCGGCGGCCAGCCGCTCACAGGTGCCCACGGTGGCCAGGCGGGCGGCGGTGGCCTGGCCCGGCTCCGGCACACCCAGCGTGGTGAGCATGTCGCGCAGCAGCCGGTCGGCCTGGTGCTCCGGGAGGGAACGCGTGGACTCGATGGCGAGGGCGACGACCGCCGCGTCGTCCACGCCGGCGGCCAGCAGGTCGCAGGCGAGCAGCACCGCGTCGGCGGGCTCGACGTCATCGACAAGCACGTACGCCCAGGGGTGCAGGGTACGGCGCCGGGCCGGAAAAGCGCTGGCCCGGACCGCGCCCGCTCTGGTTGACTCGGGGACCGTGGAACGCACCAGGATCGCCGGGCCGGCCGAGTTGGCCGAGCTGCAACGGATCGAGGTGGCCTCGGGGGAGGCCTTCCGGGAAATCGGGATGACCGACGTCGCCGACATGCCGCCACTCCCGCTGGACGTGCTCGCCCGGGGCCAAGAGGCCGGCCAGGTCTGGGTCGCGGTGGACGCCGAGGACCGGCCGGTCGCGTTCGCGGTGGTCGATCTGGTCGACGGCTGCGCCCACGTCCAGCAGCTCAGCGTCGACCCGGCGTACGCGCGGCGGCGGATCGGGCGGGGATTGCTCGACCACGTGGCCGGCTGGGCCGCCGAGCGTGGTGTGCCGGCGGTGACGCTGACGACGTTCCTGAGCGTGCCGTGGAACGGGCCGTACTACGCGCGCTGCGGTTTCCGGGAGCTCGCGCCGACGGAGCTCACCCCGGGGCTGGTCGAGATCCTGGCTGCCGAGACGGCGATCGGTCTGGACCCCGTCGACCGGGTCGCCATGCGTCGCGCTGCCGGCTGACCGGCCCTCAGCGACGCCCCCGGACCGCCGTGCAGCCGGGACGACCAGCGCCGTCATCGGTCCACCGGGTGGGTGACGAGACGTTCGGTGGCGAGGCAGGAGACGAGGCAGCGTTCCTTCGCGTCACCGGTCAGCCGGGCGGTCCAGTCGGTGAGGCCGCCGTCGCCCACCTCCAGCGTCCCGTCGTGGAGCGTGAGCCGCAGCGCGGCACCGGCGTAGTAGCCCCGCCCCCGGTCCCGCTCCGGCTCGTCGAGCAGGGGGATTCGGTCGGCGGCGAGTGCCGGGTGGACAGTGTCGGCGAGCCGGTCCCGCAGGACCGGGGCGTCGAAGGCGGTGACGTGCAGCCGGGGCGCAGCCGAGGGCGCCAGTTCGGCGAGGACCGTACGCCAGTAGGTCAGGTGGCGGATCAGCAGTCGCGCCTCGGTACGCCCCGAACCGGCGTCGCGGGCGCTGGACACCAGCGTGAAGAGCCGGAAGTGGGCGGACGCGCCGGGGCCGAAGTCCTGTGCCCGGAGCACCCGGTGCGCGGCGGCCAGGTGTACCTCGGCGGCCCGGGCCCGGCGCTCGGCGGCCTCGACGGCGAGGGCGTTCGTCGGATCGCTCACCACCTCGGTGGCGCGCATCGTGGTGACGATCCGGTGCTGGCTCACCGGGGCGATGGCGGAGCAGGTGCCGAGCGGGGCGACGGGCGACAGCTCCACGCCCGCGACGTCGGCCGGAAGCAGCCGCCACATCCGCGCCTCGACCTGGGCGAGCGCGCGGGGGTCGACCCGCGCCGGGCGGACGAAGCGGTCCTGGCGCCACCGCCGCGGCAGGTCCGCCGGCCGTACGGTGGCCGCGCGGTCCCGGGCCACCGTCAGCAGCAGGGTACGCAGGTCCGCGGCGGGCATCCCGGCGAGCGCGTCGCGCGTCCCGGCCGGCAGCGCCGCCCACACCCGACGCTCCGCGCCGGACAGCTCACCCGCGTGCATGACCGCCACCATCGCGGACGGGCCGAGCCGCGTCCACCGGTTTCCCCGCGGCTCACCGGCTCAGTGGGCGCCGCCCAGGTTGAGCACGACGACGCCGGGAATCTGCCGTACCGCCAGGGCGAGCAGCCCGAACGCCGACAGGTGCGCGACCGCCAGGCCGAGGGTGGGCCACAGCCGGGTGAACCCGTCGATTAAGTGCAACCGGTGGGTTGCAGATTGGCCGATGATGTGCAACTGTGGAGTTGCGGATGAAGGGAGACCACACATGAGTGACCGCATCGAGCGCTCCGTGCTCATCAAGGCGCCACTGGACCGGGTCTGGGACCTGGTGACCGAGCCGGGGTGGTGGGTGCCGAGCCAGGCCCCGGCCCTGACCGACTGGACGCCGGGGGCCATCGCGGTGCGCGAATCCGAGCAGTGGGGCCGGTTCCCGGTGCAGGTGGTGAGCTACGACCCGAAGACCTACGCGGCGTTCCGGTGGGCCAGCACCAGCCCGGGGGAGGACCTCGCCGATGACAACACCACGCTGGTCGAGTTCCATCTGGCCACCGAGGCCGAGGCCGTCAAGGTGACCGTGGTCGAGACCGGGTTCGCCGCCCTGCCCATTCCGGAGGAGGTGCGCCGCAAGGGCTTCGACGGCAACACCCAGGGCTGGGGTGAGCAGCTGGACAGCCTGCGCGACCGGGCGCAGCAGCCGGCATGACCACCACGGTCGACGTCGACCGGGTGTTCGTGGCGCTGGCCGATCCGACCCGGCGGCGGGTGCTCGAGCTGCTCGGGCGCTCGCCGACCACGGCCAGCGCGCTGGCCCGGGAGTTGCCGGTGACCCGGCAGGGCATCCTCAAGCACCTCGGCGTGCTGCGCGACTCCGGCCTCGTGGCCGGCATACGGGCCGGTCGTGAGGTGCGGTTCCAGGTGCGACCGGAGTCGCTGGTCGCCACCGCGTCGTGGATGACCAGCCTGGCCGCCACCTGGGACGAGCGGCTGGCCCTGCTCAAGCGCCAGGCCGAACAGCCCTGATCTAGGAGTGGCGGGAAGCCGGGAGGCCGCTGACGAATGTCTGCCAGGCGGCCGGAGTGTGGCTCAGCATGCCGCCGGTGCGGTTCTTGGAGAGGGCAGCAACGTCCTTTGCCGGTCGTCGGCCCTGCTGACCGGGAAGGAGGTGCCGGCCCGGAACGGCTCCTCCCCCCGGGACCGAGCGGGGCCGTGGCGGCACCGACCTGACGGCCGGTGCGCTATGGAGCTGATGTCGTCGGTGAATCACGGACCCTGGCCGGCCGGCTACCGTCGGCCGGCCAGTCCGCGCCGCTGAATCGTTTGCGTCATCAGCTTCATAGCGTCTCGCCGGCACATCCCCGGTCGACGCCGACCCGAGCGAGGGGGCGGGGTTGGTACCTAAGCCGGTTGGGCCGCCGAGAAGGGCCTGCCGGCGTTGACGCTGACCACGTTCCGGAGCGTGCCCTGGAACGGGCCCTACTACGCCCGGTGCGGGTTGTGACGAGGCGCTTGGTGGCGAGGCAGGAGACCAGGCAGCGTTCCTTGGCGTCGCCGGTCAGTCGGGCGGTCCAGTCGGTGAGGCCGCCGTCGCCGACCTCCCACGTTCCGGCGCGAAGGGTCAGTCGCAGGGCGCAACCGACGGACGCGCGGGTCTGCGTCGGACGGTCGGACGAAACGGTCCTCCCGCCAGTGCCGCAGCACGTCCGCCGGGCGCACCGTCGCCGCGCGGTCCCGGGCAACCGTCAGCAGCAGCGTCCGCAGATCTGCGGCGGGCAGACCGGCCAGCGCGGCGCGCGTCCCCGCCGGCAGCGCCGTCCATACCCGACGCTCCGCGCCGGACAGCTCGCCGGAGTCCATGGCCGCCACCCTCGCGTACGTGCCGCCGCGCGCCGCCGCCCCGCCCAGCTCTCCGACAGTGGTTGCCCGGCGGTCCCCATGGCCCGCCTCCGTCACCTAAAGTGTCGGTCGCCGGTGTGACCAGGGCGGGCGCGGCTGAGGGCGGGGGAAGCGCGGTGTATGTACGGCGGCGAGATGGTGTGGCCGACAGCGGTGACGGCGCCGGGGCGGCCACGGCCGCCCTCGACCCGCCCGCGGCCGAGGTCGAGGGCGGGTCGAGGCCGCGCTGGCGCTTATGGCCCCTGGTTGCGATGGCAGCCACCGGAGTCGCCCTCTACGCCTTCTGGATGTGGAGCCAGACGCTCCCGCCGATCGGCTTCGGCTACTTCGCCCGTCCGCCCATCTACGGACAGCTGATCCCGATCTGGGACGGTCTAGCGCTGGCCGTGATCCCGGCCGGTGTGCTGCTGGCCGGGATCGGCTGGATCGTCACCTCCTGGCGTCGGATGCCCACCTGGCTCGCCCTGGCGCTGGTGGTGCTCGCCGGGGTGGTCACCGCCACCGCGGTCAACCTGGTCCGGGGCCAGGTGGGCGACCTCACCCGGGGCGTCTCGACCGACCCGACGTCGCCCTACTACACCTCCGACCTGCACTTCGTGTACGAGCTCGGGCCGCGCGAGTTCGTCGAGCGGCACGCCGAACTGAACGCGCGGTTCCACTCGGCCAGCACCAAGACCCACCCGGCCGGGGTGATGGTCTTCCTGTACCTGCTGTTCCGCGCCTTCGGCGCGTCGCACAGCCTCCGCATCGCCGTGACGATCGCCGTGGTCGCCTGCCTCTCGGCGGTCTCCGCCTGGCTGATCGGTCGCACCCTCGCCGGGGAGCGGGCCGGCCGGATCGCCGCCGTGCTGTTCGCGGCGGCCCCGGCGCCGCTGATGATGGCGTACAGCAATCTCGACACCGTCTTCGCCATGCCGCTGACCCTGAGCGTCGCGCTGTTCGTGCTCGCCGTCGACCGTCGGTCGTGGCGGGTGGCGGCGGCCGCGGGCGCGGTGCTGGGGCTGGCCACCCTGATGACCTTGGCCACGTCCTTCATCGTGTTCGCGGCAACGGTCGCGCTGTTGGTACAAACCGGGTGGCGGACTGCGGTGCGGTTGCTGGCCGCCGCGGCGGCGGGCGGGGCCGCGGTGCTGGCCCTGGCCTGGCTCGTCCTCGGCCTCGACATCTTCGCCTCGTACCAGCAGTCGCCGAAAATTGGCCACCCCTACCAGTGGTACTGGCTCCTGGGCAGCCCCGCGGCGTGGCTGATCTACGCCGGTCTGCCGCTGGCCGCCCTCGGGATCTACGGCCTCTTCCGCAAGATGCCGGGGGCCGGGCGGCCGGTGCTGGTGCTGGTGCTAGTCCTCTTCATGGTCGTCTGGGCCGGACTGCCGGCGCAGCTGACCAAGCTGCGGCCGGGCGAGGTCGAGCGGACGTGGATGTTCCTCTACCCGATGGTCGCCGCCACGGCCGGTGTGGTGGTGGACCGCTGGACCGCCGGGTTCGGCCGGCGCTGGCTGCGGGGCGCCGTGGTCGCCGGCCTGGTGCTGCTCTCGGTCGGTCAGGCGGTGTTCATCCAGGGCCTCTACGAGAACTTCTACTGACGCGCCGGCAGTGAGATTCGCCGGCGACGGCCGCCGTCAATCGATCCGACCCGATGACCTGATCGACGGTCGGCGATGCGACGGGCGGTGAGATTCACCGCGCCACGCGGCATCGTCCTGATCTCCTAGAGACAACTGCGCCCTTCGCCTGGCAGGCTGCCTCCCATGACCCTGAAGCTTCGTTCCGTCGGGGCGAGCGACCGTGGGCTGATCCGCAGCGGGAACCAGGACGCGCTCCACGCCGGCAGCTGGCTCGTCGCCGTCGCCGACGGCATGGGAGGTATGGCGGCCGGTGACCTGGCCAGCCGGATCGCCATCGACGCGGTCGGGCCGCTGGACGTGGAGACCCCCGAGGACGCGCTGGTCGCCGCCCTGCAGAGCGGGATCGAGCTGGCCACCGCGCGGATCCGCCAGGCGGTGGAGGAGGATCCGGAACGCCAGGGCATGGGCACCACACTGACCGCCCTGCTCTTCGCCCGGACCGGGAGTTGCCTGGCCCTGGCCCACGTCGGCGACTCCCGGGCCTACCTGTTCCGCGAAGGGGTGCTCAAGCAGGTCACCCGGGACGACACCTTCGTGCAGATGCTCGTCGACCAGGGCGTGATCACCGCCGAGCAGGCCAGCAGCCACCCGCGCCGGGCGGTGGTCACCCAGGCGTTGCAGGGCGACGAGGTCTCTCCGTCGTACGCGACGATGGTGCCCTGGGCCGGCGACCGCTGGCTGCTGTGCAGCGACGGCCTCTCCAACGTGGTCCGCCCGGACACCCTCGCCGAGGTGCTCGCCGGCCAGCCCGACCGGGAGGCGTGCGCCCGCCAGCTGATCGACCTGGCCCTGCGGGCCGGCGGCCCGGACAATGTCACCGTGCTGATCGCCGACATCGTCGACGAGTAGCGCCTCAGCGGCGCCGGGGCGCGGCGCGCCGGGTGGGCTCGGCGGTGGTCGGGTCCTCCGGCCACGGGTGCCGCGGGTAGCGCCCCCGCAGCTCCGCCCGGACCTGCGGATAGCCGGACCGCCAGAAGGACGCCAGGTCGGCGGTGACCGCGACCGGGCGGCCGGCGGGGGAGAGCAGGTGCAGCAGCACCGGCACCCGGCCGTCGGCGATCCGGGGCGCGTCCCGCCAGCCGAAGGTCTCCTGGAGCTTCACCGCGAGCACCGGCGCGGCCGGGTCGGCGTAGTCCACCCGGACCCGGGAGCCGCTCGGCACGGTCAGCCGCTCCGGGGCCAGCTCGTCCAGCCGGGCCGCCTGCCGCCAGTCGAGCAGCCGGCGCAGCGCCGACGCGACGTCGATCCGGGCGAGGTCGGCCCGGCGACGGGCCCGGGCCAGCTCCGGGCCGAGCCAGCGCGGCGCGTCGGCCAGCAGCGCCTCGTCGCTCACCTCCGGCCAGTCGCCGCCGAGCGCCTGCCGGCTGAACGCCAGCCGCTCGCGCAGCGCGGCCGCGGCCGGGGTCCAGGTCAGCAGCCCCAGCCCGCCCTGGCGCAGGCCGGTCAGCACCGCAGTGGCGACCAGCTCCGGCTCCGGCGCGGCCAGCGGCCGGTCGACCAGCTCGATTGCGCCGAGCCGGACCACTTCCCGGGCCACCATGTCCCCGCCGGACCAGCCCACCTCCCGCTCCGTGCGCAGCAGCGAGCCGCCCGCCTCCCGCGCGGTCGCCTCGTCCACCGGCGCGGCGAGCCGCACCCGGGCGGCCGGCGCGCCGGGGGAGCGGTCGGCCACGGCGACCGCGAGCCACGCCGACCCGGCCAGCCCCGACCCCGGCGTCAGCTCCGCCGCGGTGCCGCCCGCCATCAGGTACGCCGAGCCTCCGGCCCGCCGCGCCCGAGCCAGCCGTTCCGGATAGGCCAGCCCCACCAGCAGCCCGGCGGCCAGGTCGTCGGGGAGCCGGTCGCCGCCGGCGCCGCCCCGCGCGGGCAGGGCGGACCGCAGCCGGCGAACCTCGGCGCGCCAGCGGGCGGTGGCGCCCGGATCGGCGCTCCCGCGCAGCCGGCGCCAGGCGGCGGTCAGGTCGTCGCCCGGCCCCGCGACGGTCTCCTCGGCGAGCAGCGCGACCACCTCGGCCGCCCGGTCCGGCCCCACCCGGTCCGCCCCGTCGATCAGCGCCCGGGCCAGCCGGGGATGCGCCCCGGCCGACGCGATCACCCGGCCCCGGGCGGTGATCCGGCCGTCCGGGTCGACCGCGCCGAGGGCGGTGAGGGTCTCCCGGGCGACCGCCATCGCGGCCGGTGGCGGGGGATCGGGCAGGGCCAGCCCGGTGCCGTCGGGGACACCCCAGGCCGCGAGCTCCAGCGCGAAGCCGGTCAGGTCGGCGGTGGCGATCTCCGGCTCCGGCTGCGGGGCCAACCGGGCGTGCGTCGCCTCCGACCAGCACCGGTAGACCGCGCCCGGGGCCTCCCGGCCGGCCCGGCCGGCCCGCTGGGTGGCCGCCGCTCGGGACACCGGGACGGTCACCAGGGCGCCCAGCCCCCGTGCCAGGTCGGTGCGGGCCACCCGGCTCAACCCGGCGTCCACCACGACCCGCACCCCGGGCACGGTCAGGCTGCTCTCCGCCACCGCGGTGGCCAGCACCACCCGCCGCCGGCCCGCCGGGCGGAGCGCCGCGAGCTGCGCCGCCCCGGGCAGCCGGCCGTGCAGCGGCAGCAGGGCGAGCGAGTCCCGCAGGTCGGCCAGTCGGCCGGTGACCGCGGCGATCTCACCGGCGCCGGGCAGGAACACCAGGAGGTCCCCGTCCCGCTCGCGCAGCCCCCGCCGGACGGTCGCCGCCACGTGGTCCAGCAGCGCCGGGTCGACCCGGCCCGCGCCCGGTGCGGCCAGCGCCCGGGGTGGCGGCGCCCAGATCCGGGTGACCGGGTGCAGCGCGGCCTCCGCCCGGACGACCGGCGCCGGCCGCCCGGCGGTGCCGAGCAGGGCGGCGAACCGGTCCGCCTGCGGGGTGGCCGACATGGCCAGCAGCCACAGGTCGGGGCGGAGCGTGCCGCGCGCCTCCACCGCGAAGGCCAGCGCCAGGTCGGCGTCGAGCTGCCGCTCGTGACACTCGTCGAGCAGCACCGCGCCGACCCCGGGCAGCTCCGGGTCGCGCTGCAGGCGGCGGAGCAGCAGGCCGGTGGTGACCACCTCGACCCGGGTGTCCGGGCCGACCCGGCGTTCGCCCCGGACCGCGTATCCGATCCGCTCGCCCACCCGTTCGCCGAGCAGGTCGGCCATCCGGCGGGCGGCGGCCCGGGCGGCGACCCGGCGGGGCTGCGCGATCAGCACCCGGCCGGCGACCTCGTCGGCCACCGCGAGCGGGGCGAGGGTCGTCTTGCCGGTGCCGGGCGGCGCCACCAGGACCGCGTCGCCGGCCGCCCGAAGGGCCCCGACCAGCGCCGGGAGCACCGGGCGGACCGGCAGGTCGAGAGGTACGTCGGAGAGCACGGTCCCACTCTCGCACCCGGTGCTCAGGCCGGCCGCACCCCGTCCGTGCCGGCGACGAAGGCCGCCCAGGCCGCCGGCGGGAAGACCAGCGCCGGCCCGCCGCGGTCCTTGCTGTCCCGCACGGCGATCCGATCGGCCACCGCCGCGACCTCCACGCAGTTGCCGTTGCCACTGCTGCGGGTGCTGGTGCGCCAGTCCGCCCGGGACAGGTCGAGCGCGGTCATCCCCGTACCTCTCGTCTTCCGTCGGCGTGCCGCCGAGCGGTCACGCAAAGTTACGAGAAGCCTGCTCCAGGCGGGTCAACGACGCCGCCGGATCCAGTGCCATCCGGCACAGCTCCTCATGAAGCAGGCTATACCCGTGCACTTGTGCAACCTCTTCCAGAGCCAGTCCCATGGTGAGGTTTTCCAGGTAGACCACGGAGGCGTCGGCGGCGTCGGCGAAGCCGAGGATGACGTACGGGGTGCTCATCGCCGGGTGCCCGCCGGCACTGAATGGAAGTACGTGGATGGTTACGTTCGGTAGTTGAGCGAGCTTCGTCATGTGGGTGAGTTGATCGGCCATCAGGGCCGGCCCGCCGACGGCGCGCAGCAGCACCGCCTCGTTGAGCACCACGGAGAGCCGGACCGGCGACACGCGGTGCAGCACGGTCTGCCGGTGCAGGCGGGCGGCGACCTTGCGTTCGACGCCCTCCTCGCCCGCGGTGATCCGGTAGATCTCGCGGGCGTACGCCTCGGTCTGCAACAGCCCCGGCACCGACTCGGCCTCGTACGTCCGCAGGGTGGCCGCCTCGGCCTCCAGCCCGACGTAGAACTCGAACCACTCCGGCAGGACGTCGCTGTAGTTCTGCCACCAGCCGCGCTGCTGCGCGCCCCGGGCGATCTCGATCAGCGCCTCGGCGTCGGTGCCGGTCACCTGGTAGAGCGCGAGCGCGGCGCGGACGTCCCGGGGCTTGATGCCGATCTGCGCGGTTTCGATCCGGGAGAGGTTGCTCTTGGACATGTCGAGCTGGCGGGCGGCGACATCGAGGATCATCCCTGCGCGTTCGCGCAGTTGGCGGAGTTCCCGGGCGATGCGGCGGCGCCGGACGGTGGGGCTGGCGGTCACCCTCCGAGTCTGTCACGCCAAGGTCCGCAGGTCGCGTCCGTACGGAGTGCAACCTTCGAATTCGGGAGTTGCATTGCATGGGTGCACGGTGCATCCTCTCTTCGGTGTCGATCGTTTGTGGACAGGCCGGAGGCTCGTTTGCTCATCGCTGACGAGTTCTTTCTGATTGCCCACAACGACAGTCGGGGCAAGGCCAAGCTCCACCCGGCGGCGACCGGACTGGGGCTGGCCGCCGGTCTGCTCGGCGAATTGATCCTCTTTGGACGGATCACCGTCTCCACCGGACTGGTCACCGTGCTGGACCGCCGGCCGCCGGGCGACGCGCTCGCGCACACCGTGCTCGACCAGCTCATCGGGGAGCCCCAGCACCAGGCGGTCCGCACCTGGCTCAGCTATCTGGCGCAGACCGCCGTGACCTCGGTCGGGGAACGACTGGCCCGGGCCGGGGTGCTCCGCCGGCAGGAGAGCCGTCGGCTGCTGCGCACCAGCCTCAGCTACCTGCCGGTCGACCTCAACGCGGCAGCCTGGCCGGCCACTCGGCTGCGGACCCTGCTGGAGCGCCCGGACCCCCCCTCCGTGCCGGACGCCCTGCTGCTCGGTCTGGTCGCCGCCACCGGGCTGACCGGCGAGGTGCTCTGGAGCGCCGGGCCGCTGGCCCACCATCGGCTGAGCGTGCTCGTCCCGGCGCTGCCGGCTCCGCTGAAGGAACTTGTCGGGCACACCGAGGCCGCCGTCGGGGCCACGGTGCTGCGCGGCCTCCCCTGATCCACCAACCCTCATCCCTCCCCTCGAACCGGAGCGGCCCCCATGCCCCCTACAGTCACCGTCGACCGTCCGAGCAACGTCTCCGAAGCCCTGGCCCGGGGCCGGCTCGGCGTACCGGCGGTCATCTTCTTCGTCCTCTCCGCCGCCGCCCCGCTGACCGTGGTGGCCGGCGTGGTCACCACCGGCTACGCGGTCACCGGTGTCACCGGCATTCCGCTGGCGTTCCTGGTGGTCGCGGTGGTGCTCGCGCTCTTCTCGGTCGGCTACGTGGCGATGGCCCGCCGGCTGACCAACGCCGGTGCGTTCTACGCGTACGTCGCCCGTGGACTCGGCCGGCCGGCCGGGGTGGGCGCGGCCTGGGTCGCGCTGATCGCGTACAACGCGCTCCAGATCGGGCTCTACGGCGCGATCGGCGCCGCCGCGGAGCCGGTGCTGCAGCAGCTCTTCGGCGGCTCGCCCGCCTGGTGGGTGGTGGCCCTGGTCGCCTGGGCGCTGGTCGCCGTGCTGGGTCTGCTCCGGGTGGACGTGAACGGCCTGGTGCTGGCCGTGCTGCTGGTCGCCGAGATCCTGGTGATCCTGGTCTTCGACCTGGCGCAGGTCACCCACCCGGCCGGCGGCTCGGTCAGCTTCGCCACCCTGTCGCCGGACAACCTGCTGGTGCCGGGCGTCGGTGCGATCCTGGTGCTGGCCACCACCGGCTTCACCGGGTTCGAGTCCGCGGTGGTGTTCAGCGAGGAGAGCAAGGACCCGAAGCGGACCGTCCCGATGGCCACGTACCTGTCGGTGGCCATCATCGCCGCGCTCTACGCCTTCTCGGCCTGGTCGATGACCGTCGCCACCGGGCCGGACCGGATCGTCGACGCGTCCCGCGAGCAGAGCACTGCGCTCATCTTCAACCTCGCCGGCGCGCACCTGGGCGACAACGCGGTGACGATCGGCCAGGTGCTCTTCCTCACCTCGCTGCTGGCGGCGATGATCTCGTTCCACAACACCACCGCCCGGTACGCCTTCGCGCTCGGCCGGGAGCGGGTGCTGCCGGCGCTGTTCGGGCAGACCTCGCCGCGCACCGGCGCGCCGCGGGCCGCCTCGCTGGCGCAGAGCTTGTTGGGACTGGTCGTGATCGTGCTCTACGCGGTCGCCGGCTGGGACCCGCTGGTGCAGTTGTTCTTCTGGGGCGGCACCGGCGGCGGGTTCGGCGTGCTGCTGCTGATCGCCATCACCTCGGTCGCGGTGATCGCGTTCTTCGCCCGGACGCAGACGGCGGAGACGTTGTGGCGCCGGGTGATCGCCCCCGGTCTCGCCGCGATCGCCCTCACCGCCATCATCGTGGTCGCGGTGGACAACTTCGCCATCCTGCTCGGTGTCGCCCCGGACTCGCCGGTGCGCTGGGTGATCCCGGCGGTCTACCCGGTCGCGGCGCTACTCGGGCTGCTCTGGGGACTGATGCTGCGCGGCAGCCGGCCGGACGTGTACGCCCGGATCGGGCTCGGTGCGGAGAGCGCCACCGCCAGCGTGCCGCGGGCGTCCGACGAGCCGGCGCCGGCGGGCGCGGAGGTGCTGCGGTGACGGAGATGCCCATCGATCGGCTGGGCCCGGCGGAGACCCGGGCGGTCGCCGAGCGGATCGCCGAGGCGTTCCGGCTCCTCGACGTCACCCGCTGGCTGGTGCCGGATGAGGCGAAGCGGGAGGCGGTGCTCGCCGAGAACTTCGAGATCCTGGTCGACCACGCGATGCGGCACGGGCTCGTGCACGGCACCGCGGACCGGGCGGCGGTCGCGGTCTGGTTCCCGCAGGCCGGCGAGCCGGCCCCGCCGCCGGCCGACTACGACGGCCGGCTGGCCGCCGCCTGCGGCGAGTGGACGCCCCGGTTCCAGCACCTGGACGAGCTGTTCGAGGCGAACCACCCGCACGCCGACCACCATCACCTGGTGTTCCTGGCGGTCGCGCCGCAACGGCAGGGGCGGGGGCTGGGCGGCGCGCTGCTGCGGCACCACCACGCCGTGCTCGACGCGGAGGGGGTGCCCGGGTACCTGGAGGCGAGCAGCGAGCGCAGCCGGGACCTGTACGCCCGGCACGGCTACCGGGCCGCCGAGCCGTTCCGGCTGCCCGACGGCACGGCCTTCCATCCGATGTGGCGCGACCCGCGCGGCTGACCTGTCTGTCTTGTCATGTTGACCGGCGGACGCGGGACGCGCCCGTGGTCGACACGATGGACCTGTTGGTGCTGCGCTGAGGACGGCGAAAGGCCCGGTCGGCGAACCGTCGACCGGGCCTTTCGGACGCGACGCCGGCCGGGTCCGCCGACCCGGCCGCACGTCTCCACCCCTTAGTACGTTCCGTCGAGCTGCCCGCGCAGCTTCGTCAGCGCCCGGGCCAGCAGCCGGGACACGTGCATCTGCGAGACGCCGATCTGCTCGGCGATCTGCGACTGGGTCAGGTTGCCGTAGAAGCGCAGCGTTAGGATCTTCTGCTCGCGCTCGTCCAGCGTGGCCAGCGCGGGGCCCAGGGCGACCCGCAGCTCGGCCAGTTCGAACTCGTTGTCCTCGCCGCCGAGCATGTCGCCGAGCTCGGTGGCCCGGTCGCCGTCACCGGTCGGGGTGGACAGCGACACCGCGTTGTAGGCGCGGGCGCCTTCCAGGCCCTCCAGGACCTCTTCCTCGGTCAGCTTGAGGTGGGCGGCGATGTCGGCGACCGTCGGCGAGCGGCCGAGGCTCTGCAGCAGGGTGCTGTTGGCGTCGGAGATGGCCAGTCGCAGCTCCTGGAGGCGACGCGGCACCCGGATGTCCCAGGTGCGGTCGCGGAAGTGCCGCTTGAGCTCGCCGATGATGGTCGGGATGGCGTAACCGGCGAAGTCGACGCCGCGGGAGGGGTCGAACTTGTCGATCGCCTTGATGAGGCCGACGGCGGCGGTCTGCGCCAGGTCGTCGGTGGGCTCGCCGCGACCGCTGTAGCGGTGGGCGAGGTGGTTGGCGAGCGGCAGCCAGGCCTCGATCGCCTTGTCGCGCATCGCGGCGCGCGACGGGTGGTTGGCGGGCAGCGCGGCCATCGCGTTGAGCAGATCCGCGGCGCTGTTGGTGAGCGCGCGCGGGTCGAGCTTCTCGGTGGTGGACGGCGGTGTGGTCGCCTGCTCGCTGATCGTTGGCGCGGTCATGGGTGGTCCTCCCTGCACCTCGTCCGCGGATAAAAGACGTGACGCTTAGGTTTAGCTTCAACTGGTCCGTTCGGGACTCACCTTAACCTGATCGGCTCTGGGATATCTAGCCGAAAGTACGATGTACTTAAGTAATTTTGCGGCACGAACGCCTAGTAACGGACATAACTCTTCGGGTTTGTGATCACGATTACCGGTCCGGCCGCCCGACCCGTCGTCGCCGGACGCCCCAGGCGTGGTGACCACTCGGCCCGCCGCACTCACCGACCGTCAACGAAGAACCCGACAAACGGCGCGCAGTGTCGGCTATCCGTCGTTGTCCCGTCGGCGAGACCGCCCGTAGCGTCGCTGGGTACACGTCTACGGAGGCAACGTGCTGGATCCCGCCGCTCCGCAACTCGTCGTCAACGCCCGGGTGCTGCAGTTCAGCTGGCTGCCGGCGGACCCCGACGCGGTTGCGGCGCTGCTGCCGACCGGGCTGCGGGCCCGCCCGGACCGGCAGGTCTTCCTCTGCCAGTACGTGGTGGACGACGAGAGCCAAACCACCGGCTTCGGGGCGTACTCGCTCACCTACCTGGGGATCTCGCTGGACGACGTGGACCCGGCCGACGGCGACGGCCCCGGCGGATGGTGGAGCCACTACCTCGCCTCCAGCCCCCGGGTCCGCGAGTACGCCGCCGGCCGGGGCGTCCCGGCGGTGGCCGGGGAGACCACCGTCGACGTGCGGGGCGAGCAGCTCACGGCGGAGACCCACGCCGACGGTCGGCCGATCATCCGGACCGTGGCTCGGGTCGGCCACACCAGCCACGTCGTGCACGGCGGCCACCACCGCTATCTGACCGGGCGGGACGGGGAGCTGACCAGCGCCGACTACCCGTACGTGGCCGAGCCGGTGACGCCCTTCGAGGTCGAGTCGGTGGAGTTCCTCGCACCCGAGCACCCGGTTTATCCGCTACGCCCGGCGAACCCGCTCATCATCTGCTCGGGCTTCTACTCCCCACGGGTGTCGTTCGCGTACCCGGCCGGGCCCCACGCGCTCGACGAGCCGCCCGCCGCCGAACCGGCTCACCAGGTGCCGGCCCGCCGGGCCCGCAGCGGCCTGCCGTCCGGGTCGTAGACCAGCCGGTACGCGGGCAGCGCCCAGATGCGGGTGTACCAGGGCAGCCGCTCCGGCCGGTGCGGGCGCAGCCGGCCGGGCGGGCGCGGACCGATCCGCCCCGAGTCGTGCCAGCGCTGCAACTCGTCGGCCGCCGAGGTGATCGCCGCGACGGCGGCGGCCGGGTCGAGCAGGTCGCGATCCTCCCCGCCGTCCGGGTCGCGGTCCAGGTGCTCCCGCCACAGCCGCAGCCGCAGGTCCCGGGCGAATACCCGGGCGCCGTCGCCGAGCTCGGCCGGATCGACGGGCGCCCGCTCGTCCCGGGTGTCGTCCAGCACCGCGCAGGACAGCTCGCTGTCGTGCGTCCAGGAGCGGCGGTTGAAGTTGTCGCTGCCGACGCTGGCCCAGACGTCGTCGACCACGCAGACCTTGGCGTGCACGTAGACCGGGGTGCCCTCGTGGTTCTCCACGTCGAAGACGTGCACCCGGTCCGGGGCGGCCCGCTCGCAGAGGGACAGCGCCTGTTCCCGGCCCACCATGTTCGGCGGCAGCGCGAGCCGGCCGTCCACGTCCGGGTGGCGCGGAACGACGGCGACCAGGTGCAGGTCGGGCTGCTCCCGCAGCGACGCCGCGAAGAGCTCCGCCACCTCGGTCGACCAGAGGTACTGGTCCTCCAGGTAGATGAGCCGGCGGGCCCGGCGGACGGCCTTGGTGTAGCCGCGGGCCACCGTCCGCTCGCCGTCCGGGGCGAACGAGTACCGGGGGCGTACCGCCGGGTAGGTGCGCAGCACCTGGATCTGGTGCGGGCCGCACGGCGGGGGATCGGCGGGCTGGTCGGGCAGCGGGGCGGGGCTCAGGTCCGAGCCGCGGAGCCGGTCCCGCAGGTAGGCCAGCGGGTTCTCCGAGTCCAGCGGCATCGGATCGGTCCACCGCTCGCGGAACGTTGTGTCGAGCGCGCCGACCACCGGGCCGCGGATCGCGAGCTGGACGTCGTGCCAGGGCGGGTGGTCGCCGTACTTCGGGGACATCCCGACCGCCTGCGGGTCGCCCCGGTGCTCGGCGTCGTCCCGCCGACTGTGGCACAGGTCGATCCCGCCGGCGAAGGCGACGTCCCGCTCCGGGTCGTCCGGGTGGCGCAGCACCACGAGCTTCTGGTGGTGCGAGCCGCCGCGCCGGACCCGCTGGTCCAGCAGCACCTCGCCGCCGGCCGCGCAGACGGCCTCGCTGAGGTCGCGGTTCTCCGCCTCGCTGAAGGAGAGCGCGTCGAGGTGGGACCGCCAGATCAGGCCCTTGACCACCACGCCGCGCTGCGCGGCCTGCGCGAACAGCTGCACCACGGTCGGGCCGTCCGGGCGCATCCGCTGATCCGGGTCGCCCCGCCAGTCGGTGAAGAAGAGATGGTCGCCGGCCTTCAGCGCCTCCACCTCGCTGACCAGCCGGTCGAAGTACGCCGCGCCATGAATCAACGGCTCGGCGAGGTTACCCGTCGTCCAGACGGGTAATTCAGACGTCGGGTTGGCACGTTCCTGCGCGCTGAGGAACCAGTCCTGCATCGCCACGTTCCAGCCTCCCGAGGTCGACAACCGTCCTCACGGTAGGACCCCCACGACGGGTGCGCACGCCGACGACACAGGTCGGAGCCCTCGTGGTGGCCGCCGGAACCCGACACGCGACAATCCAGGAGGCCACAGCATGCCCGCCGAGACGACGAACGCCGTGACCGAGTACCGCGAGCCGGCGGTCGAGAGCGAACGGGGCGCTGTGTTGGCGGTCTTGCTGATGGTGATCCTCGGGGTGGCCGGCATCTTCGCCGTGTCCTGACCGCCGGATGGGCGCCCCGGACGAACCGGGACGCCCACCTCGTGCGGGTCGATCAGGGACGCGAGCCCTGGCCGCCGGTGTGCGGCAGGCGCTCGGCGGGAATCACGCCGAGCTTGCCGGCCTGGAAGTCGTCGAACGCCTGGATCAGCTCGTCCCGGGTGTTCATCACGAACGGCCCGTAGTGCGCCACCGGCTCCCGGATCGGCTGGCCGCCCATGATGTAGAGCTCCAGGGTCGGCGTGTTGCCGTCCTGCTTCGCGTCCGCGGTCACCCGCAGCGCATCGCCCGGGCCGTGCACCGCGAGCTGCCCGGTGTGGATTGGTCGCCGGTCGGTGCCCACGGTGCCGCGGCCGGCCAGCACGTAGACCAGGGCGTTGAAGTCGGGCCGCCAGGGCAGTTCAAGCTCCGCCCCCGGCTGCACCGTCACGTGGGTGATGGTGATCGGGGTGTGGGTGGAGCCCGGCCCGCGGTGCCCGGCGACCTCGCCGGCGATCACCCGGATCAGCGCGCCGCCGTCCGGGGTGGTGAGCAGCGCCGACTCCCTGCCACGGATGTCCTGGTAGCGCGGCGGGTTCATCTTCGCCACCTTCGGCAGGTTGACCCAGAGCTGGAGGCCGTGGAAGAGGCCGCCGCTGGTCACCAGGTGCTCCGGCGGCGCCTCAATGTGCAGCAGGCCGCTGCCGGCCGTCATCCACTGCGTGTCGCCGTCGGTGATGGTGCCGCCACCGCCCTGCGAGTCCTGGTGGTCCATGATCCCGTCGATCATGTAGGTCACCGTCTCGAAGCCGCGGTGCGGGTGCCACGGGGTGCCCTTCGGCTCGCCCGGCGCGTAGTCCACCTCGCCCATCTGGTCGAGGTGGATGAACGGGTCCAGCTCGGTCAGCGGCACCCCGGCGAAGGCCCGGCGGACCGGGAAGCCCTCGCCCTCGAAGCCGCTCGGCGCGGTGGTGAGCCGGCGGACCGGCCGGAAGCTGGTGGACTCGTCGAGCCGCGGCAGGCGGGGCAGGACGAGGACGTCGTCGACGGTGATCGCGGGCATCGTGGCTCCTTAGTTGTCGGCCGGGGTGGACGACGCGTCGCGGGCGGCGGGCAGACGCCGACCGAGCCGCTCGAAGACCCGGGTGAGGCAGGCGACCTCGGCGTCGTCGAGGTCGTCCATCAGGTGGGTGCGCACCGACGCCAGGTGGTGCGGCGCGGCGTCGCGGAGGGCGAGCAGGCCGGCGGCGGTGAGCACCGCCTCGCTGCCCCGACGGTCCTCCGGGCAGGACTCCCTGGAGACCAGCCCGCGCTTACCCATGGACGAGATCTGGTACGTCAGCCGGCTCGGCGAGAAGACCAGCCGGCCGGCCAGCTCGCCCATCCGCAGCCGCTGCCCCGGCGCCTCGGAGAGCAGGACCAGCACGTGGTAGTCGGCGAAGCTCAGCTCGCTGTCCGCGCGAAGGTCCTCCTCGAGCTGGGTGAACAACCGTTGGCTCGACTCGATGTACGCGCGCCAGCAGGCCATCCGCTCGGGGCTCAGGCTGTCGGTCACGGGTATGAGAGTAGCACTATTTCAAATTTCAACAAGCCCTCTTCGGCCGCCAGAGCTGCCCCGAAGGGCGAACCCGGGGGGCAGCCTTTGCAATTTGAACGAAACCGCTGACGGGAGATGGATGGCACCCGGCCGGCGCGGCCTGCCACACTGCGGCCGTGGACCACCTCGAGCTGACCGCCCCCGGGCTGCTGCTGCGACGATGGCGGGAGGAGGACGCCCCGGCCGTCCTCGCCGCGCTGCGGGAGCCGGCCATCACTCAGTGGAACCCGTCGCACAGCGGCATCGACCTGCCCGGGGCCCGCGACTGGATCCGCCGACGCGCCGACTGGTCCGCCGGCGACCACGTCTCCCTGGCGGTGACCGGACCGGACGGCGGAGCCCCGCTCGGCTCGGTGTCGTTGCACCGGATCGACGCTGGCGACGCCTCGATCGGGTACTGGACCGTCGCCGAGGCCCGCGGCCGGGGCGTCGCCTCCGCAGCCGTCACCGTCCTCACCACCTGGGCGTTCGCCCAGCTTCGGCTGCACCGGATCGAGCTGTGCCACGCGGTCGCCAACCCGGCCTCCTGCCGCGTCGCCGAGCGGGCCGGCTACCGGGCCGAAGGCACCCTGCGGGAGTCCTACCGGTACGGCGACGGCCGGCGGTACGACGAGCACCTGCACGCCCGGCTGGCCACCGACGCCTGACCGCGACGCTGGCTAAGCTCGGGTCATGAACGATCTCGAACTGCTCGACTGGCGCGAACAGGTGGCTCGGCTGTACCTCTCCGACCTCGACCTGGACGGGTTCCGGGCGGACCGGGACGAGCTGTTCCGCCGGCACCCGCAGAGCCCGCTGCCGGCCGAGGACCGACCCGGCTTCACCGGGCTGCGCTACCACCCGGCGAACCCGGACGCGGTGGTGGAGGCGCCCCTGCGCCCCGCCTCGGGAACCGAGAGCATCGACACCGGCGGGCCGGACGGGGTGGTGCGCTACCGGCGGGTCGCGATCGCGGAGACTCCGTGGGGGCCGCTGACCCTCTGGTGGATCGAGGCGTACGGCGGCGGGCTGTTCGTGCCGCTGCGCGACGGGACCTGCGGCACCGAGGCCTACGGTGGTGGCCGGTACCTGACCGACACGGTCAAGGGCACCTTCGGCCGGGGACTGACCGTGCTGCCGGGCGGGCGGGTCCGGCTCGACGCCAACTACCTCTACAACCCCAGCTGCGCGTACGACGACCGGTGGGCCTGCCCGCTCGCCCCGCCGGAGAACCGGGTGGACGTGCCGATCCGGGCCGGGGAACTGGCGTACCACGACTGACGCCCCGGCGCGGGCTGGGCGCCGGGGCGTCAGTCGGTGCGGTCAACGGGTGGTCGCGCCCGTCGGGGTCAGGTGCATCCGACCGAGCAACTGCCGTGCCTGATCGGCCACGTCGGCGTCCACGGTCACCGCGTACTGGCTGGCGCGCAACGAACTGGCCGAGGTGAAGTCGCGCTGGCCCCCGGTCATGGCGTGCGCCACCGCGCCGAAGACCGCGCCCCAGATCGCACCGATCACCAGCCCGACCAGGATCACCGCCACCCAGTTGCCGGCGGTGAAGATGCCGAAGAGCAACCCGATGAAGAGTCCGAACCAGGCGCCGGTGCCCGCGCCCACCAGGGCGGCGCGGCCCGTGGTCATTCGGCCCATCACCGTCTCCACGAGGGTCAGGTTGGTGCCGACGATCGCACTGCGTTCCACCGGGAACCGGTTGTCCGCCAGGTAGTCCACCACGCGCTGCGCGGACGGATAGTCCGGGTACGAGCCGATCGTCACGGTCGGCGCACCCGCCTCTGGTCCGTGTCCGTCCCCGCTGGGCGCCGCCGGCCGGCCGGCCGGACCGGACGGGAGGTTGTCGCCGCCCGGCATCCCGGGTCGCCAGGCCGCGGTCGGAGTTGAGGGTCTGGTCATGAGCATCCTCCTTCGTCAACCGCCCGGGTTCCCGCCGCCGTCGAGCGGTAACGCACCTCCGGCGTCGGATGCCCGCCGGGCGGTGGTGGGCCGGTGGGACACGCGCTCGGCGCAGCTCGGATGCCGGCCACGCCGAATGCCGCCGGTGCACCCGGGTAGACACGGGCGTGGACAGCGGACGGATAGGTGAGCACGGCTTCCTGGCGGACGGACACAGTGCGGCGCTGGTCGACCGGGCCGGTTCGGTGAACTGGTGGTGCCCGCCGCGCTTCGACGCTCCCTCCGTGTTCGGCCGGCTGCTGGACGACCAGGCGGGGCACTGGACAATTCGCCCGGAGGACGGTTTCACCAGCGAACGGTCCTATCTGGATGACACGCTGGTGCTGCGTACCGTCTTCACCACCCGGTCCGGTTCGGTTGCCGTGACCGACACCCTGGCGCTGGAGCCCGACGCGCGCGGCCACGAGATCGGTCTGCGCTCACCCCGCGTTCTCGCCCGGCTGGTCGAGGGACTCACCGGCGAGGTCCCCATGCGAATGGAGTACGAGCCTCGCTTCGAGTATGGACGGGTCCGCGCGTACCTCACCGGATCCGACGGAGGGGTCGACGCCACCGCTGGCGCCTGCCGGTTGAGCCTGCGCGCCAACGTTCCGTTGGACCTCGGCGGCGGCGAGGCCACCGCGCGGTTCACCGCGCGCTCCGGCACCAGCCACCACTTCACCCTGGGGTACGCCGAGACCTACGGTAGTGGTCCGCCGGCTATGCCCGACGCCGATCGGGTGGTGGCCGACGCGATCGCCGGGTGGCGGTCCTGGGTCGACCTGCATCGTGACCAGTACCGGGGCCTTTACCGGGACCAGGTGCGGCGCAGCGCGATGGTGGTGCAGGGCATGACCTACCAGCCCAGCGGGGCGATCGTGGCGGCGGCCACCACGTCGCTGCCCGAGGAACTGGGCGGTGACCGCAACTACGACTACCGCTTCGTCTGGGTCCGCGACTTCAGCCTCACACTCCGGGCGCTCTGGCGGGCCGCCTGCCCGGACGAGGCGAACCGGCAGTTCGGTTGGGTGTCCCGGGCGATGGGCCGGATCGACGACGAGCCGGTGCCGATCATGTACGGCGTCCAAGGCGAGCGGGACCTCACCGAACACACGCTGGACCACCTTTCCGGGTACGCCGGAAGCCGGCCGGTCTTCGTCGGCAACGACGCCTGGAAGCAGCGGCAGACCGACGTGCTCGGCGAGATCCTCGACGCCGCCTGGCTGATGCGGCACTACCTCGACCCCATGACGCCCGACGTGCACCACCTGCTGCACGCCCTGGCCGATCAGGCGGTGCTGGACTGGCGCCGGCCGGACGCCGGGATGTGGGAGGCCCGCGACGCCGAGCGGCACTACGTGTCGTCCAAGGTGCAGTGCTGGACCGCGCTGGACCGGGCGGTGCGGTTCGGGCTCCGGATCGGCGACGCCGGTGACGTGGCCCGCTGGGCGGCGGCCCGGGACGAGGTGCGGGAGGCGGTGCTGACCCGCGGCTGGAACGATGGGCTCGGGGCGTACACCGGGGCCTTCGACTCCGACGAACTGGACGCCTCGGTGCTGATCATGCCGCTGGTCGGCTTCCTGCCCGCCGACGACCCCCGGATGCGCTCAACGATGGACGTGGTGGAACGCGGGCTCTCCCGGGACGGCCTGCTGCGTCGCTGGAAAGACGATCCGGCCGGCTTCGTGATCTGTTCGTTCTGGCTGGTCGGCTGCCTGGCGCAGGCCGGCGAGGTGGACCGGGCGCATCGGCTCTTCGAGCGGCTCGCCGCCCGGGTCAACGACCTGGGGCTCTACGCAGAGCAGATCGACCAGGCCACCGGCGAGCACCTGGGGAACTTCCCGCAGGCCTTCTCGCACATCGGCCTGATCAACGCCGCGGGCCAGCTCACCGAGGCCCAGGAACGCTTGGGGACGTCCGCGCGACAAGCCGTACCGACCGGTGCGGGAACCACGGAGGGAGCACGCAGATGACCGGACGACTCGCCGGGAAGACCGCCCTGATCACTGGCTCGGACTCGGGGATCGGGCAGGCCACCGCCATCGAGTTCGGCCGCGAGGGCGCCGACGTGGTGGTGCACTACCTGCACGACCACGCCGGGGCGAACCACACCCGGGCCGAGATCGAGAAGGCCGGCCGCCGCGCCGTCGTGGTGCAGGGCGACATCAGCGTCGAACACCAGGTGGAGGCGATGTTCGACGAGGCCCTGGCCGAGTTCGACACGCTGGACGTGCTGATGAACGACGCCGGGGTGGACGCCTCCGGCATCCCGGTGGCCGACCTGGACACCGAGACCTGGGACCGGGCCATCCGGACCAACGTCTACGGCACGTTCTTCTGCTCCCGCCGATTCGTCCGGCACCGCCGCGACCAGGGCGGGCAGGGGAAGATCATCAACATCACCTCGATCCACCAGGAGGTGGCCCGGGCCGGCGGCGCCGACTACGACGCCAGCAAGGGCGCCATGCTGGAGTTCGCCAAGAGCCTCGCCCTCGAGGTGGCCCCGATGCGGATGAACGTCAACAACATCGGCCCCGGCATGGTGCTCACCCCGTTCAACCAGCGGGCCATCGACGACCCGCAGTACCTGGAGGAACAGGTGCAGAGCATCCCCTGGAAGCGGGCCGCGCAGCCGCAGGAGATCGCCAAGCTGGCCGTCTTCCTGGCCAGCGACGACGCCGAGTACGTGACCGGCTCGACGTACTTCATGGACGGCGGCCTGATGCAGAACCAGGGCCAGGGCGCCTGAGCCGCCCTCGGGTCAGGAGACCGCGGCCCGGCGCGACAGATCGGGCGGCGGCGGGGAGGATCGGGGGATGCAGCTGGTGATCCTCGCCGACACCCACGTACCGAAGCGGGCGGGCGACCTGCCGGCGCCGCTCTGGGCCGCGATCGACGCCGCCGACGTGGTGCTGCACGCGGGGGACTGGGTGGACGTGTCGCTGCTGGACGCGCTGGCGGCGCGGGCCCGCCGGCTGGTCGCCGTTTACGGCAACAACGACGGCCCGGAGCTGCGGGCCCGGCTGCCCGAGGTGGCCCGGGTGGAGCTCGACGGGCTGCAGGTGGCGGTCGTGCACGAGACCGGGCCGAAGACCCGCCGTGCGGAACGTTGCGCGGCCCGCTTCCCCGACCGCGACCTGCTGGTCTTCGGGCACTCGCACATCCCGTGGGACAGCGTCGCCCCGGGCGGGTTGCGGCTGCTCAACCCGGGGTCGCCCACCGACCGGCGGGCCCAGCCGTACGCGACCTACCTGACCGCCCGAGTGGCGGCGGGGCGGCTCGACGAGGTCGAACTGCACCGCCTGCCCCCGCGCTGACTCACTGCCCGCATCTCGATCACCTATCCTCGAACACCTGTGCCAATACCCCGGGTTCGCGTCCGTCATGCCGCCCGTCCGGGTGCGCATACGATCATCGGATGACAGTGGACCGGGCGGGTGTGGTGGTGGTCGGTGCGGGCATCGCCGGGGTGGCGTGCGCCGCCGAGCTGGTCCGCGCCGGCATCCCGGTCGAGGTCCGGGAGCGGGCCCGGGTGACCGGCGGTCGGATGGCCAGTAAACACTTCGACGGCCGCCCCGCCGACCTCGGCGCCGCCTACCTCACCGTCAGCCACCCCGACTTCGCCGAGGTGGTCGAGGGGTGGCGGGCGGCGGGGCTGGCCCGGCAGTGGACCGACACCCTGGTCGCGTACGGGCCGGAGGGCCGGCAGGAGCTGCCAGGCCCGACGCGTTGGGCCGCCCCGCGCGGGCTCCGCTCGCTGGTCGAGCACCTGGCCCGGGACCTGCCCGTGGTCCACGACCGGTTGGTGCTGACGGTCGAGCCGGGGCCCCGGGTCGACGGCCGGGCCTGCGAGGCGGTCGCGCTGGCCATGCCGGGTCCGCAGGCGGCCCTGCTGCTCGATCCCGCGCTCGGCGCGGCGACCCGGGTGGCGACCGGCCAGCGCTGGTCCCCGACCCTGGCCGGGGTGCTGCGCTTCCCCGGCCGCCGCTGGTCCGACTTCCGCGGTGCCTTCGTCAACGGGCATCCCGTGCTCAGCCTCATCTGCGACGACGGGGACCGGCGGGGGGACGGCGCGCCGGTGCTGGTCGCCCACACCACCCCCGAGTTCGCCTCGAGTCACCTGCTGCAGCCCACCACCGCGGGCCCCGCCATCGAGCAGGCGGTCCGGGACCTGTTCGGCCTCCCCGAACCGGCCGAGCTGGTGCACGTGCACCGCTGGACGTACGCGAAGCCCGCCTCGGGCGGGGACGGGACGTACCACCTCGACGACGACGGGATCGGCATCGCCGGCGACGCGTTCGGCAAGCCCCGGGTGCAGAGCGCCTGGCTCTCCGGGCGGGACCTCGGCCGGGCGCTGGTCGACCGGCTGCTCGCCCCGCGGGACTCACCGGCTCCGGCGCCCGGCCGCCCCGGTCAGCTCCGGGCGCCGCCCAGGGCGGGCTCCTCCGTACGCCCCCGCTCGGAATGATCCCGCGTGCGCTCGCCCTCCCGGTCGAGCAGCTGCATCACCGGGGTGGCGGCGACCCCGTGCACCACCACCGAGACGATCACCACCAGGCCGACCGTCGCCCAGATCAGCTCGGCCTGCGGGAAGTCCGTCTTGCTGGTGGCGTACGCCAGGTAGTAGAACGAGCCCACGCCCCGGATGCCGAAGAGCGAGATCACCCAGTGCTCGGCCGGCCGGCCGGGCGCCCCGCGCAGTGACAGCCAGCCCATCAGCGGCCGGATCACCAAGACCAGGGCCAGCCCGACCAGCGCCGCCGGCCAGGTCAGCGGGGCGAGCAGACCGCCGATCACCGCGCCGCCGAAGAGCAGCAGCAACAGCACGGTCAGCAGCCGCTCGATCTGCTCGGCGAAGTCGTGCAGCACCGAGTGGAACTCGTGGGTCCGCTCCGCGGCCCGGATCGCCCGGGCGGCCACGAAGACCGCCAGGAACCCGTACCCGCCGACCACCTCCACCAGCCCGTACGCCAGGAAAGTGGCGGCCAGCGCGAGGAATCCCTCGGCGTGCCGGGCCAGCCGCAGCGAACTCGGCGCCCGGAAGAAGAGCTTGCCGAGCAGCCAGCCGACGAGCAGGCCACCCCCCACGCCAACGGTGAGCTTGTAGAGCACGTCGACGCTGAACCAGTGCACCAGCCAGTCTGCCGGGGCGAGGCTGGTGGTGGCGATCGCGATGGCCGCGTACACGAACGGGAAGGCCAGGGCGTCGTTCAGCCCGGCCTCCGAGGTCAGCGCGAAGCGCACCTCGTCCTCGGAGTCCTCCACGTCGGTCGGCTCACCCACCTGCACGTCGGCGGCGAGCACCGGGTCGGTGGGGGCGAGCGCGGCGCCCAGCAGCAGCGCCGCCGCCGGCACCAGTCCGGCCCACCACCAGCCCAGCAGCGCCACCGCCGCGATGCACAGCGGCATCGCGATGGCCAGCAGCCGCCAGGTCGACGACCAGCGGGCCCAGCTCAACGGTCGGTCGATCTTGAGGCCGGCGCCCATCAGCGCCACGATCACCCCGATCTCGGTGAGATGGGTGGTGAGCTCGGGCCAGCGCAGCGGATCCGGCGTGGGCAGCCCGGTGGGCAGCAGGAAGACCAGCATGCCGAGGCCGAGGAAGGCGATCGGCATGGAGAGCGGCCGCCGTTCCAACACGCGCGGCAGGATCCCTGCCAGCAGCGCGCTGACACCCACCAGCGCGAACGCGACGTCCACCGGTTCCACCGCACCACCCTCCCGCCGCCCGCGGCGCGAGCAGGTGGTCACCAGTGCCCCGTACCTCCGTCCGCTATGCCTCGGTGTCCGGCTTGTCCCGGGTGGGACCCGTCACCCATCGCGCCTCGGCCGCGACCGAGCCCGGCGGTGGCGCTGCCGCTGTCGGCGAGGCCGTCCAGGAGCGAGGCCGCCCGGTGATCGGCCTGGCGCATGTCCGTCTGCCTACCCCGCCGAATCCGCGCCGACGCGTGACTCACCCGGAGGGAATGAGGATCTCGAACCACACGGTCGAGCCGCGCACCGTCGGGTCGGTGCCCCAGGCGTCGCTCAGCTCCTCGATGAGGCCCAGACCGCGTCCCCGGCTGCTCAGCATGTCGGTCTGCGCCCGGCTCACCGTGCCGCGGGTGCCCGAGTCGGCGACCGACACCAGCAGCCGTTCGGCGCTGAGGTCGATATCCACCCGGGCGGCGGTGCCGGCGTGCAGCAACGCGTTGGTGGTCAGCTCGCTGGTGCAGAGCACCGCCGCGCCCACCACGGCCTCCGGCACCCGCCACTCGGTGAGCTGGGCAGTCAGCCAGTGCCGCACCCGGCTCGGCGCGGTCGGCTCGGCCGGGACCTCCATGCCGGCCGACCGGCTCGGCTTGACCGCGTGCTCCACCGCCAGCACCGCGACGTCGTCCTCGGTGGCCCCCGGGACGGCGGCGGTGGCCACCGCGCAGAGCGCCCGAGGGTCGCCGCTGCTGGCGGCGGTCACCGCGGCGGCCAGCCCGTCCAGCCCGGCGGTCAGATCCTGCCAGCGCCGCTCGACCACCCCGTCGCTGAACAACAGCAGGGTGTCCCCGGGCCGGAACGGCACCGTGGTCGTACGGGGCTGGCAGCCGAGACCCAGCGGTGGGCCGGGTGGTACGTCGACGTACTCGGCGACCGGTTCGTCCGTCGTCGCGCCACGCCGGATCAGCGGCGCCGGGTGGCCGGCGCTGGCCAGCGTGATCCGCTCCAGATCCGCCTCGATGACCCCGAAGACCACGGTCACGAAGAGTTCCTGCGTCCCGGCCTCGGCGCCCAGGCTGGACACCAGCCGGTCCAGCCCGCTGAGCACCGCGTCGGGACGGGAATCGGTCAGGGCCAGCGCCCGCAGGGCGGCCCGCACCTGCCCCATCCGCGCGGCCGCCTGCACGTCGTGGCCGGCCACGTCACCGAGGACCACGCCCAGCGCGCCGGTGGGCAGCACGAAGGCGTCGTAGAAGTCGCCGCCGGCGGCATTGCCGTCGACCCCCGGGTCGTACCGGGCGGCGATGCGCAGCCGGGGCAGGTCGGGCAGCTGCTCCGGGAGCATGCTGCGCTGCAGGAGCTGGGCGGTGCCGTGCTGGGTCTCGAACCGGCGGGCCCGCTCGGCCGCCTGACCCACCAGCTCGGCCGAGGCGGCGAGCAGCGCCCGCTCCGCTGCGGACCACGTGTGCGGGATCTGGTAGCCGACCACCAGCGCGCCCCGGATCACCGAGGAACGCAGCGGCAGGGCGGCCAACGCCCGGATCTTCTGGTCGTGCCGGTCCACGGCGATCTCCCGCAGCGGCTGGCCGTCGCCGACGTAGCAGGGCACCCCGCTGCGGGCGGTCACCACGACCGGGCCGGGCGAATCTGCCGGGGCGCGCCGCCACAGCGGCGGAAGCCGCTCATCGGCCTCGTCGAGCAGCTCGCCGCGGATCCGCCGGACCATCCGCCAGTTGCCGCCTTCGTCGACGACGAAGGCGACCCGGTCGGCGTCGAACGAGTTGATGGCGTACCGGAGGGTGACGCGGGCGACGTCGTCGAGGGTGAGGGTGCCGGACAGGGCGGCGGCGAAGTCGCTCAGGCTCTGCAACTGCTGGGTGACCTGGGTGGTCTGCGCCGCGACGGTGAGCACCCCGATGATCCGGCCGTGGCTGTCGCGTACCGGGGAGTGGCCCCGGGTGAACACCGCCGGCTCGCCGCCGCCGACCAGGTGCCGGTCCGCCGGCAGCACCGCCTCCCGCTCGAGGAAGGACTCGCCCCGTCGGTACGCGCGTTCCAGCACCTCCCCGGCGCCCGGCTCGTGCCAGGTGTCCGCGAAGACCTCCGCGGCCGGCCGCCCGAGCGCCTCCGGGTGCCGGGCGCCGATCAGCTCGGCGTACCCGTCGTTGTAGAGCAGTACCAGGTCATCGCCGTAGAACAGGGCCATCGGCACGGGTGATTCGAGAACCAGATCGACCACCGCACGTACCGCCGGGTCCCACCCCTCGGGCGCGCCGAGCGACGTGCCGGACCAGGGATGGGCGAGCACGGCGGCCGCCCCGCCGGAGCTGCCGGCGCCCGAGCCCGCAGGTGCTCCCGGGGCGGGGGCTGATGGGGTGGGAACTCGCCCGACCGTGCCTGGCATGACCGCAGCCTATCCGGAGCGTGACGCGGACGTTCCGGTCGCGTGTGGTGGAAAGCCCGAAGGGCCGGCCCGGCCGGTCGTTCTGGCAGGTCAGGGCCGGTTCCGGGAGTGATGTCGGGAAATCCCCGCCGGTGGCGCGGCGTGCGCACCGGGCGACCGGGTATGCGGGCGTCGCAGTTCACGCGACAGGAGGGACATCATGACGAAAACCCTCGCGGCCGGGCAGGCCGACATCGGCGACGCCCTGGCCGACATGTGGAGGTCGGTCCTGCTCTTCATCCCGAGGGCGGTCGCGTTCATCGTGATCCTCGTGGTGGGTTGGCTCATCGCCCGAGCCGTTCTGAAGATCGTGGACGCGGCACTGGAACGGGTGGGCTTCGACCGTGCCGTCGAACGCGGCGGCGTCAAACGTGCGCTCGAGAGAACCAAGTACGACGCCAGTGACATCCTGGCCAAACTGGCCTACTACGCCGTCCTGCTGTTCACCCTGCAGTTCGCCTTCGGGGTGTGGGGACCGAACGCGATCAGCGACCTGATCCGGGGCGTCGTGGCCTGGCTGCCACGGGCCTTCGTGGCGATCGTCATCGTGGTGATCGCCGCGGCCATCGCCAACGCGGTCCGGGACCTGGTCACCGGCGCGCTGGGCGGGCTCTCGTACGGCAAGATCCTCGGCGACCTGACGGCGATCTTCATCCTGGCGCTCGGTGTGATCGCCGCGCTGAACCAGGTGGGCATCGCCACCACGGTGACCACGCCGGTGCTCATCGCGGTGCTCGCCACGGTGGCCGGCATCCTGATCGTCGGTGTCGGCGGTGGTCTGGTGAAGCCGATGCAGGAGCGCTGGGGCCGCTGGCTGGACCGGGCTGCGGAGGAGTCCCGCGCGATCCGGGAGCAGCGCCAGGCGCAGGGTGCCGGGCGCAGCGACTACGAGCGGCAGATGGCCGACCGGAGCGGCGCGGAGCGTACCCAGGTGATGTCTCGTGGCCAGGAGTCGATGTCCGGCACCCGGGGCGGGCAGGGCACGTCCGGGAACATGGGCGACGAGACCCAGCAGTTCCGCCGTCCGGGCGGCTGAGCCGGCCGGTGGCAGGGGGAGGGTGTCCGCGGGGCGATCGCGGGCGCCCTCCGTCGCGTCAGGCCAGGTGCCGCGGGTCCACCGAGCGGGCCAGGGCGCAGACCGCCAGCAGGCGGGTGTGCAGCCAGTTTGGCGCCGACCAGTCGGTCGGGTCGGTGGAGGGCTGCCAGCCGTGCTCGACGGCGGCGGCGCGGACGCCCTCGGCGTACCCGGCGAGCGCGGCGACCGTGAGCGGCCGGCGGTCGCCGTCCAGGCTGTCGCGGACGGCGGCGGCGTGCTGGTCGACCATGGCGAGCAGCCCGGGGCGGGCGGCGGCCGCGGCCAGCCCGGCGGTGCCGACGGAGGCGGTGAGCACGGTGAGGGTGGACCGCGCGGAGCCCGCGGCGGAGCGGGTCGCGACCCGGTTGTACGGCACACGCATGGGGACCGAGGCTAGTCACGCCCGGAGCGGGTCGACCTCGGCCGACCGGCTGAGTGCCGGTCGGCCGGGCCGGTGTCCGCTCTCCTCCGGAGGGATTGACCCGGCCAGGACCGGGCAGAAGGAAAACCGCGCGAACCGGCGCAGGCGACCTCGCGGAGGAACGGAATGGGACAGCACGCGGACGGACCCGACGAGCGGCACCGGCGCCCGGCCGGCGTGAGCGACGACACGGTCGAGGCGCTGGGCACGCTCAGCGAGGCCCTGGAGACCGTGGAACGGGCCCGCGGCCACCTGTACTCGCTGCACCAGCTCATCGGCCATGCCGACCTGATGCTCGACGACGCGGTGGAGCTGTTCCGGGCCGCCGGGCACGACGACATCGCCGACCGGATCGGCCAGGACCTGCTCGGCCGTAACGTGATCGCCGGGCGCTGGACCTTCCAGATCGTCGAGGACTTCGACGACGGGTACTACGCCCTCTTTCGGGAGCTGGACCGCCGGGCCCGCGACGAGCTGGTCGACGGCCGACGCCACCTGTACGAGGCGGAGATGAAGGAGCGCCGCCGCACTCCGGGGCGGCCGGGGCACGAGGCGCGCCCCCGCGCGGAGGGTTAGTCCGAGGAGGGTGCGCCGGCCGGACGGCGTCGGGCGGCGTCGTCCGCGATGATCACTGTGGCCACCATCAGCGCGACGCAGAGGCTGAACAGCCAGGAGTCGTCGGAGACGAGTTTCGCGGCGACGGGCGCCTGGACGGCGGCGAGCAGGAAGCCCAGCCAAGCCAGGCGACGCTGACGTGGGGTGAGGATGTCGGAGCCCTGTTGCATCCCGAAAGTCTTACGCGGCACCCCGGCGTTGCCGAAACCGTTCGGTCGATTCTGGATGACCTGTCCGGTTTCTCGACCGTCCGGGCCTCATTTTTTGTCGTTTCGGAGCAGTCATCTGCCGGCATCAGCCGCCTCTGTGTGTGCGGCAGGATGACAGACCGTGCCGACACCCCCGGCCCGCCACGGCGGTTGCCTCCGGGGGTTCCGCCCGGGGCTCCGGGCGCGGCCCGATCCGCCGCACGCCGCCGGAGCCCCGTGCACCTCACATGCTGTCGGGGCCGGTCCGTCCGGTCGTCGAGGGCCGGTACGCCCGGTCCGCGTCGGTCATCTCCCGACGCTCCGCCTCCGGGCCGGCGCCCCGGTCCACCGCCTCGGGACCGTGCCCGAACGCGGCCTCCTCACCGGCGTCGTTGCCGGTGGCGTCGTCGGCCTGCCCGTCGAGGGAGGATCGGGCGATGGCCCGGTCCAGTTCGCGCAGCGGGGTCCGGTCCTCGTCGCGCCACACGTGGCTGTCGTTGTCGGTCATTCCCCAGCCGTACCCGGGCGCGGTGAGCGCAAACGGCCGGGCGGACACGCCGATGGCCGCCGGATCACCGGCGGCCATCGGAGTTGTCTGATCGGGGGTCAGGGCATCACGGCGTCGGCCGGTCGACCTTGCCGCGCCAGGCGCCGGTCTCCTGACCGCGCCGCTCGATGAACTGCTTGAACCGGCTCAGGTCACCCTTGGCCCGCCGGTCGACCACGCCCAGCTTGTCGCCGGCCTGCTCGACCACGCCGTGCGGCTCGAAGTCCATCTGCAGGGTGACCCGGGTGGTGCCCTCGTCGAGCCGGTGGAACGTCACCACGCCGGCCTGCTGGGTCCCGCCGGTGGACTTCCAGGCGACCCGCTCGTCCGGCAACTGCTCGGTGATCTCGGCGTCGAACTCCCGCTTCACCCCGGCGATCTCCACCGTCCAGTGGGTCATCGTGTCGGAGAGCTGCCGCACCTCCTGGACACCCTCCATGAAGTGGGGGAACTCCTCGAACTGGGTCCACTGGTCGTAGGCGGTCCGGATCGGGACCGAGACGTCCACGTGCTCGGTAACGCCGCTCATGAAGAATCCTCCTCTGCCCACCGGTGACGCTCCGGATCGTGGGCCGATCCGGTCACCAGCGCGTCGTCTCGTTCGTGTGCCCGAGTGCGGCCCACACCTCGGAAATCGTCTGGTAACGCGTGCCCTCGGGGAGGCGCTCCAGCGCGGCGATGATCTCGGCCGGCGCCTGGTTCTGCTGGGCGTTGGCGATCAGCGCCGCCCGGTCGCCGGGCAGCGCCGTCATGGTGATGAACCGGCCGAGGCGGCTGCGCCCCTCCACGTCGTCCATGCTCATCCCCTGCGGGTTGCCGCCGCGGCTCGGGCCGGCCGTCATCGTCTTCGGCTCCGGCTGGTCCTCGCCCGCCGGCTCCGGCTGGCGGGACTCCTCGACGCGCGAGCCACCGGCCCCCGGCCCCTGGACGAGCCCGGCGACCTCCTGGCTCATGTTGTCGTCGACCCTCGGCGAGTGCTTGCTGTTGCCACGTTCCATGCCGACAGGCATGCCCGAGGGGGCCGCCGGTAAACCGGGGCCGGCCCACGGAGCCGGTCATTCGGTCACGAATCGGCGGGCGCCCGGGGTGGCAGGACCGGCTCGCCCGGGTCCCCGCCGCCAGCCTGCAGCACCCGGCCACGCTGCAACTCCGCGTTGACCTGTACGCCGAGCAGCAGGGCGCAGTTGGACAGGTAGAGCCAGACCAGGAAGGCGATGACGGCGCCGAGGCTGCCGTATGTCACGTCGTACGAGCCGAAGTTGGCGACGTAGAGGCCGAAACCGAACGAGGCGAGCACCCAGGCGAGCAGGGCGAGCGCCCCGCCCGGGGTGAGCCAGCGGAACCGGGGCTGCTGGACGTTCGGCGCGATCCAGAACATCAGGGAGAGCAGGGTCATCACCACCAGGGCCAGCACCGGCCACTTCGAGGCGCTCCACACCGTCCGGGCCAGCCCGCCGGCGTGCAGCCGGTCGCCCACCGCGTCGGTGACCGGTCCGCTGACGATCAGCCCCGTGGCCACCACCGCCAGCAGGATCAGCGACAGCGCGGCGAGCCCGACCTGCAACGGCCGCAGCCGGTAGAAGGGGCGGCCCTCCTCGACGCCGTAGATCGCGTTGGAGGCCCGGGTGAACGCCCCGATGAACCCGGAGGCGGACCAGAGGGCGCCGAGCAGACCGAAACTGAGCAGCATCTGCGCCGAACTCTGCTGGTCGACCACGGCGCGCACCACGTTGATGAAGCCGTCGTTGCCGACCACTGAGCCGGCGCCCACGTCGCGGGCGAGGCCGAGGACGGTGTCCACGGTGCGCTCGCCGTCGGAGACCAGCCCGACCAGGGCGACCACGACGATGGTGGAGGGGAACAGCGCCAGCACGCCGTAGTAGGTGAGCGCCGCCGCCCAGTCCGCGCAGTTGTCCTTGACGAAGTTCCGCCCGCTGCGGACCAGCACCCCGCGCCAGGTGGCCCAGCTCAGCTGGCGCATCCGGCGGGGGATCCGGGCCTGCTGCCGGCCGCCGAGCGCCGGTTCAGTCGTCGCTGCCATGGCCGCTCCCTGTGTTCCGCCGCCCGGGCGCACCCCCGCACGTGGTGGCCCGGGCGGTACCCCGCCGGGAAAGCCGACAAACCGGGTGCCGGTTTGCCGCCGGGGGGTGCGGGAATTCCACTGGGTAGCCCATCGACGCGGAGGAGGACGAGATGCCCGGGCGCGAGGTACTGCCCAGCACGCTGCGGCGCTCCCCGGAGAAGGCCCAGCGCACGTGGGAGAAGACGCACGACTCGGCGGTGGAGACGTACGGCGAGGGGGAGCGGTCGCACCGCACCGCGTTCGCCGCGGTGAAGCACGAGTTCGAGAAGGTCGGCGACCACTGGGAGCCGAAGGGACGCAAGGGCCCCAGCGACCAGCAGGCCGCCGGGGGCGGCCCCGCGCGGCGGGCGCCCACGGCCGCCGGTGTGGACGCGAATGCGCCCAAGGAGCACCTGATGGACGTGGCCAAGAAGCTGGACGTGCCGGGCCGGTCCCGGATGACCAAGCCGGAGCTGGTCAAGGCGATCCAGAAGGCGAACGACAAGCAGACCCGTGAGGCGCGCGGCGGGCGCTGACCACCACCATCCCGTACGACCGGAGCCCGGGACCAGCGGTCCCGGGCTCCCGTCGTCGTCCCGTCGTCACCAGTGGCCGCCGCCCGGCGCCTCGATGTGCACGGCCTTCACCGTGCTGAACTCGTCCAGCAGCTCCGGGCCGTACCCGAAGCCCTGTCCGCTGCCCCGGCGCGGCTGCGCGGCGCCGCCCGGCGCGCCGCCGAAGACCGCGTTCACCTTGACCGTGCCGACCGGCAGCTCCCGCCAGGCCCGCTGGGCGTGGCTCATCGACCCGGTGAGCACCGTGGCCGCCAGCCCGTACGGCGAGTCGGCGGCGCAGCGCAGCCCCTCCGAGAACGAGTCGACCACGATCACCGGGGCGACCGGCCCGAACGTCTCCTCGCGCACCAGCGCCATCTCGTGCCGGCAGTCGGTCACCACCGTCGCCGGGTAGAACGCTCCCGGCCCGTCCGGCACCGACCCGCCGGTACGCACCCGCGCCCCCTCCGCGACCGCCGCGGTGACCTGCCCGTGCACGTGGTCCCGGTGCCGCCGGTCCACCAGGGGGCCGAGCTGCGTCCCGGGGTCGCGGCCCGGGCCCATGGTCAGCGCCTCGGCGCGTTGCGCCAGCGCGTCGACGAAGTCCTCCGCCACGTCCCGGTGCACGTAGATCCGTTCCACCGCCACGCAGATCTGCCCGGCGTTGGCGAAACAGCCAAGCGCCGCCTGCCCGGCCGCCCAGACCGGGTCGACGTCGTTGTCCACCACGAGCGCGTCGCTGCCGCCGTTCTCCAGCAGCACCTTGGCGCCGGTGCGGGCCCCGGCGGCGGCGATCTCCCGGCCGGTGGCGGTGGAGCCGACGTGGGCCACCACGTCCACCTCCTGGCCGGCCAGCGCCGCGCCCGCCTCGGGGCCACCGGTCAGCAGCGACAGCACTCCGGCGGGCAGCGCGGAGTCCAGCGCCTTCGCCAGCAGCCAACCGGTCGCCGGGCTGCGCTCGCTCGGCTTGTACAGCACCACATTGCCGGTGACCAGGGCCGCGCCGAGCAGCCCGCAGGAGACCGCCACCGGGTCGTTCCACGGGGTGATCGCGGCGACCACGCCGTGCGGCTCGGGAGCCATGAAGTCGATGGACGACTGCCCGCCGTGCAGCGTCCGGCCACCGCGCAGCGGCGCCAGCTCCGCGTACTGTCGCAGCGTGCCGACCCCCGCCGCCACCCCGCCGCGCGCGTCGTCCAGCGGCTTGCCCATCTCGGCCGTCGTCGCCTGCGCCAGCTCCTCCGCGGCGGCCTCCACGGCGTCCGCGGCCCGGTGCAGCGCCGCCGCCCGTTCCGCCGAGGCGGTCGCTGCCCACTCCGCCGCCGTCTCCCGCGCGGCCTCGACCGCCTTGGCCACCTCGTCCGCCGTCGCCACCGGCACCGTGGTCACCGGGGAGCCGTCGGCCGGATCGTGGACGACCAGCTCGCCCCCCGCACCTCCCGCGCCCCACACTCCACCTATGAGCTGCGCAACCGTGTACATGCGGCGGTGGATGCCCCCGCCCCGGCGCGGCAAACGCGTTTCGCCCGGTAACCGGCCGGGTAGGCGGATCCGATGACCACGACCGCCACGGCGAGCGCGGACGCCGTCGTCATCGGCGCCGGCCACAACGGCCTGGTGGCCGCGAACCTGCTGGCCGACGCGGGTTGGGACGTCCTGGTGCTGGAAGCGACCCAGGCCCCCGGCGGCGCGGTCCGCTCCGCCGAGGTGACCGCCCCCGGCTACCTCAGCGACCTCTACAGCTCGTTCTATCCGCTCGGGTACGCCTCGCCGGTGCTGCGCGGGCTGAACCTCGACCGGTACGGGCTGACCTGGACGCACGCCCCCGATGTGCTGGCCCACCTGCTGCCCGACGGACGGGCCGCGGTGGTCAACCGGGACCTCGACGCCACCGCCGCCTCGCTGGAGGCGTTCGCCCCGGGCGACGGGGACCGCTGGCGGCACGCGTACGCCGACTGGAGCGAGGTGGCCGAGCCGATGCTCGCCGCCATCACCACGCCGTTCCCGCCGGTGCGCGGCGGGCTCGCCCTGCTGCGTCGGCTGCGCGTCTCGGGCGCGCTGCGGCTGGCCCGCCGGCTGGTGGTGCCGGTCCGCAAGCTCGGTGACGAACTCTTCGACGGCGACGGCGGGCGGGCCCTGCTGGCCGGCTGCGCCCTGCACACCGACCTGTCACCCGAGGAGGCCGGCTCCGGGGTGTACGGGTGGCTGCTGGCGATGCTCGGCCAGCAGGTGGGCTGGCCGGTGCCGGTCGGCGGGGCCCAGAAGATCACCGACGCGCTGGTGGCCCGGCTGATCGCGCGGGGCGGCCGGATCGACTACGGCGCCCGCGTCGACCGGGTGCTCACCGCCCAGGGTCGGGCCATGGGTGTCCGCACCGTCGGCGGCGCCGCCTGGCGGGCGCGCCGGGCGGTGCTCGCCGACGTCCCCGCGCCGGCGCTCTTCCTGGACCTGGTCGGCGCGGCGGCGCTGCCGCCCCGCCTGGTGGAGGACCTGGCCCACTTCAAGTGGGACGGCTCCACCCTCAAGGTGGACTGGGCGCTCTCCGCGCCGGTGCCGTGGAAGAACCGCGAGGTGGCCACCGCGGGCACGGTGCACCTCGGCGCCGACCTCGACGGCCTGACCACCTACTCCGCCGCGCTGGCCCGGGGCGAGGTGCCGCGCGACCCGTTCCTGCTGGTCGGGCAGATGTCGGTGGCCGACCCGAGCCACTCCCCGCCGGGAACGGAGTCGCTCTGGTCGTACACCCACCTGCCGTTCCGTCGACAGTGGCGGGCCGAGGAGATCGTGGAACACGTCGAGCGGATGGAGCAGGTGCTGGAGGAGGCCGCGCCCGGCGTCCGGTCGCTGATCGTGGGGCGGCACGTGGCCGGCCCGGCCGAGCTGGAGCAGGGTGACCCGAGCCTGGTCGGCGGCGCGCTCGGCGGGGGCACCGCGGCCGCGTACCAGCAGCTCTTCCTGCGCCCGATTCCCGGCCTGGCGCGTGCGGACACCCCGGTGGACCGGCTCTTCCTGGCCAGTTCGTCGGCCCACCCCGGCGGCGGCGTGCACGGCGCGCCGGGCGCGAACGCGGCCCGGGCGGCGCTGGCCCGGGACCGCGCGCTCACCGGAGAGCTGTACGCGGGGATGATCGGCGCCGCGCACCGGGCGGTCTACCGCTGAAGAGCAGAGCGCGGGGAGCTGATGACCGCTCCCCGCCCCGCCGTGACCCGTACGTCACGGCCACGGCGGCGGGTGGGGCGCCTGCTCAGCCCCGGATGTTGCGGTGCCGGGTGCGCAGCTTGAACGGCATCAGCGCACTCTCGATCTTGGTGGCGGTGGTCATCTTCGAGTCACCCTCGCGGCGCTCCTCGAAGCGGATCGGCACCTCCAGGATGGTGTGCCCCAGCTTCGTCGCGAGGTAGTGCATCTCGACCTGGAAGCTGTAGCCGTTGGACTGGACCCGGTGCAGCCCGATGTCCCGCAGGGCGTCGGCACGCCAGACCTTGAAGCCGGCGGTGAGGTCACGGATCCGCACCCGCAGCAGCGTGTGCACGTACAGGTTGGCCCAGCCGCTCAGCGCCCGACGGTAGAGCGGCCAGTTCTCGTCCAGCTGCCCGCCGGGCACGTAGCGGGAGCCGATCACCACGCCGGCCTGGGTGGAGAGCAGCGCGCCGAGCATGCCCGGCAGCGCCTCCGGCGGGTGGGACAGGTCGGCGTCCATCTGCGCCACGTACTCGGCGCCACCGTCGAGCGCCCGTCCGATCCCGTCCACGTACGCCCGGCCGAGCCCCTCCTTGTCGGCGCGGTGCACGACCTCCACCCGCTCGGGGTGCTCGATGGCCAGCTTGTCCGCCACCTCGCCGGTCCCGTCCGGGGAGTTGTCGTCCGCGACCAGCACCTTCAGCCCCGACAGCGGCAGGGCGAGGAGCCGCTCGACCAGCACCGGGAGGTTCCCCGCCTCGTTGTAGGTGGGAACGACGACGGTCAGGCGTGCGTCCCGCCAGGGAACGGGCAGCTGCATGGGTTCGATCATCACGGACATCCTCGGTCGGCCGACAGTGTTCACCTGAGAGGGTAGCCAGTTGCCTCCGGCCGGTCCGCACAGACGCCCGCCGGAGGGCCTGCGGAGCGTCGTCGCGCCGGCTGGTCAGCGCAATAGGCGGGCCAGCCGGTGGCCGCCGTCACTCCGGAGACCTGCTGCGGGGGCGCATCGATCACTTTTTCCACAATCGCCACCTCAACCACATACCCCCGCCTGGTCCGCCGCTAACGGAGCCGTCGGGTTAGCTTCTCGGCAGCGGCGGGTAACGCGGCACCGAGCGGGGAGTGGTGCGACGGCCGGGCTCGCCCCCGGGCGCCGGGCGGCGGTCGGGGCGGCTCCGCCGAAGATGATGTTTACTCCTCGGGGCGCCGGGAACCCGCCGGCCGTGCGACGGGACCACGAGCGGGATCAGTGCAGGTCAGCCCGGGTTGCCCCCGGTCCTGGCCGGTCCCCGTCGGGACTCTTCGACGCGGTGCTGCTGGACCGGGACGGCACGCTCATCGAGGACGTGCCCTACAACGGCGACCCGGAGAAGGTCCGCCCGGTACCGGGCGCCCGGGAGGCCCTGGACCGGCTGCGCGCCGCCGGGTTGCGGCTCGCGGTGGTGACCAACCAGTCCGGACTGGCCCGGGGCCTGTTCACCCACGACGAACTGCGCCGGGTGAACGCACGGGTGGAGGAGCTGCTCGGGCCCTTCGACGCATGGCAGATCTGCCCGCACGGCGAGCGGGACGACTGCGCCTGCCGCAAGCCCGCGCCGGGGCTGGTGCACGCCGCCGCCCGCGCACTCGGCACCAGCTCGACCCGGTGCGTCCTGGTCGGCGACATCAGCGCCGACATGAACGCCGCCGCGGCGGCCGGCGCCGCGGGGATCATGGTCCCCACCCCGGCCACCCGGGCGGCCGAGGTGGCCGCGGCGCCCACGGTCGCTGACGACCTGCCCGCGGCGGTGACGCAGATCCTGGACCGGATCGGCCTGGTGACCGCCCCGGGACCGTCCCCACGGCGGGGCACGGTGCTGGTGGTGCGCAGCGACGCCGCCGGCGACGTGCTGGTCACCGGCCCCGGCATCCGGGCCGTGGCCGCCAGCGCCGAACGCGTGGTGCTGCTCTGCGGCCCCCGCGGCCGGATCGCCGCCGACCTGCTGCCCGGCATCGACGAGATCATCGAATGGCCGCTGCCCTGGATCGACGGCAACCCCGCCCCGGTCGACCCGGGCGGCATGCGCGCGCTCACCGACCGCCTCACGGCCGTGCACGCCGACGAGGCGGTCGTCTTCACCTCCTTCCACCAGTCCCCGCTGCCCCTGGCCCTGCTGCTGCGGATGGCCGGCGTACCGCGGATCAGCGCGATCAGCGACGACTACCCCGGCTCCCTGCTCGACGTACGCCACCGGGTGCCCGTCGGCGTACCCGAACCGGAGCGCGCCCTCTCCCTCGCCGCCGCCGCCGGCTTCGCCCTCGCCCCGGACGACGAGCCGGGGCTGCGGCTGCGCGCCGAGCGGCTGCCGCCCGCCCCGGCCGGCCCCGGCGAGGCCGGCTACGTGGTGCTGCACCCCGGGTCGTCGGTCGAGACCCGGGCCTGCCCGCCCGAGCTGGCCACCCGGATCGTCCGGGTGCTCGACGCCGCCGGGTACCGGGTGGTGGTGACCGGCGGCCCGGGCGAGCGGGAGCTGACCGCTCGGGTCGCCGCCGCCGGCGGGCTCGACCTCGGCGGCCGCACCGGACTCGGCGAGCTGGCCGCGATCATCGCGCGGGCCGGTGCGCTCGTCGTCGGCAACACCGGCCCGGCGCACCTCGCCGCGGCGCTGGGAGTGCCGGTGGTCAGCCTCTTCGCCCCGACCGTCCCGTTCGGACAGTGGGGCCCGTACCGGGTGCCCACGGTCCGGCTCGGCGACGCGGGGGCGGCCTGCCGGGACAGCCGCGCCACCCGCTGCCCGGTGCCCGGGCACCCGTGCCTCTCGGCCGTCGAGCCCGGACGGGTCCTGGCGGCGCTGCGGCTGCTCGGCGTGCCCGCCGACGTGCCGGCCGGGCCGGCGGCCCGGTTCGCGGGTCCGCCGCGCGGACCGGCGGTGACCGCCACCGGTGGGGTGGCCCGATGAACATCCTGCTGTGGCACGTGCACGGCTCCTGGACCACGTCCTTCGTGCACGGGAAGCACCGGTGCCTGGTGCCGGTCACCCCCGACCGCGGCCCGTACGGGCTGGGCCGGGCCCGGACCTACCCCTGGCCCGACAGCGCCGTCGAGGTGACCCCGCAGGAGCTGGCCCGGGCCGACGTGGACGTGGTGCTGCTCCAGCGCCCCGAGGAGTTCGACCTCGCCTGCGAGTGGCTGGGCCGCCGGGTGGGCCGGGACGTCCCGGCGATCTACGTCGAGCACAACACCCCCAAGGGCGACGTGCCGAACAGCCGGCACCCGATGGCCGACCGGGACGACCTGCTGCTCACCCACGTGACCCACTTCAACGAGCTGTTCTGGGACAACGGCGGCACCCGTACCGCGGTCATCGAACACGGGGTGGTCGCGCCGGCCGTCGAATGGACCGGCGAACTGGACCGGCTCGCGGTGGTGATCAACGAGCCGGTCCGCCGCTGGCGGGTCACCGGCACCGACCTGCTGCCCGGGTTCGCCGAGATCGCCCCGCTGGACGTCTACGGCCTGGGGGTGGCCGGGCTGGCCGACCGCCTCGGGCTGCCGGCGGACCGGGTCACCAGCCACGACGACGTCCCGCAGCACGCCATGCACACCGAGCTGGCCCGGCGGCGGGCGTACCTGCACCTGTGCCGGTGGACCTCGCTGGGGCTGAGCCTGGTCGAGGCCATGACGATCGGGATGCCGGTCGTCGCGCTCGCCACCACCGAGGCCGTGGAGGCGGTGCCGCCGTCCGCCGGCGCCCTCTCCACCCGGGTGGACGTCCTGCTGGAGGCGGCCCGACGGTTCGTCGAGGACCCGTCGGCGGCCCGCCGGGCCGGCGCCGAGGCCCGGGTGGCCGCACGGAACCGCTACGGCCTGGACCGTTTCCTCGCCGACTGGGACCGGCTGCTGGAGGAGGAAGTATGCGGATCGCGATGATCTCGGAGCACGCCAGCCCGCTCGCCGTCCTCGGCGGCGAGGACGCGGGCGGCCAGAACGCGCATGTCGCGGAGCTCTCCGCCGCCCTGGTGGCCGCCGGTCACGACGTCCGCGTCTACACCCGCCGCGACGCCGTGGACCTGCCCGTGGCGGTGCGGGCCCCGGACGGCTTCGACGTGGTGCACGTGCCCGCCGGCCCGGCCGAGCCGGTCGCCAAGGACGAACTGCTGCCGTACATGGCCGAGTTCGGCGGCTGGCTGGCGGAGCGGTGGCGCACCGGCGACTGGCAGCCCGAGGTGATCCACGCGCACTTCTGGATGAGCGGCGTGGCCGCGCTGGCCGCCGGTCGGCGGACCGGGGTGCCGGTGGTGCAGACGTACCACGCGCTCGGCACGGTGAAGCGGCGCCACCAGGGGGCGCAGGACACCAGCCCGCCGGGCCGGGTCCGCTTCGAACGGGAGCTGGGCCGGTCCGTCGACCGGGTGGTCGCCCAGTGCCAGGACGAGGTCGGTGAGCTGGTCCGGATGGGGGTGCCCCGGTCCCGGATGACCGTCGTCCCGTCCGGGGTGAACCTCGGCAGCTTCGCCCCGCTCGGCCCGGCCGCCGAGCGGGACGGCGACCGGCCGCGGATCCTCACCGTCGGCCGGCTGGTGGAACGCAAGGGGTTCCAGGACGTGATCCGGGCGACGGCCCTGGTTCCCGGGGCGGAATGCGTGGTGGTGGGCGGGCCGCCGGCGGGGCTGCTGGAGACCGACGCGTACGCCCGGCGGCTGCGAACGCTCGCACAGTCCTGCGGAGTGGCCGACCGGGTGCGGCTGGTCGGTGCGGTGCCCCGCGAGGAGATGGGCCGCTGGTACCGCTCCGCCGACGTGCTGGTCGCCGCGCCCTGGTACGAGCCGTTCGGGCTCACCCCGCTGGAGGCGATGGCGTGCGGCGTACCGGTGATCGGTACCGCGGTCGGTGGGCTGATCGACACCGTCGTCGACGGGCGGACCGGTGACCTCGTCCCGGCCCGGGACCCGCAGGCGCTGGGCGCGGCGATCCAGCGGCTGCTCGGCGACCGGATCCGGCGCTTCGCGTACGCCACGGCGGCCCTGGAACGGGCCCGCCGCTGCTACTCCTGGTCGACCACGGCGGACCGGCTGACGGAGGTGTACGGCGAGGTGGCCACCGTGCGTCGGCCGACCCGGGTGGTCGCCTGATGACGGCGCCCGGCCGGACCGGGGACGACGCCGGGACCGTGCTGGACACCCACCTGGCCCACCTCGCCGCGGCGCTGCTGCCCTTTCGCCGCGCGGAGCACCTGCTCGCCCGCTGGGGCGGGGAGTTGGCGCACCGGCTGGCCACCGGCGGGCGGCTCCTCGTCGCCGGCAACGGCGGCAGCGCCGCCGAGGCCCAGCACCTCACCGCCGAACTCGTCGGCAAACTCCGCGACGACCGCGAACCGCTCTCCGCCATCGCCCTGCACGCGGAAACCAGCGCCCTCACCGCCATCGGCAACGACTACGGCTACGACGAGGTCTACGCCCGCCAGGTCCGCGCCCACGGCCGACCGGACGACATCCTCCTGCTCATGTCCACCAGCGGCACCAGCGTCAACCTCCTCACCGCCGCCCACGCCGCACGCGACACCGGACTGCGCTGCTGGGCCTTCACCGGCCCCACCCCCAACCCGCTCGCGGACCTCTGCCACGACACCCTCGCCGTCGCGTCGCCGGACAGCCAGGTGGTCCAGGAACTCCACCTGGTCGCCACCCACGTGCTCTGCGAGTACGTCGAGCGGGCGCTGCCGGTGGCGCTCGCCGGCCGCGCGGCGCAGCCGGTGCCGACCGGACACACGCCCTCCGGGCCGGTGCGGACCGGCGTGGAGGTGGTGCTCGGTGACGAGGCCCCGGAGGTCGAGGCCCGATGAGGAGGTCGAGCGTGACGGGACCCGTGGTGGTGATCGGTGACACCCTGCTGGACCGGGACGTCGAGGGGGTGGTGAACCGGCTCTGTCCGGACTCCCCGGTGCCCGTGCTCGACGAGACCACGTACGTCGACCGGCCCGGCGGCGCGGGCCTCGCCGCGGTCTTCGCCGCCGTCCACGGCGCGGAGGTGGCGCTGGTCACCGCCATCGCCGACGACGCGGGCGGGGCCCGGCTCAGCTCGCTGCTGGCCGCCGCGGGCGTGCAGTTGTACGCGCTCCCGCTGGCCGGCGCGACCCCGGAGAAGATCCGGTTGCGGGTTCGGGGCCGGGTGCTGCTGCGGCACGACCGGGGCGGGACATCCGGCGAGCCCGGCGAACCGGGCGAGGCGGTGCTGCGGCTGATCGCCCGGGCGTCCGCCGTGCTGGTCAGCGACTACGGCCGGGGGGTCGCCGGGCAGCCGGCGCTGCGGGCCGCGCTGGCCGCCACCCGGGCGCCGGTGGTCTGGGACCCACACCCGCGCGGGCCGGCGGCGGTGCCGGGCGTGCAACTGGCCACCCCGAACGAGTTCGAGGCGCGGGAGCTGGCGAAGGCGTCGCCGGGCGCCTCCCGGCTGGTGACCGTGTCCCGGGGCGCGCAGGCGCTGCGCCAGCGGTGGCGGGCCGGCGCGGTGGCGGTGACCCTGGGCGGCGAAGGTGCGCTGCTCTGCCACGCCGGCACCACCCCGCTGGTGGTGCCCGCACCGGCGAGCGCCGAGGGGGACACCTGCGGGGCAGGGGACCGGTTCGCGGCCGCGGCGACCCTCGCCCTGGCCCGGGGCGCCCTGGTCTCCGAGGCGGCGCAGGCGGCGGTCGCCGAGGCGTCCGCGTACGTGGCGGGTGGGGGTGTGGCCACCGCGCTGCCGGGACCGGTCCGGACCCGGCCCGACCGGCCCGCCGTGGAGACCGGACCGGTCTTCACCGGCGGCGGGGAGCGGATCGGACCGGCCGCGGCCGGCGCGGTCATCGCCGAGGTGCGCGCGGCCGGCGGCACGGTGGTCGCCACCGGGGGCTGCTTCGACCTGCTCCACGCCGGGCACGTGGCCACCCTCGAGACGGCCCGCCAGCTCGGCGACTGCCTGGTGGTCTGCCTCAACTCCGACGCCAGCGTCGCCGGCCTGAAGGGGCCCGACCGGCCGGTGGTGCCGCAGGGCGACCGCAGCCGGCTCCTCGCCGCGTTGAGCTGCGTGGACGCCGTACTCATCTTCGACGAGTCGACCCCGCACGCGGCCCTGTCCTGGCTCCGCCCGGACATCTGGGTCAAGGGCGGTGACTACGCCACCGGGGGCGGCGACGAGACGCTGCCGGAGGCGGGGATCCTGCGGCGTTGGGGTGGCCAGACCGTGGTGGTGCCGTACCTGGACGGCCGGTCCACCACCGACATGATCGCCGCGGCCCGAGCCGGCCGCCCGGGGACGCCCGCCGGGCCGGCCGTGGCCCGGCCCGGCGCGACGGGCGTCCGGTCGACGGCGGAGGGAGCACGATGAGCGGCAGTTCCCCGGGGGCGGGTCCCACCGTCCTGGTCACCGGCGGCGCCAGCGGCCTCGGCGCCGCCGTGGTCACCGCAGTCGCCCGCGCCGGCGGCCGGCCCCTCGTGCTGGACCGGCACCCACCCGGGGACGGGGTGCCGTGGGTCGAGTGCGACCTGGCCGACACCCGGGCCGCCGAGGCGGCGACCCGCGAGCTGGCCGAACGCTCCGGCGGCCTGGACGCCGTCGTCACCGCGGCCGGCATGGACGTCCCGGGCAAGCTGGCCGACGTGCCCGGCGAGACCTGGGAACGGATCGTCGCGGTGGACCTGCTCGCCACCGCGGCCGTGATCCGCGCCGCGCTGCCGTACCTGGAGGCGTCCCGGGGCAGCATCGTCACCGTCGCCTCCACCCTCGGGGTGAAGGCGGTCAGCGACGCGACCGCGTACTGCGCCGCCAAGTTCGGGGTGGTCGGCTTCACCCGGGCCCTCGCGGCGGAACTCGCCGGGTCGGTCGGGGTCACCCTGCTGATTCCCGGCGGCATGCGGACGGCGTTCTTCGACGAGCGGGACGTGCAGTACCGGCCCGGCCCGGACGCCGCGCTGAACGAGCCGGCCGACACCGCCGCCGCGATCATGTTCGCGCTCTCCCAGCCGCCCGGGTGCGCGGTACGGGAGATGGTGGTCTGCGCCGCGCAGGAGTCGTCGTACCCGTGATCCTGGTGCTCCGGGCGCTCGGGGTCGGCGACCTGGCGGCCGCCGTCCCGGCGCTGCGCGGGCTGCGCGCCGGATTCCCCGACCGGGAGCTGGTGCTGGCCGCCCCCGCCTGGCTGACGCCGCTGGCCGACCTCGTCGGCGGGATCGACCGGGTGCTGCCCACCGACGGGCTGGCCCCACCGGCCTGGCCGGGACCACCGCCCGAGGCGGCGGTCAACCTGCACGGTCGGGGGCCGCAGTCGCACCGGCTGCTCGCCGCCGCCCGGCCGGGCCGGCTGCTCGCCTTCGCCAGCGCCAGGGCCGGGCACGCCGACGGTCCGCAGTGGGACGACGAGGAGCACGAGGTCCGTCGCTGGTGCCGGCTCCTGCACTGGTACGACCTGCCGGCGGACCCGGCCGACCTGGCGCTGCTGCCGCCGCCCGCGGCCGCGGTCCCGGCCGGTGTCACCGTGCTGCACCCGGGCGGCAAGATCCACGCCAAGCGCTGGCCGGCGGAGCGGTTCGCCGCGCTCGCCCGGGCGCTGACCGACCGGGGCCACCGGGTGGTGCTGACCGGTTCCGCCGACGAGCGGGACGCCGCCGCCCGGGTCGCCGGCGCCGCCGGGCTGGCCCCGGACGCGGTGCTCGCCGGCCGGACCGGCCTGGCCGAGCTGGCCGCCCTGGTGGCCGCCGCCCGACTGGTGGTCAGCGGGGACACCGGGATCGCCCACCTGGCCACCGGGTACGGCACCGCCTCGGTGGTGCTCTTCGGGCCGGTCTCGCCGACCCGCTGGGGTCCGCCGCCGGACCGCCCCCGGCACCGGGTGCTCGACGGTGCGGACCGGGCGCGGATCGACCGCGACTGGATCGGGGTGGAGGGGGTACGACCGCGTCCGGGGTTGGCGGCCATCTCGGTCGACGAGGTGCTCGCCGCCGTGGCTGACGCGGAACGGGCGGTGCGGGTCTCCGGTGCGGTTGCGGCGTAGTGATCCGGGCCGGCCGGGGTACGGGCGCCGGCGGCGCGGCAAGGGCTGGCTCTTCCTCGACCCGAAGGGCGAGCCGGTACGCGACGCCGACGACCTGGCCCGGCTCCACGAGCTGGTGATCCCCCCGGCCTGGCAGGACGTCTGGATCTCGCCGTACCAGAACGGGCACATCCAGGCCACCGGCGTGGACGCGGCCGGCCGCAAGCAGTACCTCTACCACCCGATGTGGCGCCAGAAGCGGGACGAGGCCAAGTTCGACCACGTGCTGGAGGTGGCCCAACGGCTGCCGGTGCTACGTGAGCGGGTCGACCACGACCTGGCGTTGCGCGGCCTGCGGCGCGAGCGGGTCCTCGCCACCGTCGCCCGGCTGCTGGACATGGGCATGTTCCGGGTCGGCAGCGACCAGTACGCGACTGGTGACGACCCGACGTTCGGCGTCTCCACCCTGCGCCCCGAGCACGCCCGGTCCCGGCAGGGTTGCGTGGTCTTCGAGTTCCCGGCCAAGGGCGGCATCGACCAGGTACGCCGGATCGAGGACCCGGAGCTGTGCCGGGTGCTGACGAACCTGCGCCGGCGGCGGCGGGCCGAGGAACGGCTCTTCGGCTACTGGGACGGCCGGAGCTGGCGGGACGTGCGCAGCGACGAGGTCAACGACTACCTGCGCGACGCCAGCGGCGGCGAGATGACCGCGAAGGACTTCCGTACCTGGCACGCGACCGTGCTGGCGGCGACGGAGCTGGCCACGGTCGGCCGGCAGCGCTCGGCCACCGCCCGGAAGAAGGCCGTCGCGGCGGTGATGCGGGCCGTCGCCGAGCTGCTGGGCAACACCCCGACCGTGGCTCGGACGTCCTACGTGGACCCTCGCGTGGTGGACCTCTACCACGACGGGGTGGTGGCGACGGTCCAGCCCGAGATGCCGCGCGCCGACGTGGAGATGGTGGTGCTGGCGCTGTTGGAAGAGGCCTGACCGCCCCGTCGTCGGTCCTGGGGGGAAGAGCGACGGGGGCCGGAGCCGGCGTGGCCGGCGGCCCGGCCGGTGCGAGCGGGACCCCTCGGCACCGGGCGGCCGCCCGCGACCGACTGTCGCGGGCGCCTCGCCACGGCCCCCCGATACCAGTGGGCCGTGCCGGTCTCCCGGCTGGCGGCCCGCGATCAGTGTGTCGGCTCGGGGTTGACCACGGACGCCGGAGCGTTGACGACCCGTGCCGGGATGCCAGGGCCCGCTACGCCCGCGGCGTCGGGTCGTTCCGTCAGTCGTTGAGCACGTGCGAGAGCCGGTCCCGGAAGCGGCGCTCCGAGTCGCTGACCACGTCGCCGCCGAGGCCCAGGATGCCGCCGCTGGACGCCGCGCTCACCACCTGCTCGGCGATCTCCACCAGCCAGTGCTTGTACGCCCCCGCCTGGCCCTCGTCGACCCGGGCGGCCAGCAGGGCCGCCGCCTCGCCGGCCCGGGCCAGCACGTCGTCGATCATCGCCTGCGGGTCGGCGGGCTCGATGACCGGCATTTCCTCGCCGGCCTCCGGGTCGCCCACCCGGGCGACGATCTCGCCGGCGACCGCGGCCACCAGCGGACTCGCCGATCCGCGCCCGGCGGCGATGCCCTCCAGCCCGGCGGCGTTCTCCGCCATGGTGCGCTTGGTGCCGTCCGACTCGGCCGCGCTCGCCGCGGTCAGCACCGACTGCGGCAGGCCGACCAGCAGCCCCCACTCCTCGTCGGAGAATCCGAACCCGGTGTACGCCGGCTGCTCGATCACGACAACAACACCCCTCTCATTGGCTGACGTGGCGCGGGCGGTCCGGCCGTGTACGACGTTGGTGCCCTGATCCGGAACAGGTTAATCCAGTGCCCACTCCTTCGCTGTCCAGGAAGATCCGGAAACCCGGTGAACGTTAATGGACACCGCACTAGTCCAGCGTCAGCAGGCCCTGTTCGGACACCACGCGCACGGACAGTGTCTTGTACCCCACCTCGTCGAAGAGCACCGTCATCCGGTCCTCCTCGTAGCTCAGCACCAGGCCGGACCCCCACTCCGGGTGCCGGACCTGGCTGTGCACCGGGAACGGTCCGCTCGCCCCGTCGTCGGGGACGCTGGTGCCCGCGTGGCAGTTGTCGCAGTGCCCGCAGACCTTGCTCATCTGCTCGCCGAAGTACGCCAGCAGCGCCTGCCCCCGGCACCCGGTGGTCTCGGCGAAGGCCCGCATCATGTCGGTACGCGACCGGGTGACCGTCTGCTGCCGTTCCGCCTCGGCCAGCGCGGCGCGGGCCGAGGCGGCGGGCTCCGGGGCGTACCGGGGGGCGCCCATGCGCTGCTTCGCCCGCAGCTCGGCCGCGCCCACCTGCTCCAGCAGGGAGAGGTACTGGCCGAACTTGCGCGGGCCGAGGCCGGTCAGCTCGCGCAGCTCCTTCTTGGTCCGGGCCTGCTTGCGCAGCACCGCGGCGAGGTCACGCAGCTCGGTCTCGTCCGGCAGGCCACCGCTGAAGTAGCGCTGCAGCCCGACGTCCTCGGCGCGCCAGAGCAGCAGGACCCGGGCGGATTCGCCGTCCCGGCCGGCGCGACCGATCTCCTGGAAGTAGCTGTCCGGGGAGTCGGGCAGCGCCATGTGCACCACCCAGGCGATGTTCGGCTTGTCGATGCCCATGCCGAACGCGGACGTCGCCACCATGATCGGCACCCGGTCGGCGAGGAACGCCTCGTGCAGCTGGTTGCGGGCGGCGGTGGGCATCCCGCCGTGGTAGTACTGGGCCGGGAAGCCGGCGTCGGTGAGCCGCTGGGCCAGCTCCTCGGCCGCCCGCCGGGTGGGCACGTAGATGATGCCGGGGCGTTCGTCGTCGCGGAGCAGGGCGATCAGCCGCCGCCAGCGGTAGTCGTCGGTGGGGCAGTGGGCAACCTCGAGGAAGAGGTTGGACCGGTCCAGTCCGGAGACCACCACCTCGGGGTCGCGCAGCCGCAGCCGGGCGATGATGTCGTCGCGTACCGGCGGGGAGGCGGTGGCGGTCAGCGCGACCACCGGCGGCCGGCCGAGGCCGTCGATCAGGTGGCCGAGCGCCAGGTAGTCGGGGCGGAAGTCGTGTCCCCAGGCCGAGATGCAGTGCGCCTCGTCGATCGCCACGAGCGCCGGGTTCAGCGACCGGACCTCGGCCATCCGGTCCGGGTTGCTGAGCGCCTCCGGGGTGATGAAGAGGAACTCGGCGCGTCCCTCCCGGATCTCCACGATCGCCTCGGCCTGCTGGGCCGCGGTCTCGTCGGAGCTGATCCGGACCGCCCGCAGCTCGGGGCGTTGCCGCTCGTTGAGCGCCGCGATCTGGTCCTGCTGGAGGGCCAGCAGCGGGGAGATGACCACGGTGGGTCCGGGGATCAGGCTGGCCGGGATCTGGTAGATCGCCGACTTGCCGGCGCCGGTGGGCAGCACCACCAGGGCGTCGCGTCGCTTCATCACCGCGCGCATCGCGGCCAGTTGGTTGGGCCGGAGCGCGGTCCAGCCGAAGAGGCTCCGCGCCGCGCGGCGCAACGTCGTCGAGTGCATGGTCAGCTTCATCAGTGGCCGCAGGTACCCGGGCGGGCATCGGGCGAAACCGGCCGGCCCGGCGGGCGGGGGCCGGGTTTCGTTCGGGCATGGGTACCTCCGCAGTGGACCGTACCGGCGGGGCGACCCGTCCGCCGTCCCCGAGGCGGTGGCCACGCTCGTCGTCGGGGTCTGCCACGACCTGGTCCTCGGCCGCCTTCTCGATCCCACGGGAGCGCCGCCCGAGCCCTCGCCCGGTCTGGTCGCCGAGCTGGTCGACACGCTTGTGCACGGCATCGTCCGGCCCGCCGACGGCTGACCGAGGGACCGCGTCCCGCCGCCCGGTGCGGCAGTCGTCCGGGAAGGAGCTGGCCGGGTCACCGCAGTCGGGGCAGCACCTCGCGCCGGTAGAGGTCGAACAGGCCCTGCCAGTGCGGGCCGGTGTTGGCCACGTACACCTCGTCGAAGCCGGCCTTGGCGTACTTGTCGATCATCTCGAGGTGCGCGTCGACGCTGTTGCCGCAGACGAACGACTCCTTCACCATCTCCGGCTTGACCAGCTGGGCGGCCTGCTCGAAGTGGCGCGGCGAGGGGAGCACCTGGGACAGCTCGCCCGGCACCCCGGCGTTCGGCCACTTCTCGTACGCGATCCGCGCGCCGGCGTCCTCGCTGTCGGCGTACGCCGCCTTGAAGCCGGCCTGGCACGGCTTGTCGCCGCCGCCGTTCTCGCGGAACCGGCGGACCATCTCGCCGTCGGGCATGATGTTGATGTACCCGTCGCCGATCCGGGCGGCCAGGTCGATCGACTTCGGGCCGAAGCCGGAGACGTAGATCGGCGGGGGAGTGTCGGGCAGCGTGTAGATCCGGGCGTGATCGACGGTGTAGTGCCTGCCGTGGTGGTTGACGAACCCGCCCCGCCACAGCTCGCGCATCACCTCGACCGCCTCCGCCAGCATCTCCAGCCGGACGTCGGTCTGCGGCCAGGCGTCGCCGAGGATGTGCTCGTTGAGCGCCTCACCGGTGCCAACGCCGAGGACGAACCGGCCGTTGTGCATGACCGCGCTGGTCGCCGCCGCCTGCGCGATGATCGCCGGGTGGATGCGGACCGTCGGGCAGGTGACCGCGGTGGTCACCGGCAGCGCGCAGACCTGGCTGAGCGCGCCGATCGTCGACCAGACGAAGGGGCTCTGGCCCTGCGCGTCCACCCACGGGTGGTAGTGGTCGGAGATCCACAGTGCCTCAAAGCCGGCCCGCTCGGCGCCGCGCGCCTGCTCCAGCAGCTCCGCCGGGGTGTACTCCTCGCTGGACAGGAAGTAGCCGATCCTCATCGTTCTCCCTCGCTGCTCGCGGTGCGGGTGCACGGATGGACAACGAGAGGCGTACCCCCCAGGGTGCCGGCCGAACGGGCGGGGCCGGTTGGGTCAGCGGCGGAACATGGCCCGGATCGCGAGCAGCAGGAACAGGCCGCCGACCACCAGGCCGAGCAGCCGTACGCCGGGGACGTCGGCCGCGCTGGTGGCGTCGGCGAGCAGCGCGGGGTGCATGGTCGCACTCTTCCACCCGGGTACGGGGAGGCGCCAGGCGCTAACAGTAAGGTTTATTGACTATTTCAGGGCGCGGTGTGACCATGGCAGCACCCGCCGGGGCGGCGGGCCGGTGGGGAAGACGGGGGTACGACAGCGCATGAACGAGCGGATCGTGGGGGCGACCGGAGACCTGGCGGGCCTCGCCGCCGCCGTCCTGCAGCCCGGCTTCGTCGGCACCACCCCGCCACCCTGGGTGTGCCGGTGGCTCGGCGAGGGGCTCGGCTCGGTGGTCCTCTTCGCCCGCAACATCGTCGACCCCGGTCAGCTCGCCGCGCTCACCGCGACGCTGCGCGCCGAGCGCCCGGACGTCATCGTCGCCATCGACGAGGAGGCCGGCGACGTCACCCGGATCGAGTCCGCCCGGGGCAGCTCCCGGCCCGGCAACTTCGCCCTCGGCGCGGTCGACGACCCGGCCCTGACCGAGGAGGTGGCCCGCGACCTCGGCGCCGAGCTGGCCGGCGTGGGCGTCACCCTCAACTACGCCCCGGACGCCGACGTCAACTCCAACCCGGCCAACCCGGTCATCGGCGTCCGCTCGTTCGGTACCGCCGCCGACCTGGTCGCCCGGCACACCGCCGCCTGGGTACGCGGACTCCAGGCCAGCGGCGTCGCGGCCTGCGCCAAGCACTTCCCGGGCCACGGCGACACCCGGGTGGACTCGCACCACGACCTGCCCCGCATCGGCGGCGATCGGGCCCGCCTCGACGCCGTCGAGCTGGCGCCGTTCCGGGCCGCCGTGGCCGCCGGGGTGCAGGCGGTGATGACCGGGCACCTGCTGGTGCCCGCGCTCGACCCGGAGCTGCCGGCCACCCTCAGCCCGCGCATCCTCGGCGGGCTGCTCCGCGAGGAGCTGGGATTCCACGGGGTGGTGGTCACCGACGCGGTGGAGATGCGGGCCGTCGCCGACCGGTACGGCTTCGCCGGCGCGGCGGTCCGCGCCCTCGCCGCCGGCGCGGACGCGATCTGCGTGGGCGGGGAGCGGGCCACCGAGGCGGACGCCCGGGAACTGCGCGACGCCGTCGTCGCCGCGGTGGTGACCGGAGAACTGCCGGAGGAGCGCCTCGCCGAGGCGGCCAAGCGGGTCGGTCAGCTCGCCGCCTGGACGGTCGCCGCCCGCGCCGACCGCCCCGCCGGCACCCCGGCCGCGGCCGACGGCTCCGCGATCGGGCTGGCCGCCGCGCGACGGGCGCTCCGGGTGGTCACCGCACCCGCCGGCGCCGACGCGCTGCCGTTGCGCCACCCGGCCCACGTGGTGGAGTTCGCCCCGCCGCACAACCTCGCCATCGGCGCGGAGACCCCGTGGGGGATCGGCGCGCCCCTGGCCGACCTGGTCCCGGACACCACCGTCGCCCGGTACGCCGAGGGCGGGGCGCCCGCCGACCCCACCGCCGGCGCAGCCGGCCGCCCCGTCGTGCTGGTCGTGCGGGACCTGCACCGGCACGACTGGATGCGGGCCGCCGTGCGCCGTGCGTTGGCCGCCCGCCCGGACGCCGTCGTCGTGGAACTCGGCGTCCCGGAGCTGGTCACCGGCGCGGTCCACATCGCCACCCACGGCGCCACCCGGGCCGCTGCCCGGGCCGCGGCCGAACTCCTCACCGGCGCCCGCTGAACCGCCGGCGCAACCCGGTCAGGACTCGGCGACCACCAGGTCGGCGTACTCGGGGTGGCGGTCGATGAAGGCGGCCACGAAGGGGCACTTCGCCACCAGCCGGTCGCCGCGCTCGCGGATCTGGTCGAGGGTGCCCCGGATCAGGGCCGACCCCACGCCCATGTTCTGGAACCGCTCCTCCACGTCGGTGTGGGTGAAGACCAGCACCTCGCCGCGCGGCAGGTACGCGGTGAACCCGGCCAGCGCGTCATCGACCAGGATCTCGAAACGGTGCTTGGCGGGGTTCTCCTCGACCAGGAAGCTCACCGGGTCATTCTCCCCCCGGCGGCGACGATCCTGTCCAGTTCGGCGAGCAACCGGTCCACCTCGTCCACCGTGTTGTAGTGGTAGACGCTGGCCCGGACCGCCCCGCCGCTGTCGCGCAGCCCCATCGTGCGGAAGTACTCGTAGGCGTAGTAGTCGCCGGAGGAGAGGCAGAAACCGGCCGCGCCCAGCGCCGCGGCGGTGTCGGCCGGCGCCAGCCCGGCCACCCGGAACGACACCGTCGGGCAGCGCCGAGCCGGGGAGCCGTACACGGTCACCGCCGGCCGCGCGGTCAACCCGGCCAGCAGTCGGTCGAAGACCGCCTCCTCGTGGGCCTGGGCGGCGGCCAGGCCGGCGCGGACCCGGTCCCGTCGGCTGCCGGTGGCGCCCGGGTCGAGCGTGGCCAGGTGGTCCACCGCGGCGGCCACCCCGGCCAGCAGCGGGAAGCTCGGCGTGCCGTACTCGAACCGGTCCGGCACCGCGTCGGAGGAGGGAAGCAGCTTCGCCGGGCGCAGCTGCGCCCAGAAGACCGGGTCGGCGACCATCGCGGCCAGGTGCGGCCCCGACCACTTGTACGCGCTGGTGACCAGGAAGTCGGCGCCCAGCGAGGCCACGTCCGTCGGGCCGTGCGGCACCGAGTGCACCCCGTCGACGCAGACCAGCGCGCCGACCGCGTGCGCGCTCTTCGCGATCGCGGCGACGTCCGGCGCGGTGCCGATCGCGTTGCTGCCCGCGGTCACCGCGACCAGCCGGGTCCGCTCGCCGACCAGGTCGGTGTACTGGCCGACGGGCAGCTCACCGGTCGCCGGATCGAACTCCGCCCAGCGCACCGTGGCCCCGGCCGCCTCCGCCGCCTGCACCCAGGGCCGCACGTTCGCGTCGTGGTCGAGCCGGGAGACCACCACCTCGTCGCCCGGCCGCCAGGCCGCGCCGAGCGTCCGGGCCAGGGTGTACGTCAGCGCTGTGGCGCTCGGCCCGAGCACCACGCCCTCGGGTCGCGCGCCGAGCAGGTCGGCGACCGCGGATCGGGCGGCCGCGACGAGGTCCAGGGAGCGCCGGCCAGGCCCGAAGGCGGTGCTGCGGTTGCCGATCGCCGCGCGCATCGCGGCGCCGACCGCCTCGATCACCGGCTCGGCGGTCTGGGTGCCGCCGGCACCGTCGAAGTGGACGAAGCCCTCGGCCAGGGCGGGGTACGCGGCCCGGGTGCGGGCGATGTCGAACGGCATGTCGGGACGATAGCGCGCCTGCCGGAATGATCTCCGATGGTGCCGGTGTCGCCGCGGTCTCGTACCCTTGGCCGGGTGACGAACCGACTCGCGTTCCCCCCGCAGTACCCCACCCGCCGGGCTGCCGGCCTGCTGGCCGGCCTGGCGCTCGGCGTCGCGGTGCTGTCCGGCTGCAGCTCGGAGGGCGCCTCCACCGACTGTGGGTTGGACGCCTGCACGGTCACCTTCGAGCGCGGCGTCGACGCCAGCGCCACCATCCTCGGGGTCGAGGCCAAGCTGATCGGCGCCCAGGGTGACCAGGTCACCGTCGAGGTCGCCGGAGAGCAGCTCTCGCTCACCGTCGGCCAGCAGGCCACCGAGGCCGGCGGCTTCGCGGTCACCCTGGACAGCGTCACCGACCAGCAGGTCAAGATCCGCGTGGCGCGCAATTCCAACAGCTGACCGGGCCAGGGCGGTGGCGGCCGACGTTTGGAAATCTTCGCATCAGGAGATTGTGGCGCCATGTCACTCACCCGGAACGCCGGAGCCACCGCCGCCCAGGCAGCAAACAGCAGGTGGCTCGAACTGTTGACCCGGGCCGGATTCATCGGCTACGGGATCGTGCACCTTCTCTTCGCCTGGCTCGCGCTCCAGATCGCCTTCGGCAAGTCGGGCGAGGAGGGCAACCAGAACGGTGCGCTTCGTACGCTGGGCGCTCAGCCGCTCGGCAAGTTCCTGCTCATCACGATCGCGGTCGGCCTCTTCGCCATGGCCATCTGGCAGGCGTTCGAAGCCGCGATCGGGCACCGGGCCCTGCGCGACAAGGACCGGCTCTTCGAGCGGATCGCCTCGGTCGTCCGGACCGTGGTCTTCCTCTGGCTGGCCTGGACCGCGATCAAGGTCTTCCAGGACGCCAGCGCGAACGCCTCCGATCAGCAGCAGGCCCTCTCCGAGAAGCTGATGGCCACCACCGGCGGCCGCTGGCTGGTCGGGCTGGCCGGACTGGTGCTCGCCATCGTCGGCATCGGAATGGTCATCTACGGGCTGAAGAAGAAGTTCGAGAAGAACCTCAAGACCGGCGAGATGAGCCCGAAGACCCACACCCTGACCCGCCGGCTGGGCATGGCCGGCTACGCCGCCCGGGGCGCCGTCTTCGCCGTCGCCGGCCTCCTGATCATCGTGGCCGCGGTGAAGTACGACCCGGAGAAGGCCCGCGGCCTGGACGCCGCCCTACGGACCATGCGCGACCAGCCCTGGGGTCCCTTCATCCTGCTGCTGATGGCGCTCGGCATCGCCGCCTTCGGCGTCTACTGCTTCCTCCAGTCCCGCTACCGCAAGGTCTGAACTGGTCGATTCCACCGACCGCCGGGCATCATTGGGCCTTTGTGCCCGAAGCACCCCGCCCGGCTGGAGGGAGAAAGTACCTGTGCAGAGCTACCTCATGACGGTCGTCGCCGCGCTCGCCGCGGCGGCGATCGCTCTATTGGTGGTCGAGGTGGTGCACCAGGTGATTCGCCGGCTCGGCCGGCGCTCACTGCTGATGACCGAGCTCACCGACCACTCGCACCACCCGTTCCAGGCGGCCGCCACCGTGTTCGCGGTGCAGCTCGCCGTCCGGTTCACCACCCTGTACGCCGTGGGCAGCCCGTGGCGGCAGTTCGTCCTGCACGCGCTCGGGCTGGGCCTGATCGCGGCCGGGTCCTGGCTGGTCGCCTCGCTGCTGGTGGTGATCGAGGACACCGCGCTGGAACGGTTCCGGGTGGACGTGCCGAACAACCGGCACGCCCGCCGGGTGCGTACCCAGGTGGTGCTGCTGCGCCGGCTCACCATCGCGGTGATCGTCGTGCTGGCCCTCGGCGTGATGCTGATGACCTTCCCCGCCGTACGCGGCATCGGCGCCGGCGTGCTGACCAGCGCCGGTGTCGTCGGTGTGGTCGCCGCGCTCGCCGCCCAGAGCCTCCTCGGCAACGTCTTCGCCGGTCTCCAGCTCGCCTTCAGCGACGCGGTGCGGCTCGACGACGTGGTGGTGGTCGAGGGGGAGTGGGGCCGGATCGAGGAGCTGACGCTGAGCTACGTGGTGGTGCAGATCTGGGACGACCGCCGGCTGATCCTGCCCACCTCGTACTTCACCAGCGCCCCGTTCGAGAACTGGACCCGGACCGAGGCGGCGGTGCTCGGCACCGCCGAGTTCGACGTCGACTGGTCGATCCCCGTGCAGGCCATGCGGGAGGAGCTGCGCCGGGTCTGCGAGGGCACGGAGCTGTGGGACGGCCGGGTCTGCGTGCTCCAGGTGACCGACGCCACCGGTGGCATGATCAAGGTCCGGGCGCTGGTCAGCGCGGCCGACGCCGGCAGCCTCTGGGACCTGCGCTGCCTGGTCCGTGAGCACCTGGTGGCCTGGGTGCGCGACCACCGGCCGACCGCGCTGCCGCGGATGCGCGCCGAGGTGGGCGACGCCTCCGGCGCACTGCCGTGGCACGCGGTGCAGCCGCGCCGCCCGGTCCGCCGGCTGCCCGACACCGACGTGCCGGACGACGCCCGGGTCTTCGGCGGCAGCGACGACGGCGATGCCCGCAGCGAGACCTTCGTGGGCCGCGAGGAGCCCGCCGACCTCCGTCGCTGACCACCGGACCACCCCGGGAGCCCCCGGCCGCCCCGCGCGGCGCCGGGGGCTCCGCGCTTGTCCGGGCCGACCGCGGGCCACGTGACCTCGTTGCCCGCCGGCCCGTTGCACCTGCCGGGGAGGTGTCGTACCGCCGTCACGTCGACCTGCCGGGGTCGCCCGTTGCGGGACATTCGGCCCCCGGTGCGTTTGTTCCGTCGGTTCCGGGGGACCTGCTGCGCACGCCCCGGCTCCGGCTCGCGCGCTGCGGCGCCGGATGGTGGGCGGCGCGGCCGGGCGGGACCGGCGCTCCGGGCAGGATTGGCGCGCCGTGACTCCGGGCATACAGCGCGGTGATGATGAAAGGAGGACAGCATGGCTGACGTCGCGAGTCGCAGCACGTCCCGGACCGGGAGCGAGCCGTCCACCGCGGAACTGGTGCAGCGGGCCACCGAGCAGGTCTCCCGACTGGTGCGGGACGAGTTGGCGCTGGCCCGGGCGGAGCTGACCCAGAAGGGCAAGCACGCCGGGATCGGGATCGGTCTCTTCGGCGGCGGCGGGGTGATGGCCCTCTACGGGACGGGCGCCCTGGTCGCCACCGCAATCCTGCTGCTGGCGCTGGTGATGCCCGCGTGGCTCGCCGCCCTGATCGTGGCGGTGGCGCTCTTCCTGCTCGCCGGAGTGTTCGCCCTGGTCGGCAAGAAGCAGGTCAGCCGTGCCGTCCCGCCGGTGCCGGAGGCGACGGTTCGCAGTGTCCGGGCGGACGTGGACACCGTCACCGCCGCGGTGAGGGACGGGAGACGGGCATGACGGGCAACGGGACCGGCGACACGGAGGCGCTCCGCGAGGAGATCCGCCGTACCCGGGTGGAGCTGGGTGAGACCATGGAGCTGTTGGCCGCCAAGGCCGACGTCAAGGCTCGGCTGAAGGACTCCGCCGAGCAGGCGAAGGTGCGGATGCGCGAGCAGGCCGCGCTGACCGTGGCCCGGGTGCGCGGCCAGGCCGCGGAGAAGGCCCGCGGCGCACGGGCGCAGGCGTACGACAAGGGTGAGGCGGTCCGGCGCAGGCCGGTGCCGTGGGCGGCCGTCGCGGCCGTCGCGGCCGGCGCCGTGGCGACCGTGGTGGTGCTGCTGATCGTCCGGGGGAGGCGCAGGTGAGCGGAAAGATCGGCAAGGCAGCGTACCGGCCCGTCGGGGTGCTGCTCGGGCTGGCCGCCGGTACGGTCGCCGGGGTGATCTTCCGGCAGGTCTGGAAGGTGACCGCGGGCGACGGCGAGGCGCCCAGCGCCACCGACGAGGACCGCCGCTGGGGCGAGATCCTGGCCGCCGCGGCGTTGCAGGGAGCGATCTTCGCGGTGGTCCGGGCCGCCGTGGACCGGGGCGGCGCGGTCGGCGTACGCCGGCTGACCGGCCGTTGGCCCGACTGATCCGCGCAGGTGTCGGCCCCTTCCCCAGCCATCGACGGGGAAGGGGCCTTTCGCATGGTCCCGCCGGCCCGCCCAGTTGATCTGACGCATCCGTCAGGTCACATGTCGAAGAATTTCGTCGATTGGGCTGTGCAGAGTTTTTGCGTACGTGGTTTGCTGTTCCCCGCTGTTGAGAGATGGCGTGGGTTGAGAGAAGTCACCTTCACCGGGGGCCACCTCAGGCGCCGCTGCTCGAAAACGGCCAATCGGCCGCACGGCGTGCTCGGCCGCCAGTTTTAGAAGGAGATACACATGGCGCAGGGAACCGTGAAGTGGTTCAACGCAGACAAGGGCTTCGGCTTCATCACCGTCGACGGCGGGGGTGCTGACGTGTTCGTCCACTTCTCGGCCATCGAGACCAGCGGCTACCGCACGCTGGAGGAGAACCAGCGGGTGGAGTTCGAGATCGCCCAGGGTCAGAAGGGTCCGCAGGCCGAGCAGGTCCGCCCCCTCTGAGCAGTGCCGGCCGGCAGCGCCGGCCTGTGCGATCCGGCCCCCCGGATCGATGCGAAGCCCCGCACCCCGCCCCGGGATGCGGGGCTTTCCGCGTTCCCGGTGGCGGTCCTGGGTGCGGGCCGGTCAGGGGCGGTGGCGGCGGGTGCGCATCCCGTACCAGAGGGCGGCGAGTCCGATGAGGACGACGACCGGGCCGATCACCGCCCAGATCCGCTGGTCGGTCATCACGCTGCCGCCGACGTAGCCGAGGCCCTGCACGGTCCACACCGCGCCGACGACCACCGCCAGCAGCCCGAGCGTGAGCGTGAGCCAGCCCCTCATCGAATCCCCCTCCCGGCGTACCGCACCGGTCCAGCATGCCCGCCAGCGTCCGGGTACGTCGGCGCCACGCCGGTCACCACCGGTCGTGCACCTGCGGCCGGATCAGCTCGTCGTACGTCTGCCGGACGGCGGTCAGCTCCGCCCCGGTCAGCGGCGGCAGGTCGGCCGCGGCGGCGTTGCGCCGGGCCTGGTCGGCGTCCCGGGCGCCGGGGATGACCACGGTGACGCCGGGCTGGTCGAGGATCCAGCGCAGCGCGAACTGGGCCATCGTCCGGCCCTCGCCGACCAGCGGCGCGAGCCGGCGCACGGCGGCCAGGCCGAGGTCGTAGTCGACCCCCGAGAAGGTCTCGCCGACGTCGAAGGACTCGCCGTGCCGGTTGAAGGTGCGGTGGTCGTCGGCGGGGAAGGTGGTGTGCTCGTCGTACCGGCCGGAGAGCAGGCCGCTCGCCAGCGGTACCCGGGCGATGATGCCGACCCCGGCCGCGGCGGCGGCGGGCAGCACCCGCTCCAGGGGCTTGTGCCGGACCGCGTTGAGGATGATCTGCACGCTGGCCACGGGCGGCCGGGCGATGGCGGTGAGCGCCTGGTCGCAGGTCTCCACGCTCACCCCGTACCCGGCGATCCGCTTCTCGGCGACCAGGGTGTCCAGCGCGTCGAAGACCCGGTCGTCGGCGAAGACCGCGGTGGGCGGGCAGTGCAGCTGGACCAGGTCCAGGGTGTCCACGCCGAGGTTCGCCCGGGACCGGTCGGTCCAGGCCCGGAAGTTGTCCAGGGTGTACGCCTGCGGCGTCTGCTCCACCCGGCGGCCCATCTTGGTGGCGACGGTCAGCCCGTGCCCGGGTCGGGTGCGCAGGAACCGGCCGATCAGCTGCTCGCTGCGCCCGTCGCCGTACACGTCGGCGGTGTCCAGGAACGTGACGCCGGCGTCCACGGCGGCCGCCAGGACGGCCATCGCCGCGTCCTCGCTGACCTGACCCCAGTCGGCGCCGAGCTGCCAGGCGCCGAGTCCGACGACGCCGACGCGCCGGCCGAGCCGGTCGAAGCTGCGCTGTTCCATCCGACGAGCCTAGTGATCCTCTTGCCCGGGCGCCCGTCGGGCCGTAGGGTTCAACAAAACGTACGTACGGTTTGGAGGCTGTCATGTGGGACCCGAGCACCTACCTGCGGTACGGCGACGAGCGGTCCCGGCCGTTCCACGACCTGGTGGCCCGGATCCCGGCGCGGCAGCCACGGGCCGTCGTCGACCTCGGCTGCGGACCTGGCACCCTCACCGCCACCCTCGTCGAGCGCTGGCCGCGGAGCCGGATCGTCGGCCTGGACTCCTCCCCGGAGATGATCGACCGGGCCGCCGCGCTGGACGGTCCGGTCTCCTTCGCGGTCGGCGACGTCCGCGACTGGCGACCCGGGGCGGACGTGGACGTGCTGGTCTCCAACGCGGTCCTGCAGTGGGTGCCCGGCCACCGGGAGCTGCTCACCCGCTGGGCCCGCGAGCTGCCCGCCGGGGCCTGGCTGGCGGTGCAGGTGCCGGGCAACTTCGACGCCCCGTCGCACCGGGCGCTGCGCGAGGTCGCCGGGCGCGACCGGTGGCGGCCCGAGCTGGCCGCGCTGCTGCGCGAGGCGCCGGTCGGCGACCCGGTGGACTACGCCGCGCTGCTGGTCGCCGCCGGCTGCGCGGTCGACGCCTGGGAGACTACCTACGTGCACCTGCTCCCGGCCCCCGTCGACGCGGACCACCCGGTGCTGACCTGGATGGAGGGGACGGCGCTGCGCCCGGTCCGGGCCGCGCTGGACGCCGCCGGCTGGGCCGACTTCCGGGCCGAGCTGGGGGTACGCCTCGCCGGGGCGTACCCGGTGCGGCAGGGTCAGGTGTACTTCCCGTTCCGCCGGATCTTCGTGGTGGCCCGCACCGGCGCCCACGCAGAGGAGAACCCGTGACCGACCTGTCCACCTTCATCGCCGGACTGCCCAAGGTGGAGCTGCACGTGCACCACGTCGGCTCCGCCTCGCCCCGGATCGTCGCCGAGCTGGCCGCCCGGCACGAGGGGCGCACCCCCGTCCCGGCGGATCCGGACGCCCTCGCCGACTACTTCGCGTTCCGCGACTTCGCCCACTTCATCGAGGTCTACCTGAGCGTCGTCGACCTGATCCGCGACCCGGAGGACGTCTGGCTCCTCACCCACGAGGTGGCCCGGGAGCTGGCCCGCCAGCAGGTCCGGTACGCCGAGCTGACCGTCACCCCGTACTCGCACGTGCACCGGGGCATCCCCGCGCCGGCGTTCTGCGAGGCGATCGAGGACGCCCGCAAGCGGGCCGAGGCCGACTTCGGCATCGCGTTGCGCTGGTGCTTCGACATCCCGGGTGAGGCCGGCCTGCCCGCGGCCGAGGAGACCCTGCGGATCGCGCTGGAGGAGCGGCCGGACGGGCTGATCAGCTTCGGCCTGGGCGGCCCGGAGATCGGGGTGCCGCGCCCCCAGTTCAAGCCGTACTTCGACCAGGCCCGGGCGGCCGGCCTGCGCTCGGTGCCGCACGCCGGGGAGACCACCGGCCCGGAGACGGTCTGGGACGCGCTGCGCGAGCTGGGCGCGGAACGGATCGGGCACGGCATCTCCGCCGCGCTCGACCCGCAGCTGCTCACGTACCTCGCCGAGCGGCAGATCGCCCTGGAGGTCTGCCCCACCTCCAACGTGCGGACCCGGGCGGTGGCCACCATCGAGGAGCACCCGCTGCCGCAGCTCGTCGAGGCCGGCCTGCTGGTCACCGTCAACTCCGACGACCCGCCGATGTTCGGCACCACCCTCAACGACGAGTACGCGGTCGCCGCCCGCCTGCTCGGCGCCGGTCCGGAGGGGCTGGCCGGGCTGGCCCGGGCCGCGGTGACCGCCTCGTTCCTGGAGCCCGGGGAGAAGGCGCGGATCAGCGGCGAGATCGACGCCTACCTGGCGGCCGCGACCCGCTGAGCGGACGGGACGGCGGTCACCTCACGCCGGAGTGCGGCTCGACGGGGGAGTGGCGGGGCGCGGGGGCGGCGGGGGGGGGGGGGGGGGGGGGGGGCGGGGGGGGGGGGGCCCCCCCCCCCCCCCCGCCCCCACGGCTCCACCGGCCGGTGATGTTGCAGGGCGTCCCGGCCGACGGAACTGATGGGTTCTGCCCAGATCCTGTCAGTCCTCGGTGGCCCCGACGCCGTCGTTAACCCGGATCTAAGGAAGACTTGCGCCGGCGCACAGCTGGCGGGGTCAGCGCGGCCGGGGCCAGCGTCGCCCGCTGGTCTTCTGCTCCCGCGCCTCCCGGGTCATCCGGCCCACCAGCCCGAACCGGTTGACCTGCCGGGGCGTCGCCTCCGGGTCGGCCAGCAGCATCACCACGCTGGCGCCGCCGAGCCGGGCCCGGTCGATGCTCACCGAGCCGTTGGCCTGCAACGCCACCCGCTTGGCGATGTCCAGACCCAGCCCGGTCGAGCCCTGGTCGCTGGTGCCCCGGCGCAGCGCGCGGTCGGGGTTGGCGATGCCCGGGCCGGCGTCGTCGATCCGGATCGCCACATACCCGTCCCGCCGGCTGACGGCCACCTCGAAGGCGGTGCCCTGGGGGGTGTAGCGGAAGACGTTGCCGATCACCGCGTCGAGGGCGGCGGCCAGCTCGGCCCGGGGCACCGGCGCGGGGATGCGCAGCTGCGCCCCGCTCACCCGCTGCGGGCGGTTCTGGTCCCCGGCGAGGGCCGCCCAGAAGACCATCCGGTCTCGGACCACCTCGCTGACGTCGCACATCGCCGGGCCGGTCTCCTGGGTGACCACCTTGCGGGTGGTCTTGATCAGCTGGTCGACCTCGCCCTCCAGGGTGACGATGGCCTGGCGGATGCGGCGGATGCCGCGCCGGCGGTCCAGCTCCGCCTCGCTGAACGTGCCGATGCTGGTGTCGTCGGACTCCAGCGCCTCGGCGTCCAGGCGCAGCACGGTCAGCGGGGTACGCAGCCGGTGGGACAGGTCCGCGACCAGTTCCCGCTCGTCGGCGCGGAGCGCCACCAGCTGGTCGGCCATCCGGTTGAACGCGTGCCCGGCCTCGGCCACCTCTCGGGGGCCGCTCGGCTCGACGCGTACGCCGATGTCGCCGTCGCCGATCGCCAGGGCCGCCTTGACCAGCTCGCCGGTCGAGTCGACCGCGCGGGCGGCGACCCGGTCGACCACGATGACCGCGGCCCCCACCAGCGCGACGGCCACCGCGAGCAGCAGCAGCCACCGGCCGCCGGAGCCCTCGTCGAGCACCTCGTCCGGCACGAAGACCTCCACCACGGCGACGTTGTCGCCGAGCACCACCGGGTCGAGCCGGAGCACGCCGCCGGGCACGTCGGTGACCAGCGAGCGGCGCTCGGCGCCGGCCCGGGCCAGCGCCGCCGAGTCGGCGCGGCCCGCGGACTCGTCGCCACCGAGTCCGTGTACGACGGGCCGGGTCGCCGGGTCGTCGCCGCTGGCCGCCACGGCCCGCCGGACGACCGTCGGGTCGGTGCTGACGGCGAGGGCGCCGGTGACCAGGGCGCCGCGCCGGGCGGCGTCCGCCAGCTTCTCCTCGCGCGCCTGGTCCCCCAGGCTGATCCCGAGCGGAATGAGGAAGGCGAGCGCGGCGAGGCTGCACATGCCGGCCGTGAGCCAGGCCAGCGCCGGCCTCAGTCCGGTGCCACCAGCCGGAAGCCGACCCCCCGCACGGTGCGCAGGTAGCGCGGCTTCGCCGCGGACTCGCCCATTTTGCGGCGCAGCCAGTACAGGTGAACGTCGATGGTCTGGTCCTCGCCGACCGATGGCTGCCGCCATACCTCCTCCAAGAGCTCCCGCCGGGACACTACCCGGCCGGGACGTGCGGCGAGATACGCCAGCAGGTCGAACTCCTTGCGGGTCAGCGCGAGCGGCTCCCCGTCGAGCAGGACGCTCCGCTCGCCCACGTCCACCCGCAGGCCGCCGACGGCGTGCACGGCCGGCTGCACCGTGCGGCTGGCCCGGCCGGCCCGGCGCAGCACGGTGGTGATCCGGGCGTCCAGGTGCGCGCCCGTGAACGGCTTGACCATGTAGTCGTCGGCCCCCGCCCGCAGCAGCCGGACCACCGACTGCTCGTCGTCGCGGGCGGTGGCGATGATGATCGGCACGTCGGTGATGCCGCGCAGCATCCGTAACGCGTCGGAGCCGTCCAGGTCGGGCAGGCCGAGGTCGAGCACGACCAGGTCGGGGGTCTCGGCGGCGACCCGGCGCAGCGCGTCCAGGGCCGTACCGACGGCGTGCACGGCGTGCCCCCGGTCGGTGAGGGACCGCAGCATCGCGCCGCGTACGACGTGATCATCTTCGACCAGGAGCACGGTGGCCACGTCACGACCGTACTTCGCGTGGCAAGCCGAGCGCGTTGCGGCGCTCCTGGGAACCGGGCAAGCTGGGACGGCGATGACGTTCACCCTGTTCCCCGACGCCCGGCTGGCGCTGGCCCGGGACGCGCTCGCCGGCCTGTCGGTCGGCGACGCGCTCGGCTCGCAGTTCTTCGTCCCCGGCCGGCACCCCACGGATCTTGCTGCCGGACGGCTGCCGCCCCCGCCGTGGCAATGGACCGACGACACCGAGATGGCCTGCTCGGTGGTGGCCGCCCTGGCGGCCGGCGGACAGCTCGACCGGGACCAGCTGGCGCTCGACTTCGCCGAGCGCTGCGAGCCCTACCGCGGCTACGGGCCGGGCGCGGTGACCATCCTCCGGCTGATCCGCACCGGCACGCCCTGGCCGGTGGCCGCCGCGTCCGCGTTCGACGGGCAGGGTTCCTGCGGCAACGGGGCGGCGATGCGGGTCGGCCCGCTCGGCGCCTGGTACGCCGACTCGACCCGCCGGGCCGCCGACCAGGCCCGGGCCTCGGCCGAAGTGACCCACGCCCATCCGGAGGGCGTCGCCGGCGCCGTCGCGGTGGCCGTCGCGGCCTCGCTCGCCGCCCGGGCCCGCCTGGACGGCGACCGGCCCGACCCGGCCCGGCTGATCGGCGCGGTCGCCACGACTCTCGACCCGGCGGGGGAACTGCACCGGGGCGTACGCCGGGCGACCGCCCTGTTGGGCCGGCCGGCGGCGGAGGCCGCCGACGCGCTCGGCAACGGCTCGCGGGTGACCGCCCAGGACACCGTCCCCTTCACCCTCTGGGTGGCCGCCACCCACCTCGACGACTACCCGACGGCGATCCGGGTGTGCGTGGAGGCCGGCGGGGACGTCGACACCACGTCCGCGATCGTCGGCGCGGTGGTCGCCGCGCACACCGGCGTCGGCACCCCCGGCGGCGTGCCGGACGGCTGGCTCGCCGCCCGCGAGCCGCTGCCCGACTGGGTGGGCTGACGGCGCCACCCGCCGCCTAGTGGGACTTCAGCCGCGCCCTTTGCTCTGCTGCAGCGACGGCACCACCGGGAGCGCTCCCGTGTTGCGTGGGCTGCAGCAGAGCAAAGCGGCTGATCGGGATTACTCCGGGTGGCGGCGCGACCGCGGGCACCTAGTGCCGGGCCGCCGTCGCTCTAACGGTTCCGGAGAGCACGGGTTCGCCGCCATCGCCCCGGTCGGGTCGGGCGCGCTGGTCCGGGTCGGCCGGGCTCGGGTCCGCGTCACCAGCGCTGTCGTCCATGTCCTCGTGCCCGGCGCCGTCGGCCTCCTCGGGGGCCAGGGCCATCGCCCCGCGCCGCCGCCGGCTGAACAGCCAGCCGATCGCCGCGCCGCCGGCCAGCCCGGCGAGCAGCCCGCCGCCGAGCAGGAGGTCGGCGCTCGGGGCGTCCTGACCGTCGGCGGCCGGCCCTTGACCGTCCGCACCCGCGGCGTCGGCCGGGGCCTGAGCGGCCGGGTCGCCCGGCCCGTCGGCGGTGATCCCGCTGTGGCCGGCGTGCCCGCCCGTGGCCGCACCGGGCATCGCCGGCAGCAGCGCGAGCGTCGGGGCCGGGTGCGCCCCACCCGCCGGGTCCGTCCACCGGACCACCGTGCCGTCCCCGTACGTCTGCACGACCTGGAAGGCCAGCCGGTCGGTCGCCGGCATCGGGCCCATGCCGAGGGCGAGCCGGACGGGGCCCGCCGTCGCGCCGGGCACCCGGATCCAGGTCACCGATGCGGTCACCATGTCCACCCCCGGGGTGTGAATGCCGGCGACCGGACGGTCGAGGGTGCGGGTGGCGATCCGGGGCGCCCAGCCGGGCACCGACATCGGGTACACCTCCCCGACGGGCGCGTCGCCGGGCATCCCGATCTCGATCCGCTCGGTCCGCGTCCCGGACCGCTCCTCGGGCACCGCGAAGGTCACCCGGACGGCGTCGCCCTGGTGGACCTGCGCCGGTGCGGCGGTGATGGACACCCCGGCGGCCCGCGCCGGGCCGGCCCAGCCCAGCAGCACCCCGGCCGCCGTGGCGGCCAGCAGCAGGGTCCCGCGGACCCGGTCACGACGGGTCATCGTCATGGTCGTCCCCATCCGTGTCCACGCAGCCGGCACCGGATCCGGCCACACCTGGTAGTTCGGCCCGGAGGGCGGAAAGGTTCAACGGCCGGCGGAACTCGGCCCGGGGGGACTGCGGGCCGGGACGCCGGTGGCGTCGCCGACGGTGCCGAACGGGCGACCGATAGCATCGCAGGAGCCGATAACCGGCACATCCGATCAGCACCGACGACAGGAGTCACCGTGTCCGCACCCCGTACCCCCGTCGTGGCCGACCCCGTCGTCGTCGCCGCCGGGACGACGGCGGCCGACGCGGTAGCCGCGGCCGGGCTGCCCACCACGGGCCCGAAGGCGATCGTCGTGGTCCGCGACCCGCAGGGCGTGCTGCGCGACCTGGACTGGAAGCCGGCCGAGGAGACCACCGTCGAGCCGGTGAGCATCGACTCGCCGGACGGGCTCAACGTGCTGCGCCACTCCACCGCGCACGTGCTCGCCCAGGCCGTGCAGGACGTCTTCCCGGAGGCGAAGCTCGGCATCGGGCCGCCGATCGAGAAGGGCTTCTACTACGACTTCGCCGTGGACAAGCCGTTCCAGCCGGACGACCTGAGCAAGCTCGAGAAGCGGATGCAGGAGATCATCAAGTCCGGTCAGCGGTTCCGCCGGCGGCGCTTCCGCAGCCTCGACGAGGCAAAGGCCGAGCTGGCCGACGAGCCGTTCAAGCTGGAGCTGATCGACGTCAAGGGGGAGGGGCTGGACTCCTCCGAGGTGATGGAGGTGGGCGGCGGCGAGCTGACCATCTACGACAACCTCGACGCCAAGGAGGAGAAGGTCTGCTGGTCGGACCTGTGCCGGGGCCCGCACCTGCCGAACACCCGCCTGATCGGCGCGTTCAAGCTGATGCGTTCCGCCGCCGCCTACTGGCGCGGCTCAGAGAAGAACCCGCAGCTGCAGCGGGTGTACGGCACCGCCTGGCCGACCCGGGACGAGCTCAAGGCGTACCTGAAGCTGCTGGAGGAGGCCGCCCGGCGCGACCACCGCAAGCTCGGCGCGGACCTCGACCTGTTCAGCTTCCCCGACGAGATCGGCTCCGGCCTGGCGGTCTTCCACCCCAAGGGCGGCATCATCCGCCGGGAGATGGAGAACTACTCGCGGCGCCGGCACGAGACCGCCGGGTACGAGTTCGTCAACACCCCGCACATCACCAAGGCCCAGCTCTTCGAGACCTCGGGCCACTTGCCCTACTACGCCGACACGATGTTCCCGCCCATGCAGCTGGAGGGCGCGGACTACTACCTCAAGGCGATGAACTGCCCGATGCACAACCTGATCTTCAGGGCGCGCGGGCGGTCCTACCGAGAGCTGCCGCTGCGGCTGTTCGAGTTCGGCACGGTCTACCGGTACGAGAAGTCCGGCGTGGTGCACGGCCTGACCCGGGTCCGCGGCCTGACCCAGGACGACTCGCACATCTACTGCACCCGCGAGCAGATGCCGGGCGAGCTGTCCACGCTGCTCACCTTCGTGCTGGACCTGCTGCGCGACTACGGCCTGGACGACTTCTACCTGGAGCTGTCCACCCGGGACGACTCCCCGAAGTTCATCGGGTCGGACGAGGACTGGGAGGAGGCCACCCAGGCGCTGCGCACCGCGGCCGAGGCCTCCGGGCTGGACCTGGTGCCGGACCCGGGCGGCGCGGCGTTCTACGGCCCGAAGATCTCGGTGCAGGCCAAGGACGCCATCGGCCGGACCTGGCAGATGTCCACCATCCAGGTCGACTTCAACCAGCCGGAGCGGTTCGGCCTGGAGTACCAGGCCGCCGACGGCACCCGGCAGCGGCCGGTGATGATCCACCGCGCGCTCTTCGGCTCGATCGAGCGCTTCTTCGGTGTGCTCACCGAGCACTACGCGGGCGCGTTCCCGGCCTGGCTGGCGCCGGTGCAGGTGGTCGGCATCCCGATCCGCGAGGACCACACCGACTACCTGCACGGCTTCGTGGCGGCGCTGCGCGCCGAGGGGATCCGGGCCCAGGTGGACGCCGGTGACGACCGGATGCAGAAGAAGATCCGCACCGCCCAGCAGCAGAAGATCCCGTTCATGGTGATCGCCGGCGACGACGACGTGGCCGCCGGCACGGTCTCCTTCCGCTACCGGGACGGCTCGCAGCGCAACGGGGTGCCGATGGCCGAGGCGGTCACCCACGTGCTCGACGTGGTCAGCTCCCGCACCAACTCGGGGCCGTCCGCCGAGAGCTGACGCCCCGGGTCCGCCCCGGCGCCTGACCGGCCGGTGCGGACGGGTGCGACCCGGTGCGGTGACCGTAGGATCGGCGGTGTGACTGGGGCGGCGCGGCACTTCGACAACGGCACCGACGACGGTCTGGCGGACGGGCTGGAACGGCTCTGGACGCCGCACCGGATGACCTACATCTCCGGCGAGGACCGGCCCGAAGGCGGCTACGAGAAGCCCACCGGCTGCCCGTTCTGCCTGGCCCCCGGGCTGCCGCCGGACCAGAGCCTGATTGTCGCCCGGGGCGAGCACGTCTTCGCGGTGCTCAACCTCTACCCGTACAACCCGGGGCACCTGCTGGTCTGCCCGTACCGGCACGTGGCCGACTACACCGAGCTGGACGTGCCGGAGACCGCCGAGCTGGCGACCTTCACCAAGGACGCCATGCGGGTGGTCCGGCAGGTCTCCAACGCGCACGGCTTCAACCTGGGGATGAACCAGGGCGGGGTGGCCGGGGCCGGCATCGCCGCGCACCTGCACCAGCACGTGGTGCCGCGCTGGGGCGGCGACGCCAACTTCATGCCGGTGATCGGCCGGACCAAGGTCCTGCCGCAGCTGCTCGCCGACACCCGGGACCTGCTCGCCAAGGCCTGGCCAAGCATTTAGCGCAGCGGGGTGCGGAGGCGGGCCAGGCGGCGGCGGGCGGTGCCGGCGGTCCGTTCGGCGGCGGCGGCGCGGTCGCCGGCCAGCCGGGCGCGGACGGCGAGCTGCCGCAGCCGGCGCTCCACCATCCGGTCGCCGTGCCGGGCGATCCAGACGCAGACCGCGGCCAGCGGCAGCTCGACCAGGGCGGCCAGCACCAACGACAGCAGCAGGTCCGGCCCGGCCGGAGTGGTGACGACGTCGAACCAGGCGTCCACCAGCAGCATGGTGGCGGTGGCGCTGGCGGCGGGCACCACCTGCCGGTGACCCCGGTAGGCGCACACCGCGGTCAGCGCCAGCATCGCCACCAGGCCCAGGTCGAAGCCGACCCAGGCGGCCCGGTAGTGCACCGCTACCGCGTGCCGGGGCAGCGTCAGCGCGAGGTAGCCGATCCAGGGCAGCGTGAACAGCGCCAGCACCGCGAACACGGGCGCCACCCAGCGGGGCGCCGGTCGTACCTCGGTCGCCCGTTCGATCTGCTCCACCGCGCTGCTCATCCCGACCTCCGGCAGCGGTAATGCCTCCCCGCCAAGGTCAACAAACGTCGGCGCACCTCGGTACGATGCGCGGCATGGCTCTGCTGCACCGGGCGGAAATTCGCCCCACCAAGCTCGAACTCCTCGCGGCGTGGCTGCCCGGCCGGCCCTGGTTCCACGGGCCGGCCGGCGCGGACGTCGTACGGGTGGCGGGATTCCGGTTCGACGACCCGGCGGGCGCGGTCGGGATCGAGACGATACTCGTCCGCGTCGGTGACGGGCCGGTCCACCAGGTGCCGCTGACCTACCGCGGGGCGCCCCTGGAGGGCGCCGACGGTTGGCTGGTCGGCACCACCCACCACTCGGCGCTCGGCCCGCGCTGGGTCTACGACGCCTGCGGCGATCCGGTCTACGCCGCGGCGCTGGCCGCCGCCATCCTCGACGGGGCCGGCCAGGCGGAGGAGTTCTTCGAGGTCGACGGCAGGCGGGAGTACCGCACGCCGAGCATGACCATCACCAGCAGCGGCGGGGAGGTCGGCGGTGCCGCCGTGGGCGCGCCGCGCCGGGTGCTGGACGGCGACCCGACGATCATCGTGACCGACACCGTCGAGCTGGCCGTGGTGCGCCGCCCCGGTGCGGGCGAAGCGCGCGCCGGTGGCACGCTCTCCGGCACATGGCCGGGTCAGGCCACCCCGCTGCCGCTGGCGTACGCCGCGCCCCGCTGACCCCCGTCCGCCCGGCCCGGCGGACCTGCCGGTCCGGGCCGAGTCGCGATGTCCCGGCCCCGGTCCGGCCGTCGGCTACCGGTGGTCGCCGGCCGGGTCCGCCCCCCCGGTGAGCTGCGCCCGCAGCGCGGCCGCCAGCTCCGGCCAGCTCTCCACCCGGCGTTCGCGGGCCAGGTGCGTTCGCGGGTACGCAGCTCGGTCTCCGCGCCGCACTTCGACACCCACGCCCAGCCGTCGCATGCCGTCGATCATGCACGACGGGTGAGCTTCCTGCCCTCCAGCGCGCTCGAGGTGGCAGGATGCGCCGATGGCAGTGACCACGCGGACGTTGGGCCGCAGCGGCATCGAGGTCGGCGCGCTCGGCATGGGGTGTTGGGCGATCGGCGGCCCGTGGGCCGAGGGCGCCCGCCCGCTCGGCTGGGGTGCGGTGGACGACGAGGAGTCGGTCCGGGCGGTCCGTCGCGCGCTGGACCTCGGGGTGATCCTCTTCGACACCGCCGACACGTACGGGGCGGGGCACGGTGAGCGGATCCTCGGCCGGGCCCTCGCGGGTCGCCGCGACGAGGCGGTGATCGCCACCAAGTGGGGCTACACCTTCGACGAGACGGCCCGGCAGGCCACCGGTGAGGACGCCTCGCCGGAGTACCTGCGGCGTGCGGTGACCGACTCGCTGCGCCGGCTAGACACCGACCGGATCGACCTTTACCAGCTGCACCTCGGCGACCTGCCGGTGCCCCGGGCCGAGGCGCTGATCGGCACGCTGGAGGACCTGGTCGCCGACGGTCTCGTCCGGGCGTACGGCTGGAGCACCGACCGGCCCGACCGGGCGGCGGCCTTCGCCCAGGTCGCCCGGGGCGCCACCGCCGTGCAGCACGGCCTGTCGGTGCTGCGGGACGCGCCGGCCATGCTGGCGGTCTGCGACAAGCACGACCTGGCCAGCGTGGCCCGCGGGCCGCTCGGGATGGGACTGCTGACCGGCAAGTACACCACCACCTCGACGCTGCCCCGCGACGACGTCCGCGGCACCGCCCCGAACTGGCTGGAGTGGTTCCGCAGCGGCCGGCCGGCGCCGGAGTGGCTGCGTCGGGTGGCCGCGGTCCGGGGTGCGCTGACCGCCGACGGCCGGACCCTGGTGCAGGGGGCGCTGGGCTGGATCTGGGCGCGCAGCGGGCGCACGGTCCCGATTCCCGGCGCGCGGACCGTCGCCCAGGTCGAGGAGAACGCTGCCGCCCTGCACCGGGGGCCCCTCGCCCCCGACCACTTCGCCGAGGTGGAGCGCCAGCTCGCGGCGCTGCGTACCGCCGCCCTGCGCGACGCCGACCGCCCGCACTGGCCGATGCCCCCCGTCCCCGCAGCCCGCCCCTGACCGCAGGCTGCGGACAGGGGGCGGGGCGGCGGTGAGGGGAGGGGTGCGTCAGGGGTGGGTGACGTGTTCCTTGCGGGCCTGGTCGGCCAGGTGGGCGGGCATCGGGTCGTAGCGGACGAACTCGCGACGGAAGGCGCCGGCGCCGGCGGTCATCGAGCGCAGCTCGACGGCGTACCGCAGCAGCTCGGTCGCGGGGACCTCGGCGCGCACCAGGGTGCGGCCCTCGGCGTCGGGGTCGGGCTCGGTGCCGAGCACCCGGCCGCGCCGGCCGGAGAGGTCACCCATCACCGCGCCGACCGAGGAGTCGGGCACCCGGACGACCACCTCGTCCACCGGCTCCAGCAGCGCCGGCTGCCCCTTCTCGGCGGCGTCCCGCAGCGCCAGGGCGCCGGCGGTCTGGAACGCGGCGTCCGAGGAGTCGACGCTGTGCGCCTTGCCGTCGAAGAGGGTCACCCGCAGGTCCACCGCCGGGTACCCGGCTGCCAGGCCACGCTCCAGCTGCGCCCGGACGCCCTTCTCCACCGACGGGATGTAGTTGTGCGGGACGGCCCCGCCGACCACCTTGTCGACGAACTCGAAGCCGGCGCCCCGGGGCAGCGGCTCCACCTCGATGTCGCAGACGGCGTACTGGCCGTGCCCGCCGGACTGCTTGACGTGCCGGCCGTGCCCCTTGGCGACGACGGTCAGCGTCTCGCGCAGCGCCACCCGCACCGGCTCGGTCTCCAGCTCCACGCCGCCGCTGCGCAGCCGGTCCAGCACCACGTCGGCGTGCGCCTCGCCCATGCACCAGAGCACCAGCTGGTGGGTCTCCGGGTTGCGCTCCAGCCGCAGCGTCGGGTCGCCGGCGACCAGCCGGGCCAGGTTCCGCGCCAGGGCGTCCTCGTCGGCCCGGCTCTTCGCCACGATCGCCACCGGCAGCAGCGGCTCGGGCATCTCCCAGGGCGCGATGAGCAGCGGCTCCTCCTTGGCGGAGATGGTGTCACCGGTCTCCGCGCTGCCCGACTTGGTGAGCGCGCAGATGTCCCCGGCGACGCACAGGGGCACCTCGCGCAGCGTCGCGCCCAGCGGGCTGTAGATGTGCCCGACCCGCTCGTCGGCGTCGTGGTCCGGGTGTCCGCGCTCGGCCATGCCGTGCCCGGAGACGTGCACCACCTGGTCGGGGCGGAGCGTGCCGGAGAAGACCCGGACCAGGGAGACCCGCCCGACGTGCCGGTCGACGGTGGTCTTGACCACCTCGGCGACCAGCGGCCCGTCCGGGTCGCAGGTCAGCGGCGACCGGGGCGAGCCGTCCACCCCGGTGACCGCCGGCAGTTCGTGTTCCAGCGGAGACGGGAACGCCGAGACCAGCCCGTCGAGCAGCACGTCCAGCCCGACGCCGGTCTCCGCGCAGACCGGCACCACCGGGTAGAAGTGACCCCGGGCGACCGCCTTCTCCAGGTCGGCGATGAGCACCTCGGTGTCGATCTCCTCGCCGCCGAGGTAGCGGTCCATCAGGGTCTCGTCCTCGCTCTCCGCGATGATCCCCTCGATCAGCTCGTTGCGGGACTCCACGATCGCCGGCAGGTGCTCCGGGTCCGGCTCGCGCACCGCCGCCGGCAACCCGGCGGTGTAGTCGAAGACCCGCCGGGTGATCAACCCGAGCAGGCCCACCACGGACACCCCGTCGTCGCCGAGCATCGTCAGGTGGAGCGGGAGCACGTTGTCGCCGAAGACCCGCTGGCAGAGCGCCACCGCCTCGTCGAAGTCGGCGCGCGGGTGGTCCAGCCGGGTGACCGCGACGGCGCGCGGCATGTCGACGGCGGCGCACTCCTCCCAGAGGGCGGCGGTGGCCGCGTCCATCCCGTCGACGGCGGAGACCACGAAGAGCGCGGCGTCGGCGGACCGCAGGCCGGCCCGCAGCTCGCCGACGAAGTCGCCGTAGCCGGGGGTGTCCAGGAGGTTGACCTTGACGTCCGAGTGCAGCAGCGGGGCGCAGGCCAGGCTCACCGAGCGCTGCTGGCGTACGGCCGCGGGGTCGTGGTCGCCCACGGTGGTGCCGTCGGTGACGCTGCCGGCCCGGCCGATCGTGCCGCTCGCCGCGAGCAGCGCCTCGACCAGGGTGGTCTTGCCCGCACCGGAGTGCCCGACGAGCACCACGTTGCGAACCCTGCTGGGCTCGGTCACCACCGGCGCGCCGCCGGTGACACCCTTCTCCTGATTTTTCTGCGCCATCGCGGCGCACCTCCCTCAGCCGGTGGTGGTGGCGACCGCCGCGCGCGACGGGGAAGCGGGCCCGGGCGGGTGCCGCGGCGATATCCTCCGGTGGTTTCCTGGACGACGGGTAATCAACGGGCGGGTCGGTGAGCTGGCTCACCCCCACTTCCGATCTCACACCCGTTGCCCACCCCGCACAAGCCTCCCTCCGAGGATCGGCACGACCGGCCGTATCGCGGATCGCGGCAGGCCGTTATCGTGGGACCGCCATGGCGAAGATCTTCCAAGTAACGGCCCGCGCGGGGATGACCCGCGTCGTGGAGCCGGTCGCGCGCGGCCTGCTCCGCGCCGGCGTGTCCCCCAACGCGGTCACCGTGACCGGCACCCTCGGCGTGCTCGTCGGCGCGCTCGGCTTAGGCGCACGCGGGCACCTGGTCGCCGGGGCGCTGATCGTCACGTTCTTCGCGCTCACCGACCTGCTCGACGGGACGATGGCCCGGATGAGCGGCGGCTCCACCCGGTTCGGCGCGTTCCTCGACTCGAGCATGGACCGGATCGCCGACAGCGCCGTCTTCGGCGCGGTCGCGTACTGGCTGGCCTCACAGGGCAACCACGCCGGGACGGCCGCCGCGCTGATCTGCCTGGCCGCCGGCGGGCTGGTCTCCTACGTCAAGGCCCGCGCCGAGGGGCTCGGCATGACCGCCAACGTGGGCATCGCCGAGCGCACCGAGCGGCTGCTGATCGTCGGGGTGGGCGGCGTGCTCACCGGCCTCGGCGTGCCGCTGGCCCTGGAGATCGCGCTCTGGCTGCTGGCCGCCGTCTCGATCTTCACGGTGGGGCAGCGGATGGCCCACGTGTACCGGCAGGCCCAGCTGGTCGGCCGGGAGTGAACCTCACCGAGCTCGGCTACGTCGCCGGCTGGCGCCTGGTCCGCGCGCTGCCCCGGCCCGTGGTGGCCGCGGCCTTCCGGGCGGGCGCGGACCGCGCCCACCGCCGGGCCGGCGGCGGTACCGCCCGACTGGCCGCCAACCTGCGCCGGGTGGTCGGCCCGGACCTGCCCGAGGCCGAGCTGGACGCGCTGGTCAAGCGCGCCCTGCGGTCGTACGCCCGGTACTGGATGGAAGCCTTCCGGCTGCCCGCGCTGAGCCGCCGGCAGATCCTCGCCGGGTTCCGCCTCGACGGACACGAAATGCTCGGCGCCGACGTGGCGGCGGGCCGGGGCGCGGTGGTGGCGCTGCCGCACGCCGGCAACTGGGACGCCGCCGGCGCCTGGGTCGCGGCCACCGGCTGGCCGATCACCACCGTCGCCGAGCGGCTCAAGCCGGAGGGCGTCTACGAGCGGTTCCTCGCCTTCCGGCAGGGCCTGGGCATGGAGATCCTGCCGACCCATGGCGGCGACCGGCCCACGTTCGACGTGCTGGTGGACCGGCTGAGGGCGGGGGCCGTGGTGCCGCTGCTGGCCGACCGGGACCTCTCCGCCCGGGGCATCGAGGTCGACTTCTTCGGCGGGCGGACCCGGATGCCGGCCGGGCCGGCCCTGCTCGCGCTGCGCACCGGGGCGCCGCTCTACGTCGCCTCCCTGTGGTACGAGCCGGAGGTCGCGTGCGCCTCCCTCGAGGGGCCGGTGGAGCTGCCCGCCCCGGACAGCGGGCCGCTGGACCAGCGGGTCCGGGTGCTGACCCAACGGATTGCCGACAGTCTGGCGGCGGGCATCGTCCGGCATCCGGAAGACTGGCACATGTTGCAGCGGATGTGGCTGGACCAGCGCGCGGCGACCGACGGCGGCCCGAGTCCCTCGGCGCAGTCGCCGGCCACCACCGGGACGATCTGAGGGAGCGGCCGCAATGCGGATCGGCATCGTGTGCCCGTACTCCTTCGACGTCCCCGGCGGGGTGCAGAACCACGTCATGGACCTGGCCGAGGCGTTGATCGGGCTGGGGCACCAGGTGAGCGTGCTCGCCCCGGCCGACGAGGACTCGGCGCTGCCGCCGTACGTGGTGTCCGCCGGGCGGGCCGTGCCGCTGCCGTACAACGGGTCGGTGGCCCGGATCGCGTTCGGGCCGGTCTCCACCGCCCGGGTGCGGCGCTGGATCACCCGGGGCGAGTTCGACGTGCTGCACGTGCACGAGCCGCTGACACCCAGCCTGTCCATGCTCGCCGTGCTCTGCGCCCGCGGCCCGGTGGTGGCCACCTTCCACACCGCGATGACCCGTTCCCGGGTGCTCTCCGCCGCGCAGGGTGTGCTGCAGATCCTGCTGGAGCGGATCACCGCCCGGATCGCGGTCAGCGCCCTCGCGCGCAAGGTGCAGGTCGAGCACATGGACGGCGGCGCGGTGGAAATCCCGAACGGGGTGACCATGGCCAAGTTCACCGGGGTCGAGCCGCTGCCCGGCTGGCCGGGGGAGTGCGACCCGGGCACCGGCGGCACGCTCGGCTTCCTGGGGCGGTTCACCGAGCCCCGCAAGGGCTTCCCGGTCCTCCGCGACGCCTTCGTCGAGCTGGCCCGCCGACGCCCCGGGCTGCGCCTGCTGGTGGCCGGCCCGGGCGACCCGGACGACCTGTACGACCAGTTCCCCGCCGAGCTGCGCGACCGGGTCACCTTCCTCGGTCAGGTCTCCGAGGCGGACAAGGCACGCATGCTGCGCAGCGTGCACCTTTACGTCGCACCGAACACCGGCGGGGAATCCTTCGGGATGATCCTCACCGAGGCGCTCGCCGCCGGCACCACGGTGGTCGCCAGCGACCTCGACGCGTTTCGCCGGGTGCTCGACGGCGGGCGGGCGGGCCGGCTCTTCCCGACCGGCGACCCGGCCGCGCTGCGCGGCGCACTCGCCGAGCTGCTCGACGACGCCGACCAGCGGGCCACGCTGACCGCCTGCGGCGACCAGGCGGTGGCGATTTTCGACTGGCCCGTGGTTGCCCGCCGCGTTCTGGAGGTATACGCAGCGGCGATCGAAGCCACCGACGGTCGGGTCATCGACCAGGAATGGGTGGGGACGGGCTGAGCGGCGAGGCCGCTGGGGCCGATGTGACGAGTGCGTCGGCAGCAGCCGCGCCGAACCGGTCGGGAACGGAGCAGCACTACGATGCCGGGCATGTGGTGGGTGGTGGGCGCGGTCCTGGTCGTCGGGCTCGTCTCGGCGTACCTGATCTGGACGGCCGGCCGGGTCGAGCGGCTGCAGGCCCGCGCCGAGGCGGCGGCCCGGGCGCTCGACGCGCACCTGCTGCGCCGCGCGGCGGCCGCCGCGGTCCTGGCCGAGCAGCGGTACGGCCTCGAGCTGTACGCGGCGGCCCGGATCGCGCTGGACGCCCAGCCGGAGGAGCGGGAGGCGGCCGAGAACGACCTCACCCGGCAGCTGCGTACGGTGGAGCTGGACCCGGCGGACCCGGTCTGCGAGGCCGTCGTGGCGGCCAGCCGCCGGCTGGCGCTGGCCCGGCAGGTGCACACCGACCTGGTGCGGGACGCCCGGACGTCCCGCAGCCGTCCGCTGGTACGCCTGTTCCGGATGGGACGGCGGCACGAGTGGCCGCGCTACTTCGACGTCGACGACCCCACCCTCGCCGTCCCGGCGGACGTCACCACCGGCTGACCGGCGCGGCCCGGCGACCCCGCCCTGGGGGCCTGGCCAGGGGTGATGCGGGCCACATTGCAGGCCACCGGGGGTCTGATTGGCTGTCGGACCGGCGTTGACCACGTCGTAGCATTTTTGGCAGCCACCCCCCGAGCACGTCCAAGGAGCGATGACCCGTGCCCGAATCCACCTCCCCGAACGCCAACGCCACGCCCGTCGTCGGCACCGCCCGCGTCAAGCGGGGCATGGCCGAGATGCTCAAGGGCGGCGTGATCATGGACGTGGTCAACGCCGAGCAGGCCAAGATCGCCGAGGACGCCGGTGCGGTCGCCGTCATGGCGCTGGAGCGCGTGCCCGCGGACATCCGCGCGCAGGGCGGCGTCTCCCGGATGAGCGACCCCGACATGATCGACCGCATCATCGAGGCCGTCTCGATCCCGGTGATGGCCAAGGCCCGCATCGGCCACTTCGTCGAGGCCCAGATCCTCCAGTCGCTCGGCGTCGACTACATCGACGAGTCCGAGGTGCTGACCCCGGCCGACTACGCCAACCACATCGACAAGTGGGCCTACACCGTCCCCTTCGTCTGCGGCGCGACCAACCTGGGCGAGGCGCTGCGCCGGATCACCGAGGGCGCGGCCATGATCCGCTCCAAGGGCGAGGCCGGCACCGGTGACGTCTCCAACGCCACCACCCACATGCGCAAGATCCGTCAGGAGATCCGCCGGCTGCAGTCGCTGCCCGAGGACGAGCTGTTCGTCGCCGCCAAGGAGCTCCAGGCGCCGTACGAGCTGGTCAAGGAGATCGCCCAGACCGGCAAGCTGCCGGTGGTGCTCTTCACCGCGGGAGGCATCGCCACCCCGGCCGACGCCGCCATGATGATGCAGCTCGGCGCCGAGGGCGTATTCGTCGGTTCCGGCATCTTCAAGGCGGGTAACCCGGCCCAGCGCGCCGCCGCGATCGTCAAGGCGACCACCTTCCACGACGACCCGGACGTGCTCGCCAAGGTCTCCCGTGGCCTGGGCGAGGCGATGGTCGGCATCAACGTCGACGAGATCCCGCAGTCGCACCGCCTGGCCGAGCGCGGTTGGTGACGCCGATGGGTGACCAGCCGAGGATCGGTGTGCTCGCGCTCCAGGGGGACGTGCGCGAGCACGTCGCGGCCCTGGCCGGGGCCGGCGCCGACGCCCGCCCGGTCCGCCGTCCGACCGAGCTGGACGCGGTCGACGGGCTGGTCATCCCCGGGGGCGAGTCCACCACCATCGGCAAGCTCGCCGACATCTTCGAGATGCGCGAACCGATCGACAAGCGGATCGCCGGCGGCATGCCGGTCTACGGGTCCTGCGCCGGCATGATCATGCTGGCCACCGAGGTCCTGGACGGCCGGCCCGACCAGCGTGGCTTCGCCGGCATCGACATGACGGTGCGGCGCAACGCGTTCGGTCGGCAGGTCGACTCGTTCGAGGCGCTGGTGGCGATCACCGGGATCGAGGGCGAGCCGTTCCACGCCGTCTTCATCCGGGCCCCCTGGGTCGAGCGGGTCGGTGCCGGTGTCGAGGTGCTGGGCCGGGTCACCGAGGGGCCGTCCGCCGACCGGATCGTCGCGGTCCGGCAGGGCAACCTGGTGGCCACGTCGTTCCACCCGGAACTCACCGGTGACCTGCGGCTGCACCGCTTTTTCGTGGAGCTGGTCCGGGCCGCCTGAGCGATGCGAGAGGGGCCCGTCCGCACCGGGCGGGCCCCTCTCGCGTGCCGGTCGGGCATGTTTTCCGGCCCACGGCGGTTGTCCTCTCTGTGGCCCGGGTGCCCCGACGCCGCCCCGCACGGGGTGCCGGGTGTGACATGCCGGGGCACGGCCTCGGTAGGATTGCCGCGATTCGGCAGGGCCATCGCCCGCCGCAGCCGTCCACGCGGAGCCGACCGGCCGTCCTGTCGCCGGTTGGGGCGTGGAGTCGGCGCGGGCAGTCGACGCAGGCGTGGAATGACAGACGGAGGTACGAGATGTCCGGCCACTCAAAGTGGGCGACCACCAAGCACAAGAAGGCCGTCATCGACGCCAAGCGCGGCAAGATGTTCGCCAAGCTGATCAAGAACGTCGAGGTCGCGGCCCGGATCGGCGGCGGCGACCCGGCGGGTAACCCGACGCTCTACGACGCCATCCAGAAGGCGAAGAAGAACTCGGTACCGAACGACAACATCGACCGCGCGGTCAAGCGGGGCTCCGGCCTGGAGGCCGGCGGCGCCGACTGGCAGACCATCATGTACGAGGGCTACGGCCCGAGCGGGGTGGCGATGCTCATCGAGTGCCTCACCGACAACCGCAACCGCGCCGCCACCGAGGTGCGCACCGCGCTGACCCGCAACGGCGGCTCGCTCGCTGACGCCGGCTCGGTGTCGTACATGTTCTCCCGCAAGGGCGTGGTGATCGTCCCCAAGGCCGGCACGTCGGAGGACGACGTGATGATGGCGGTCCTCGACGCCGGCGCCGAGGAGGTCAACGACCTCGGCGAGGCGTACGAGGTGGTCTCCGAACCGACCGACCTGATTCCGGTCCGCACCGCCCTGCAGGACGCCGGCATCGAGTACGAGTCGGCCGAGTCGGCCCTCATCCCCAGCATGAACGTGCCGCTGGACGCCGACGGCGCGCGCAAGATCTTCAAGCTGATCGACGTGCTGGAGGACTGCGACGACGTGCAGAACGTCTACGCGAACTTCGACGTCTCCGACGACGTGATGGCGGTCGTCGACGCCTGACCGTCGGTGCCGGCGCGCCCCGGGTCGCGGTGGCGCGCGGGCTCCGGACATCCCGGCGAGGTACTACGAAGCTGATGTCGTGAACGAGTCACCGCTGCGGCGCTGATTCGTCGTCGTCCGCACGGCCCCCGGCCGCGTCGCCCGGCGATCCATCCACGACATCAGCTTCGTAGCGCGCGGCGTGGGTGGTCGTCGGCGATCGGTCGACCGGCTCCATGCGCCCGCGCCCCTGCTCGGGCGCGCTTCAGGCCCGGGCGAAGCTCCACAATGCCGGGTCGAGGATCGGCAGGTTGCGGCCCCCGTCGTCGGAGACCCAGGACTGGAAGTGCTGCCACGGCAGGTACGCGATGACGAACGTCAGCCAGACGATCGCGGCTGCGGTGTCGGTCCGGGTGATCTGCCGGTCGACCGGTCCCTCCGGGAGCTGGTCGACGCTCCACTCGGGCAGGCACAGCGGGATGTTGGTCCGTTCCAGCACCGCGAAGACCAGGGTGACCCAGAAGCTGATCTGGACCGCCACCTGGAGGGCGCTGGCGATGCCGGCCCCGACCGCCCCGCCGGGGTTGTCCCCGCCGGTCGCCTCTACCAGGCCCACCACGACGCCGACGGTCGCCGGTACGAAGCTGAGCAGCAGCTTGAGTAGTCGTTCCCAGGCCAGGTAGTAGGTCGGGCCGATGAGCTGCAGCCGGCGGTCGGCGTAGCGGGCGGCGAGCTGCGCGGGGTTGCCCAGTTCGGTGAGCACCTCCCGCTCGGCGGTGGCGGTGTCCTGCCCGCCTGTCGTCCGGTCCTCGATCATGTCCTCGATCGAGGCGCGCAGCTCGGTGGCGATCTCCTCCCGGCGCGGGGCGGGTACCGATCGCAGGGTCGCGGCGAGGTAGCGGTCGGTCAGGGTGGTCATCGGTCGGCTCCTTCGATCAGCCCGGTCATGGAGGTCTGCACGGCGGCCAAGTCGTCGAGCAGCCGGCGCAGCACGGACTTGCCCTCGTCGCTGGTCCGGTAGAACTTGCGCGGCCGGCTCTCCTGGGTGTTGGCGTCCACCGGGAAGCCGTGGTCCGTGAGTCGTTGCAGCAGCGCATAGCCGTAGCCGGGGCGGCGCAGCGCGACGAGGCTCGCCACCACCACCGTTCGTTGTCGAGCGAGACATCATCGTGTTCTGGTACACCTGATTGGCGCGGCGCCAGGTCGAGGCCGCTGGTGCGGACGGGCCGGCGGTCGAGGGCTGCCGTCGCGCCGGCTCGGCGGTCTACTGTCGAGGTGAAACGGCAACCGGCGGCGCTGGCCCGGGGGTGACGCGGTGACCGCTCCGGTGCAGATCGGCTCCTACCGCATCGAGCGGCTGCTGGGCGTGGGCTCGTTCGCGATGGTCTGGCTGGGCTACGACAGTGCGCTCGACTCCCATGTCGCGATCAAGGTGCTGGCCGAGAACTGGAGCCACGACCTGCGGGTCCGGGAACGGTTCCTCGACGAGGCCCGGTTGCTGCGCTGGCTGGACCACGAGCGCCTGGTCCGGGTCCACGCCGTCGGCGAGTTGGCGGACGGCCGGCCGTACTCGGTGATGGCCTGGGCGGACGGGGGCAGCCTGCGGGACCGCCTGGCGCGGGGCCCGCTGCCCGCGGCGACCGCCGTGCGCCTGCTCGGTGAGATCGCGGCCGGGGTTGCGGTCCTGCACCGGTACGGCATCGTGCACCGGGACCTGACCCCGGGCAACATCCTGTTCCGCTCTGGCACGCCGGAGGCCACCGGTGCGGGCCCGGCCGGCGAACAGGTGCTGATCGCCGATCTCGGGCTGGCCAAGGCGCTCGCCGCCGCCTCAGGGCTGACCGCCCGGGCGGGGACGCCCGGTTACATGGCGCCGGAGCAGGACGACCCGCTCGCGGTCGTCGACACCCGCGCCGACGTGTTCGGGTTGGGCCGGCTCGGGTTCCGGCTCCTCGGTGTCGACGCCGGCCGCCCCGGCTCCGGGGTCCGGCTGCGCGACGGCGTGCCGCCGCGGGTGGCGGCGGTGCTCGGCAGAGCCACCGCGGCCCACCCGGCCGACCGCCATCCGGATGCGGCGGCCTTCCGCGCGGCACTGAATCGGGCGACGCCCGACGGACAGGGGCGGGCGTACGCCGCACCGCGCCGCTACCGCGTCAAGGTCGCCGGGGTGGCCGTCGTGGTCGTCGCGGCGGTGGGTGGCACCACCGCCGAGCCGGGCGGCACGACCACCGGCACCGGGTCCGGCGGTCCGGGCAGCGCGACGCACACGAGCGGGCCGATCACCGTCACCCTGCCGGCGGGATGGCGGGCCACCGGAGAAGGGTGGGCCGGCCGGTACGCGGACGACGGCAACCTCGAACCGGCGCTGGTGATGTCACCGGAGCCGCGTCGGTGGGCGGCGGACTCGGCGCTGCCGGGTGCGTTCGTTGGCCTCTCCGCCAGCACGGCCGCGCGGACGACCCCGGCCGGCTTCGTCGCCGAGCACCCGCACGCCGACTGCATCGCGCTGCCGGCGCGGGCCACCCGGCAGGCGGGCGTCGACTGGGTCGTGGTCACGTTCAGCTGCGACCGGGGCAGGCCGGTGATCGTCGAGGCCGCCGGGCTGGGTCCCGGCCGCACCGGCCTGGTCTACGTGCAGATCACACCGCCGGCGGGCAGCGGGCCGGACTTCGTCGACACGCTGCTCGCCGGGGTGCGGGTGCGGTAGGGGCCGGTTGCTACCTGACCACGACAGTGATCGTGTGCGTTCTGTCCCCCTTCGGGATCATGACGGCGACGGTGCCGGGGCGGACGAAGCGGATGTCCACCACCCCGCCCTCGTAGTGCTGGGAGACCAGGTCCTGGCGGTCCACGGTGACCAGGCCCGGCCCGATGCCCTGAATCCGCAGCACCGCTCCGGTGGCGAAACAGAGCGACTTCAGCAGCTCCAGTTCGGTCTCGGCGAGCGGTAGGTCGTACCGGACGGCACCCTGGCAGGCGGCGGGCAGCCCGGTCGGCGAGGGGGTCGGTCGGGGCGTACCCCTGGTCCTGGTCGGCAGGGGCGGTGCCGGAACGGCGCGCCCGGTGGTCGGTGCAACGGTCGGCGACGTCGGGGGAGCGGACAGGGTCGGGGTGGACGTCGGCGTCGGGCTGGACGAGCCGGGCGGCTGGACGGGCAGCGGCGAGACCGGGTCGGTGCCGCAGGCGGCGGCCGCCACGACCACGGCGAGGGCGGTGGCCACGGTGGCGGCGAGCCGGCGGATCGGGGCGGGTCGCATGGTGGGGCTCCTTCGTCGGGATGGGCCGTTCACCCTGTTGGTCGCCACCACCGCCGGTTCCGTTCGCCGTTCGGCTGTTCAGTTCCGATCGTCGCCGAGTCGTTGCCGGACCAACTGCCGGGCGAGGTGGAGCCGCGACTTCACCGTCCCCTCCGGTGCATCCAGCAGAGCGGCGATCTCGTGATAGCTCAGCCCGAGGACGTCACGCAACGTCACCACCTCGGCCAGGTCGGGGCGGACCGAATCGAGCGCGTCGAGCAGGTCGAGGCGGGTGCCGGCGACCACGCTGGTCCGCCGGGGGTCGGCCCGGTCGGGCAGCGGCACTCCGCCCGTCTCCAGCAGCCAGCGGCGGCGCAGCGCCCGGTACGTCGAGCGGGCCCGGTTAGCGGCCAGCCGGTGCAGCCAGGTGCGGAACGAGGAACGGCCCTCGAACCGGGTGATCCCGTTGGCCACGGCGAGCAGCGTGTCCTGGCAGGCTTCCTCGGCGTCCTCCCGGTTCGGCAGGAACCGGGCGCAGAGTCGCAGCACGTCCGGCCGCACCGCGACCAGCAGGGCGTCCAACGCCGCCCGGTCGCCATGCGCGGCGGACCGGGCCAGGGCGTCGATGTCGTCTCCGAGGGGCATGGCGGGTGTCCAATGCTCGCCGGTGCCGTTCCCCGAGCGTACGGCCGAGATCGCCGGCCGACCCGGTCGAGTCCGGCAGCCGACTCCGACCATCGGCGCGGGACTGCCCCACGTCGGACGAGACGTCCGACACCTGTCGCGAGGTCGGCCCGCGCGGCTCTCGCCGGCCCTGATCGGATCTCGGTAGGGTGGGCCGACGGCCTTGACCAACCCATGATCCGACCCGGGGGGGCGCTCTGCATGGGCGATTCGTTCGCGCATCTGCACGTGCACACTGAGTACTCGATGCTCGACGGCGCGGCCCGGCTCAAGGACCTCTTCGTCGAGGCCAACCGGCTCGGCATGCCGGCGGTGGCGATCACCGACCACGGCAACATGCACGGCGCGAACGACTTCTACAAGCAGGCGATGGCCGCCGGGATCACCCCGATCCTCGGCGTCGAGGCGTACGTCGCGCCGGAGTCGCGCTACCACAAGGCGCGGGTCAAGTGGGGCCGCCCGGAGCAGAAGCGCGACGACATCTCCGGTAACGGCGCGATCACCCACAAGACCATGTGGGCGCGGAACGCCAGGGGCCTGAAGAACCTGTTCACGCTGAACTCGCGCGCCTCCATGGAGGGCCACTACGTCAAGTGGCCCCGGATGGACATGGAGCTGATCGCCGAGCACGCCGAGGGCATCATGGCCACCACCGGCTGCCCCTCGGGCGCGGTGCAGACCCGGCTGCGGCTGGGGCAGTTCGACGAGGCCCTCAAGGTCGCCGCCAGCTACCAGGACATCTTCGGCAAGGAGAACTACTTCCTGGAGATCATGGACCACGGCCTCGACATCGAGCGCCGGGTCCGCGACGGGCTCACCGAGATCGCCCGCAAGCTCGACATCCCGCCGGTGGTCACCAACGACTCGCACTACACCCACGAGGCGCAGGCCGAGGCGCACGACGTGCTGCTCTGCGTGCAGACCGGCAGCAACGTGGCCGACCCGAACCGGTTCCGCTTCGAGGGCGGCGGCTACTTCGTCAAGTCCGCCGACCAGATGCGCGCGGTCGACTCCTCCGAGCTGTGGCAGCAGGGCTGCCGCAACACCCTGCTGGTCGCGGAGAAGGTCGACCCGACCGGGATGTTCGAGTTCCACAACATGATGCCCCGCTTCCCGGTGCCGGAGGGGGAGACCGAGGAGTCCTGGTTCCGCAAGGAGACATTCGCCGGCCTGGCCCGCCGCTACCCGGGCGGCATCCCCGAGGGGCACCTCGTCCAGGCCGAGTACGAGCTGGGCGTCATCAACCAGATGGGCTTCCCGTCGTACTTCCTCGTGGTCGCCGACTTCATCCAGTGGGCGAAGAGCCAGGGCATCGCCGTCGGTCCGGGTCGTGGCTCGGCCGCCGGCTCGCTTGTCGCGTACGCGCTGGGCATCACCGACCTCGACCCGATCCAGCACGGCCTGATCTTCGAGCGGTTCCTCAACCCCGAGCGCGTCTCCATGCCGGATGTCGACATCGACTTCGACGAGCGTCGGCGCGGCGAGGTCATCAAGTACGTCACCGACAAGTGGGGCGAGGACAAGGTCGCGCAGATCGCGACCTTCGGCACGATCAAGGCGAAGGCCGCGATCAAGGACTCGGCCCGGGTGCTCGGCTTCCCGTACGCGGTGGGTGACCGGATCACCAAGGCGATGCCGCCGGCGGTGATGGGCAAGGACATCCCGCTCACCGGCATCTTCGACCCGAAGCACTCCCGCTACGCGGAGGCCGGCGAGATCCGTGGCCTCTACGAGTCGGACCCGGACGTCCGCAAGGTCATCGACACGGCCAAGGGCATCGAGGGGCTGATCCGGCAGACGGGCGTGCACGCCGCCGGCGTGATCATGTCCGCCGAGCCGATCATCGAGCACATCCCGTTGATGCGCCGGGACGCCGACGGGGCGATCATCACCCAGTTCGACTACCCGACGTGCGAGTCGCTCGGGCTGTTGAAGATGGACTTCCTCGGCCTGCGCAACCTGACCATCATCGACGACGCGGTCAAGAACATCGAGCTCAACCACGGCAGGCAGCTCGACCTGCTGGCGCTGCCGTTGGACGACCAGGCCGCCTACGACCTGCTCGCCCGGGGTGACACCCTCGGGGTGTTCCAGCTCGACGGTGGGCCGATGCGCTCGCTGCTGCGGCTGATGAAGCCGGACAACTTCGAGGACATCTCCGCGGTCCTGGCGCTGTACCGGCCCGGCCCGATGGGCGTCGACTCGCACACCAACTACGCGCTGCGCAAGAACGGCCAGCAGGAGATCACCCCGATTCACCCCCAGCTGGAGGAGCCGCTGCGGGAGATCCTCGCCCCCACCCACGGCCTGATCGTCTACCAGGAGCAGGTGCAGCGCGCCGCGCAGATCCTCGCCGGCTACACCCTCGGCCAGGCCGACCTGCTGCGCCGGGCGATGGGCAAGAAGAAGAAGGAGATCCTCGACAAGGAGTTCATCCCGTTCCGGGACGGCTGCCGCGAGCGCGGCTACTCCGACGAGGCGATCCAGGCGGTGTGGGACGTCCTGGTCCCGTTCGCCGGCTACGCCTTCAACAAGGCGCACTCCGCAGCGTACGGGCTGGTGTCGTACTGGACCGCGTACCTGAAGGCGCACTACCCGGCCGAGTACATGGCCGGGCTGCTCACCTCCGTGGGTGACGACAAGGACAAGATGGCGCTCTATCTGTCCGAGTGCCGCCGGATGCGCATCCAGGTGCTGGCGCCGGACGTGAACACCTCCGCCGGGCCGTTCACCCCGGTCGGCAAGGACATCCGCTTCGGTCTGGCCGCGGTGCGCAACGTCGGCGCGAACGTGGTCGCCTCGATCATGCGGTGCCGGGGGGAGAAGGGCGACTACGCCGACTTCTACGACTTCCTGTCCAAGGTGGACGCGGTGGTCTGCAACAAGAAGACCATCGAATCGCTGATCAAGGCCGGTGCCTTCGACTCGCTCGGGCACACCCGCAAGAGCCTGCTCGCCGTGCACGCCGACGCCATCGACGCGTACGCCGACGTGAAGCGCAAGGAAGCCGTCGGTCAGTACGACCTCTTCGGCGCCGGCTTCGGCGAGGCGGACACCGGCGGCAGCACCACGGTCATGCCGACCATCGGCGAGAGCGAGTGGGACAAGCGGGACAAGCTGGCCTTCGAGCGGGAGATGCTCGGCCTCTACGTCTCCGACCACCCGCTCTTCGGTTTGGAGCACGTCCTCGGCGCGGCGGCCGACACCACCATCGCCGCGCTCGCCGAGGAGGGCGGGGTGCCCGACGGGGCGGTGGTCACCCTCGCCGGCATCCTCTCCGGCGTGCAGCGCCGGGTCACCAAGCAGGGCCGGGCCTGGGCGTCGGCCACCCTGGAGGACCTGGCCGGCGGCGTGGAGACGCTCTTCTTCCCCAACACCTACGAGGTGATCGGGCAGTACATCGCCGAGGACGCGATCGTGGTGGTCAAGGGGCGGGTGGACCGCCGCGACGACACCCCACGGATCATGGCAATGGACATGTCCATGCCGGACGTCAGCAGCAACCCGGCGAACAAGCCGGTCACGCTCACCATCCCGGTGCACCGGTGCACGCCGCCGCTGGTGGAACGGCTCAAGGAGACCCTGGTGCTGCATCCCGGCGACACCGAGGTGCACGTCAAGCTGCTCAACGGCGGCAAGGTGACGACGCTGCGGCTGGGACCGTTCCGGGTCGCGGCCACCACCGCGCTGATGGGTGACCTGAAGAGCGTCCTCGGCCCGGCCAACGTCAGCTGACCCGGTCCCGATAGGTGAGCTTTACGTTCATTCACCGCCTGTAGGTTTTTTAACCGTTACCGTGATCGGATGTCCCGCAGACGACTGCTGGCCGCCGTTCCGATCCTGTTCCTGTCCGCCGGGTTCGTGGCCTGCACCAGCCGGGAGCCCACCAAGGAGACCCTGACCGGCCCGTCCACGGCCGCCCCGTCGGGTCCGGCTTTCGGGCCGCTGGCGGCGGGCATGCCGCCGTACCCGACCGCCGGGAACGTCTACGCGGCGGCCGGCCCCGACCAACTCGCCGGGCAGGTACGCGGCGACCGGCCGATGGTCTACGTGCCGAACACCAAGAGCAACGACGTCTGGATGATCGACCCGGCGACCTACAAGGTGGTGGGGAAGTTCGCCGGGGGGCCGGAGCCGCAACATGTGGTGCCCTCCTACGATCTGCGCACGCTCTACGTGGCGTCCAGCCAGACCCCCAGCGGCGGACTGGTCCCGGTCGACGCCCGGACCGGCAAGCCGGGCCAGTTCCGGAATCTCGAGGACGTGTACAACCTCTACTTCACTCCGGACGGCAAGCAGGCGATCGTGGTCGCCGAGGCGTACCAGCGGCTGGACTTCTACGACGTGAGCACCTGGCAGCGGGTGCGGTCGGTCCGGTTCCCCGAGTGCGGCGGCATCAACCACATGGACTACTCCGCCGACGGCAGAACGATGTTGTTCAGTTGCGAGTTCGCCAACCGGATGCTGGTCCTGGACACTGCCAGCCTGCGCAAGCTGCGCGACTTCCGGCTCACCGAGGCGTCCGACGGGATGCCTCAGGACACCCGGCTCACCCCGGACGGGCAGCATTTCCTGGTCGCGGACATGCGCGCCCACGGGGTGTACGTCTTCGACGGCCAGGCCACCCGGCAGACCGGCTTCATCCGCACCGGCCGGGGCGCACACGGCATCTACTTCAGCCGCGACGCCAGACTGGCCTACGTCACCAACCGCGACGAGGGCAGTGTGACCGTGCTCGACCTGGCCCGCCTGAAACCCACCACGACCTGGCGCATCCCTGGCGGCAGCCCCGACATGGGCGCCCTCACCGCCGACGGCAAGCAGCTCTGGCTCTCCGGGCGCTACCACGACGAGGTGTACGTGTTGAGCACGGATACCGGCAAGCTGCTCGCCCGCATACCCGTCGGTCGGGGTCCCCACGGTCTGACCGTCTGGCCGCAGCCCGGCCGTTATTCTCTCGGGCACACCGGGAACATCCGGTAGGGCACAGTCCCGACCGATCCGTCCGCGGCGGCCGCCGCGGCGTGGGCGCGGGCCGCCGGGCGTCGATTGGCCGTTCCGGCCGGCGACCGGCCTGGCTAGCGTCGGCGCCATGGACCTGGACGAGGCACAGAAGCTGTGGCAGCCGGAGCCCGGCTGGCTGAACACCGCCAGTTACGGGTTGCCGCCGGAACCGGCCTGGACGGCGCTGCAGGAGGCGCTGGCCGCCTGGCGGGTGGGGCGGACCTCCTGGGAGGGGTGGGGTGGGTCGGTCGAGCGGTCCAGGGCCGCCTTCGCCGCCCTGGTCGGGGTGCCGGCGGCGGACGTGACGATCGGCAGCACCGCCTCGCAGCTGCTCGCCCCGGTGGCGGCCGCCCTGCCGCCGGGGGCCACGGTGGTGGTACCGGAGGTCGAGTTCACCTCGAACCTCTTCCCCTGGCTGGTCCAGGAGCGGCGGGGCGTCACGGTACGCACGGTCCCGCTGGCCGACCTCGTCGACGCACTCGACGCCGACACCGACCTGGTCGCGTTCAGCCTGGTGCAGTCGGCCGACGGCGCGGTCGCCCCGTACGACGAGATCGTCGCCGCGGCCCGGGCGCACGGCGCCCTCGTCGCGGTGGACGCCACCCAGGCCTGCGGCTGGCTGCCCTTCGACGCGGGCCGGGCCGACGTGGTGGCGGTCGCGGCGTACAAGTGGCTGATGGCGCCGCGCGGCGCCGCCTTCGCCTACCTGGCCCCGGCGCTGCGCGACCGGCTGCGTCCCGACGCCGCGGGGTGGTACGCGGGCGCCGACGTCCACGCCTCTTACTACGGTCCGCCGTTGCGGCTGGCCGGCGACGCCCGGCGTTTCGACATCTCCCCGGCCTGGTTCTCCTACGTGGGTGCGGCGCCCGCGCTGGAGCTGCTCGCCGAGATCGGGCTGCCGGCGGTCCGCGACCACGACGTCGCCCTGGCCAACCGGTTCCTTTCCGGGCTCGGCCGGCCGCCGGGGCACAGCGCGATCGTGACCCTGGAGGTGCCCGGCGCGGAGGAGAAGCTGGCCCGGGCCGGGGTACGCGCGGCGGTCCGCGCCGGCCGGGTCCGGGCCGCGTTCCACCTCTACTCCACTGAGGAGGACGTCGACCTGGCGCTCGACGCGCTGACGAGCTGAGGGGTGCTCCCGCCCCGGGACCGGGCGGGAGCACCCGCTCAGGCCAGGTGGCCGCCGATCTTCGTGTACCCGCGCAGCAGGTCGCGGGAGATGATCAGCCGCTGCATCTCGTCGGTGCCCTCGAAGATCCGGTAGAGCCGCACCTGCCGGTACCAGCGCTCGATCGGCAGCTCCCGGGTGTAGCCCATCCCGCCGTGGATCTGCAGCACCCGGTCCACCACCCGGTTGACCATGCCGGCGCCGTAGAGCTTGCCCATCGAGGAGGCGTGCCGCGGGTCCATGCCCTGGTCGACCGTCCAGGCGGAGCGCAGCACCAGCCAGCGGGCCGCCTCCAGCTCGGTCTCCGAGTCGGCGATCATCCACTGGATGGCCTGGTTGGTGCCGATCTTCGCGCCGAAGGTCTCCCGGGTGTTGGCCTGGTCGATGGCCATCTGCAGCACCCGCTCGGCGATGCCGATCGCGTGCGAGGGGATGGTGTACCGGCCCTTGCCGATCCACTGCATGCCCAGCGTGAAGCCCTGACCGACCTCGCCGAGGATGTTGCGGTGCGGCACCCGGACGCCGTCGAAGATCAGCGACGCCGGGCCACCCTCGCCCATGGTCTGGATGAACTCCGAGCGCCAGCCCATCGCGCGGTCCACCAGGAACGCGGTCGCGCCGCCGTTGCGGGCGCCCTTTTCCCGGTCGGTCACCGCCACCACGATCGCGAAGTCCGCGTCGTTGCCTCCGGTGATGAAGGTCTTCTCGCCGTCGAGGACCCAGTCGTCGCCGTCGCGGCGGGCGGAGAGCCGGATGTTCGCCGCGTCCGAGCCGGCCCCCGGTTCGGTGATCGCGAAGCAGGAGATCCGTTCCCCCTCGATGGTCGGGATCAGGAACTCGCGCTTCTGCTCCTCGGTGGCGTGGAAGAGGATGTTGTCCGCCTCGCCGCCGAAGCGGAACGGCACGAAGGTGCGGCCCAGCTCGGTCCAGATCAGCGACTGCATGACCGCGGGCAGGTCCATCCCGCCGTACTCCTCCGGGGTGGCCAGCCCCCAGAAGCCGAACTTCTTCGCCTTGAGTTGGAGTTCCCGCAGCTCCGAGTGGTCGAGGCCGGGCCGGTGGGCGCGTTCGCGGCGGAGCACCTCCTGCTCCAGCGGCATCACCTCCCGGCTGATGAACGACCGGACGGTGTCCCGGACCGCCCGTTCCTCGTCGGTGAGTGAGAAGTCCACGATGGTCCCCCTGGTCGGCGCGGCGGTGGGTCGCCCTCAAACTAGCGGTGTAAGTTTTCATCCGTCCAGCCCCCTCCGCTCACCGCCCGGGGGACGGCCCACCCGGCCCGGCGCGGATAGCGTGCAGGGGCACCGCCGGCGAACCGGCGACGCCCACGAGGGAGAGACACCGGTGCCGCGACCCCGACAGGCTCTGCTCACCCGGGACCGGATCGTGGCCACGGCGCTGGCGCTGATCGACGCCGACGGACTCGCCTCGCTGTCCACCCGGCGGCTGGCCGCCGCGCTCGGCGTCCAGGGGCCGTCGCTCTACAACCACTTCGCGACCAAGGGCGCCATCCTCGACGCGGTGGCGGACAGCGTCACCGCCACCGTCGACACCGGCTGCATCGCCCGCCACGACTGGCGGGAGGCGCTGCGCCGGTGGGCCTGGTCGTACCGGGAGGCGCTCGCCGCGCACCCGAACGTCGTGCCGTACCTGGCCCAGGGGCCCGGCCGGCGACCGGCCGCGCTCGCCATGGCCGACGCGGTCTACGGCGGCCTGGTCCGGGCCGGCTGGCCGCCCGCCCGCGCCACCCACATCGGCGCGGCGCTGCGCTACTTCGTCGCCGGTTCGGCGCTCGGCTCGTTCGCCCGGGGCTTCGTCGAGGACCCGGAGCTGTACGCCGCGCACTACCCCCACCTGACGCAGGCGCACCGGCTCGCCGGGCACCAGCGCAGCGTCGACGAGGGCGCTTTCGCCCTCGGCCTGGACGCGTTGCTGCACGGTCTCGCCGCCGAGTACGAGCGGACCGTCGGCCCGCTCGCCCCGCTGGAGCCGACCGGCCGTGCGGAGTAGCGTCCAAACTCCCAGCGCTAGTTTCCAGCCCCGACGAAGGACGACATGGATCTCGCCGCCGCGCCGCCCGCCCTCCTGGTCCGTCGCCACCTGCACGTCGCCGGCGCGTGGGTCGACCCCACCGAGGGCGACGCCATCCCCGTCGAGAACCCGGCCACGGGCGACATCGTCGGTCAGATCCCCGCCGGCACCCCGGCCGACGTCGCCCGGGCCGTGGCCGCCGCCCGGGCCGCCTTCCCCGGCTGGGTCGCCACCGCCCCCGCCGAGCGGGCCGCCCACCTCGACCGGCTGCACACCGCGCTGGCCGCCCGCGCCGACGAGATCGCCCGGACCGTCGCCTGGGAGCTGGGCACCCCGCTCAAGCTCGCCGCCCGGGTGCAGACCGGTCTGCCGCTCACCGTCCTGCGCAGCATGGTCGAGCTCGCCGCCCGCCCGGCCGCCGAGGAGACCGTCGGCAACTCCCTGATCGTCCGCGAACCGGTCGGCGTGGTCGGCGCGATCACCCCGTGGAACTACCCACTGCACCAGGTCGTCGCGAAGGTCGCCCCCGCCCTGGCGGCCGGCTGCACGGTGGTGCTCAAGCCCAGCGAGCTGACTCCGCTGACGGCGTACCTGCTCTTCGATGCGGTCACCGAGGCCGGACTGCCGCCCGGGGTGGTCAACCTCGTCCCGGGCACCGGCCCGGTGGTGGGCGAGGCCCTCGCCGCCGACCCGGACGTGGACCTGGTCTCGTTCACCGGCTCCACCGCCACCGGCCGCCGGATCGCCCACCTCGCCGCCGACCGGATCGCCCGGGTCGCCCTGGAACTCGGCGGCAAGTCGGCCAACCTGATCCTCGCCGACGCCGACCTGGCCACCGCCGTGAAGGTCGGGGTCGGCAACGCCTTCCTCAACTCCGGCCAGACCTGCACCGCCTGGACCCGGATGCTGGTCCACCGGGACCGCTACGACGAGGCGCTCGACCTGCTCGCGACGGCCGCCGGGGGGTACCGGCTGGGGGACCCGTTCGACCAGGCGACCCGGTTGGGCCCGCTGGTCTCCGCCGCCCAGGCCGAGCGGGTCCGCGGTCACGTCGGCCGGGCGCTCGCCGACGGCGCGCGGCTCGTCGCCGGCGGCCCGGACGTGCCCCTGCCCCCGCGCGGACACTTCGTCGCGCCGACCGTCCTCGCCGACGTGCACCCGGACAGCGCGCTCGCCCAGGAGGAGGTCTTCGGTCCGGTCCTCGCCGTCATCCCGTTCGCCGACACCGACGAGGCGGTGGCCATCGCCAACAACTCCCGGTACGGGCTGGCCGGTGCGGTCTGGTCCGCCGACGAGGAGGCGGCCCTCGCGGTCGCCCGGCGGCTGCGCACCGGCCAGGTCGACGTCAACGGCGGCGGGTTCAACCCGCTCGCGCCCTTCGGCGGCTACAAACAGTCCGGCCTCGGTCGGGAGTTGGGCGCGTACGGCGTCGACGAGTTCCGCGAAATCAAGGCGATCCAGCGATGAGGGCCCTGGTGGCCCGCGGCCCCGGCGCACCGCTGCGCGTCGAGGAGGTACGCCTCCCCACGCCCGGCCCCGGCGAGCTGCGCGTCCGGATCCGGGCCGCCGGCATCTGCCACTCCGACCTGTCCATGGTCAACGGCACGCTCGCGCCCGCGTACCCGCTGGTGCTCGGGCACGAGGCGGCGGGCGTGGTCGCCGAGGCGGGCCCCGGGACCCGGCTGCCGGTCGGCGCCCAGGTGGTGCTCAACTGGGCGCCCGCCTGCCGGACCTGCTGGTTCTGCCGGCGGGGCGAGCCCTGGCTCTGCGCCGCCAACACCGCGCCCGCGGTGGCCCGGGGCGAGACCGCCGAGGGCGACCCGCTGTACGTCACCCTCGGGCTCGGCGCCCTCGCCGAGGAGGTGGTGGTGCCCGAGCACGCCGCCGTCGGCGTCCCCGGCGACCTCCCGCCGGAGCAGGCCGCGCTGCTCGGCTGCGCGGTGCTCACCGGCACCGGTGCGGTCCGTAACACCGCCCGGGTCGGTGCGGGTGAGTCGGTCGTGGTGATCGGCCTCGGCGGGGTCGGTCTCTCCGTGCTCACCGCCGCCCGGGCCGCCGGCGCCGGGCCGGTCATCGCGGTCGACGTCGCCGAGGCCAAGCGGGAGCTCGCCCTCGCGGCCGGCGCCACCGACTTCCTCCTCCCCGACGACCGGCTGTCGAAGGAGGTCCGGGCGCGCACCGAGGGCCGTGGCGTCGACCACGCCTTCGAGTGCGTCGGCCGGTCGGCCACCATCCGCACGGCCTGGCGGCTCACCCGGCGCGGGGGCGCGGTCACCGTGGTCGGCATGGGCGCGAAGGACGACCTGGTCAGCCTCGCCGCGCTGGACATCTTCCACTCCGCCCGGACGCTGCGCTCCTCGGTCTACGGCTCCTCCGACCCGGACCGGGAGGTGCCCGAGCTGGCCCGCGCGGTGGGCGACGGCACGCTCGACCTGCGCCCACTGATCAGCGGCCGGATCCCGCTGGACGAGGCGCCGGCCGCGTTCGACCGGCTGGCCCGGGGCGAGGGGGCCCGCTGGGTGGTCACCTTTCCCGGATGACCGCCGGCTCCGCACCGGGTGGCCGACGCTCGATCAGCGCGGCGCAGCCGTCGAGGAGCCGGCGCAGGCCGAACTCGAAGACGGTCTCCAGGTCGAGCTCGATGTCGCCCTCGGCGGTCAGCGCGGCCATGGTGGCGTAGCCGCCGCTGACGATCATCTGCTGAAACGTGGGCACCTGGCGGTCCACCCACTGCTCGTCGGTCAGCCCGGTGTCCTGCTCCGCCTGCGCCCGCATCTCCAGGTTCGTCGCGATGCCCCGTACGTACGCGATCAGGGTGATCGCGACGTGCCAGCGCAGGTGCCGGTCGAGGCCGAGACCGGCGGTGGCCCGCAATGCCCACTCGGTGTGCGCCATGCCCTGCGGCAACAGCTGCGGGCGGGCGATCGAGATGACGTGCGGCAGCCAGCGGTGTCGCCGGTAGGTCGCCCACTGGGCCTGGGCGAGCAGCTCGAGGCGGGTCCGCCACCCGGGCGGCGGCATGGCCGGCAGCGGCGCGTCGGCCAGCGCCGTGTCGGCCATCGTCAGGATCAGCTCGTCCCGGCCGCGCACGTGCCGGTAGAGGGACATGGTGGCGACGTCCAGCTCGGCGGCGATCTGCCGCATCGATACCGCCGCCAGGCCGCCGGCGTCGGCGAGGGCGATCGCGGTACGGACCACCCGCTCCCGGCTCAGCTCCGGCTCCGCCCGCTCGCCGCTGCGCCGCGTCCGGGGCGGTGCCGCGGGATCGGGGGCGACAACGGTGCCGGCGCCCGGGCGGGTCAGCACCAGCCCCTCGGTGCGGAGCAGGGCGAGGACGCGGGTAGCGGTGGCGATGGCGACCCCGTGCTCGCGGGTGATCTGCCGGGCCGAGGGCACCCGGTCGCCGGGGCGCAGCTCGCCCAGGTCGATGCGGCGGCGGATCTCCGCGGCGATCCGCCGGTACGGCGGCTCCGACCCGGGCAGCGTGTGGGACATCGGGGCACCTCCGCCCCGGAGCGTACTAGTACGGGCGGTCAGCAGTGGTGCTGGTCCGGGCAGCGTACTAGGTCGGCCCCAGCGCGTACGGCACGGTGGAACCTACAGTCCACCGCACGGGGGAACCCCTCCGTCCGCCCCCGGCGCGCGCCGGGTAGACGGTGTACGCACGACCGTTGGGAGCGTCGCGGTGAACGACAGGACCGTGCTCATCTCCGGGGCCGGCATCGCCGGCCCCGCCCTCGCCTTCTGGCTGCGCCGGTACGGCTTCCACCCGACGGTGGTGGAGCGGGCCTCCGGTCCGCGCCCCGGCGGGCAGGCGGTCGACGTCCGGGGGACCGCCCGCGCGGTGGTCGACCGGATGGGGCTGACCGCGCGGGTCCGCGCCGAGTGCGTCGCGGAGCACGGGATGGCCTACGTGAACGCCCGCGGCGAGGTGACCTGCCGGATGCCGGTGCACGCCTTCGCCGGCGAGGGCATCGTCGCGGAGATCGAGATCGAGCGCGGCGACCTGGCCCGGCTGCTGTACGAGGAGAACCGCGACGGGGTGGAGTACCTCTTCGACGACTCGATCGAGACGCTGACCGAGACCGGAGACGGGGTGCGGGTGACCTTCGAGCGCTCCGCCTCGCGCACCGTCGACCTGGTGGTGGGCGCCGACGGGATGCACTCCCGGACCCGGGCGCTGGCGTTCGGGCCGGAGTCGGCGTACGTCCGGCCGCTCGGGGCGTACCTGGCGTACTTTGGCACGCCTTACCCGGACTCCGACGGCTGGTTCCTCATGCACAACGCCCCCGGCGGCCGGGTGGTGGGAACCCGCCCGACCCGGCACGGCCGGACCAGCGCCCTGTTCAGCTTCGTCTCCCCGCCGCTGGAGCTGGACCGGCGGGACGTCGCCGCCCAGCAGCGTCTCCTCGCCGAGCGCTTCGCCGACGTCGGCTGGCGTACCCGGGAGCTGCTCGCCGTCATGGCGGACGCCCCGGACTTCTACTTCGACCTGTACGGGCAGGTGCGGACGGACGGGTGGAGCCGGGGCCGGGTGGCGCTGCTCGGCGACGCGGCGTGGTGCCCGTCCCCGCTGACCGGGCAGGGCACCAGCCTCTCCCTGGTCGGGGCGTACGTGCTGGCCGGTGAGCTGGCCGCCGCCCGGGGCGATCACACGGTCGCGTACCGCCGGTACGAGGAGGTGCTGCGGGCGCACGTCCGGCGCGGCCAGGAGCTGCCCGGTGGCGGCATCTCCGGCTTCCTGCCGGCCAGCCGCGCCGCGATCCGGCTGCGCGACGCGTCGATGCGGGCGATGACCTCCCGCCCGCTGCGGCGCCTGACCACGCGGCTGTTCTTCTCCCAGGCCGACGGCCTGGCCCTGCCGGAGTACGCCGTGACCCGGTGATCTACCAGGGGTCGGCCGATGAGGTCGGCCGACCCCGGTTCCAGTCCGGGTCAGGTGGTCGGGCCACATGGGAGCGGTCACTCGTCCCGCCCGCCCATCGCCGTCGATCCCGTGATGTCGGCCGCCGGGCGGTGGGCATGTCCGCCGCACCCGCGTTCACCGCTCGGAAAGTGTGGGGGGGCCCCATGGCTCGACTCCGGCGGTGCGCCGTAGGTTTCCTCCACGCGACGGCCCTGTGACCGCAGTCACCGACCCGGTCGTCGCCGGACACCTGCGGAGGATGTGGCGATGGCCGGGCAAGCGCTCCTGTCGGCCCGTGGGCTGACCCGCGACTTCCGGGGCTTCCGGGCGGTCGACGGCGTCGACCTCGACGTGGCCCCGGAGACCGTGCACGCCCTGGTGGGCCCCAACGGCGCCGGCAAGACCACGTTGTTCAACCTGCTCACCGGGTTCCTGTCGCCGACCGCCGGGCGGATCGAGCTGGCCGGCCAGGACGTCACCGGCCTGCCCCCGGAGCGGGTCGCCCGGCTCGGCGTGGCCCGCTCGTTCCAGATCACCAGCCTCTTCCCGCAGCTGGGCGCCCGCGAGCACGTCGAGCTGGCGTTGCAGTCACCGAGCGGGCTGGGCTGGCGGTTCTGGCGCTCGGCCAAGCTGATGGACCGCTACCGGGACCGCGCCGACGAGCTGCTGGCCATGGTCGGGCTCGCCGAACTGGCCGAGGTCCCCGCCGAGGCGCTGGCGTACGGGCGCAAGCGGGCCCTGGAGCTGGCCATCGCCCTCGCCCTGGACCCGAAGGTGCTGCTGCTCGACGAGCCCACCGCCGGGATGGGGCTGGAGGACGTCGACCGCACCGTCGACCTCATCGCCAAGGTCCGCAAGGGCCGGACCGTGGTGATGGTCGAGCACAACATGAGCGTGGTCGGCCGGCTCGCCGACACCGTCACCGTCCTGCAGGCCGGCAAGGTCCTGGTCGAGGGGCCGTACGAGCAGGTCCGCGCCGACGAGCGGGTCATCACCGCCTACCTGGGAGCCGCTGATGCTGCGCATTGAGAACCTCTCCGCCTTCTACGGCGAGGCGCAGGTGCTGCGGGAGGTGAGCCTGGAGGTCGCCGCCGGCGAGGTGGTCACCCTGGTCGGCCGCAACGGGGCCGGCAAGTCAACCCTGCTGCGCTGCGTGATGGGGCTGCACCCCGGCCAGCGCGGCACGGTCGCCCTGGACGGTCGGGACGTCACGAAGCTGCCGGCGTACAAGCGGGCGCGGTTGGGGCTCGGCTGGGTCCCCGACGACCGCGGCGCGTACGCCACCCTCACCGTCACCGAGAACCTGACGCTGCCGCCCCGGGTCGGCCCCGATCCGTGGTCCCTCGAACGGGTCTACGAGGCGTTCCCCGCCCTGTACAGCCGGCGCGACTCGGCGGCCACCATGCTCTCCGGCGGCGAGCAGCAGATGCTCGCCCTGGCCCGGGTGCTGCGGATGGGCGCCCGGCTGCTGCTCTGCGACGAGCCCACCGAGGGGCTCTCCCCACTGCTCGTGCAGCAGGTCGGCGACCTGCTGCGGGAGGCCAAGCAGCACGGGGTGACCGTGCTGCTGGTCGAACAGAACCTGCACTTCGCCACCGGCGTCGCCGACCGGCACTACCTGCTGGCCGAGGGACGCATCGCGGAGGCGATGGACAACTCCGAGGTGCGCTCGCGGGAGCGCGAGCTGCTGGCGTACCTCGGGATATGAAATTTTCGACGGCTGACCCGCGCGAACCGCGCGGTACGAAAGGGATGGACATGCGTAGGAGCGTGGGTGTGGCCGCCGCCTCGGCGGCGGTGGTGCTGGTCGCGGGCTGCGGCGGCGGTGGGCCGGCCTCCGGCGGCGACCAGAAGCTGACCGGCGACAAGATCGTGCTGGGGGTGCTCAACGACCAGTCCGGGGCGTACTCGGAGCTGTCCGGCAAGAACTCGGTGAAGGCCGTGGAGCTGGCCATCGCCGACTTCAAGGCCAAGTACGGCGACAAGGCGATCACCAAGGACATCACCGTGGAGACCGCCGACCACCAGAACAAGCCGGACGTGGCCAACAGCAAGGCCGCCGAGATGTACGACCGCAAGGGCGTCGACATCATCCTCGACGTGCCGACCTCCTCGGCCGCCCTGAAGGTCGCCGACGTGGCAAAGGAGAAGAAGAAGCTCTACTTCAACATCGGCGCGGCGACCACCGACCTGACCGGCAAGAGCTGCAACAAGTACACGTTCCACTACGCGTACGACACGTACATGCTGGCGAACGGCACCGGGAAGACCACCACCGAGCAGGTGGGCAAGAACTGGTACATCCTCTACCCGAACTACGCCTTCGGCCAGGACATGGAGAAGAACTTCTCCGCCGCGATCGAGAAGGCCGGTGGGAAGGTGATCGGCAAGGACGGCGCGCCGTTCCCGAACACCACCGGCGACTACTCGTCGTTCCTGGTCAAGGCGTCCAGCATGAACCCGAAGCCGCAGGTGCTGGGCACCATGCAGGCCGGTGCCGAGCTGGTCAACGTGGTGAAGCAGTACAACGAGTTCAAGCTCCGGGACAAGGGCATCGGCCTCGCCGTGGGCCTGATGTTCATCACCGACATCCACTCGCTGACCCCGGCGGCGCTGGCCGGCACCACCTACACCGACGCCTGGTACTGGAACTTCGACCAGCAGAACCGGGCGTTCGCCGACCGGTTCCAGAAGGAGACCGGCACCCGACCGTCCTTCGCGCACGCGGCCAACTACTCCGCCGCCATGCAGTACCTGGAGGCGGTGCAGGCCGCCGGCACCGACGACGCCGACACCGTCGTCAAGGGGCTGGAGGGTAAGGAGATCAACGACGTCTTCCTGCGCAACGGCAAGATCCGCGCCGAGGACCACCGGGTCATCCACGACGCGTACCTGGCCCAGGTGAAGCCGCAGGCCGAGGTGACCGAGCCGTGGGACTACGTCAAGGTGCTCAAGACCATCCCCGCCGCCGAGGCGTTCCGCGCCCCGTCGGCGGACTGCAAGATGTGACCTGGGCATGACCGGCTTTCTCCAGAACACGTTCAACGGGTTGGTGAGCGGGGCGTTCTACGCCCTGCTCGCCCTCGGGCTCGCGGTCATCTTCGGCATGCTGCGGGTGGTCAACTTCGCCCACGGGGCGTTCTACATGCTCGGCGCCTTCGGGGCGTACGTGCTGCTCACCGAGGCGGGCGTGCCGTTCTGGGCGGCGCTGGTGATCATGCCGGTGGCGCTCGCCGTGCTGGGCATGGCGCTGGAACGGGCGGTGATCCACCGGCTGACCCGGCTCGACCCGCTCTACAACTTCCTGCTCACCTTCGGCCTGACGCTGATCCTCCAGGACCTGGTGAAGACCCGGTACGGCGTGCAGTCCAGCCCGTACGCCACGCCGGCCGCGCTGAGCGGCTCGGTGGACTTCGGGCTCTTCGACTTCCCGACGTACCGGGTCTTCATCCTCGGCTTCACGGTGCTGCTCTGCGTCGCGGTGTGGTGGGTGCTGGGGCGGACCCGGATCGGCATGGTGGTCCGGGCGGCCACCGAGCGACCCGAGCTGACCCGCGCCTTCGGCATCGACGTCGGGCGGTGGGTGACCCCGGTCTTCGGCTTCGGCATCGGTCTGGCCGGGTTGGCCGGCGTGCTCGCGGCGCCGATGCGGGCGGTGAACCCGCTGATGGGCGCCGATCTGATCATCGTGGTCTTCGCGGTGGTGGTGATCGGCGGCCTCGGCTCGATCTTCGGCTCGGTCGCCGCAGGCTTCGGCATCGGCCTGATCCAGGCCTGGGGCGAGGCGTACCTGTCGGACTTCCCGATCGTGTCCCAGACCGTCGTGTTCGTGGTGATGGCCGTGGTGCTGCTCTGGCGCCCGGCCGGCCTGTTCGGCCGTGAGGAGGCACCGGCATGACCAGCGCCGTCGACACCCCCGCCGAGGCGGCCCGACCCTCGCCGCCGTCCGGGCTGGTCGCCGTCGCCCGCGCCCCGGGCTGGGTCCGGTACGCGCTGCTGGCCGCCGGCCTGCTGGTGGCGCTCTGGTTGCCGAACGGGCTCTACCCGGCGGTGGCGGTGGACATCCTCTGCTGGGCGCTCTTCGCCGTCTCGGTGGACCTGCTGCTCGGCTTCACCGGACTGATGTCCTTCGGGCACGCCGCGTTCTGGGGCACCTCCGCGTACGTCACCGGCCTGGTGGCGATCCACGCCGGGCTGCCGTTCCCGGCGGCCGTGCTGGCCGGGGCGCTCGCCGCGGCGCTGCTCGCCGTGCCGATCGGCTACCTGGCGGTCAAGCGCACCGGGATCTACTTCGCGATGGTCACGCTGGCCTTCGCGCAGCTGGTCTACTACGTGGCCAACGAGTGGCGCTCGGTCACCCGGGGCGAGAACGGCCTGCAGGGCGTGCCCCGGGAGTTCTTCGGGATGGACCTCACCGACGACTACTACTTCTACTACGCGGTGCTGCCGATAGTGCTGCTCGGGCTGGCCGCCGCCTGGCGGATCGTGCATTCGCCGTTCGGCCGGGTGCTGGTCGGCATCCGCGACAACCCGGCCCGCGCCCGGGCGCTGGGCTACCCGGTGCACCGGTACAAGCTGACCGCGTTCGTCCTCTCCGGCTTCATCGCCGGGCTGGGCGGTGGCCTCTTCGCCGTCAGCCACCGCTTCGTCTCCCTGGACGTGCTGCACTGGACCACCTCCGGCAAGGCGGTGATCGTGGTGGTGCTCGGCGGCATCGGCACGCTCTGGGGCGGGGTGCTCGGCGCGGCGGTGGTGGTCCGGCTGGAGGACTGGCTGTCGTTCTCCGGGTTCGAGGCGATCGGCCTGGTCACCGGCGGCATCTTCGTGCTCGTCGTCCTGCTGTTCCGGCGGGGGATCTGGGGCACGGTCGCCGCACTGGCCAGACGCTGGGGAGCCGCCCGCCGCGGATGATTCTCCCGACGGCCCAGCCGACCACGCCGTCCGGACGTACCCCCTGGTAGTGAACGCCTACCCGGGGGTACGTCTGGTGTTGACAGCGGGTCGCCGCCGATCAGCGGGGCAACAGGCCGCGGAGCAGCGCGCCGATCGCCGCTTCCGGGTCGAAGTCGTCCTCCGCGTAGGCGAGCTGGTTGCTGAACAGCCCGTCGATGAGGCTCAGCAGCATCCGGAAGTGGGCCGGCGGATCGGCGGAGCCGAGCCCGGCGACCAGTGGCACGCCCCACTCGGCCAGTCGCTCCCGTCCGATGCCGATCTCGCGGCGCAGCTCGGGGTGCAGCTGCGACTGGCGCTGGCCGTCGTCCCGCCCGCCTGACTCGCCCGGAGCGGACCCGGCACGGGGCGGGTTCGCGCCGGGCGCCCCGGGCAGCTGCGGCAGGTGACCTGGGACACAAACGATACGATCCGGTTCCGTATCGAAACCACTTCACCTACGCTCGGCATCGTTACGAGTCTGCCCCGTATCGTATTTCGACGCGGGGGAAGCCGGGGGGAGAACCGGACATGGAACCGCACGAGAACACCGGACACCCGAGGAGGTGGGCGATCCTCGGGGTGCTGGTGATCAGCCTCCTCGTGGTCGTCCTCGACAACACCATCCTCAACGTCGCGCTGCGCACCCTCGCCGACCCGGTGCACGGCCTCGGGGCCAGCCAGGGCGAGCTGGAATGGGCGATCAACTCCTACACGCTGGTCTTCGCCGGGCTGCTCTTCAGCTTCGGCGTACTCGGCGACCGCGCCGGCCGTAAGCGTTTCCTGCTGATCGGCCTGGTCCTCTTCGGCCTCGCATCGCTGCTGTCGGCGTACGCGCAGAGCCCGGCGCAGCTGATCGGCGCCCGCGCCCTGATGGGGGTCGGCGGCGCGGCCATCATGCCGGTCACCCTCTCGATCATCTCCAACGTCTTCGACCCGCGCGAGCGCGGCCGGGCGATCGGCGTCTGGGCCGGCGCGGTCGGCCTCGCCGTGGCGATCGGCCCGATCCTCGGCGGCGCCCTGCTGGAGCACTACTGGTGGGGCTCGGTCTTCCTGATCAACGTGCCGGTGGTCGCGATCGGCGTGGTGCTGGTCGCCGTCCTGGTGCCCGAGTCGCGCGACCCGAACCCGGGCCGGGTCGACCTGCTCGGCGTCCTGCTCTCGGTGGTCGGCCTGGTCGCGCTCACCTACGGCATCATCGACGGCGGCGAGCACGGCTTCGGCCGGCCGCTGGTCTGGGTCTCGATCGTCGGCGGCCTGGCGGTGCTGGGC